>NZ_CP136051.1:5105833-5419166 GCF_032999765.1 Imperialibacter roseus | reverse complement strand
CAATATTGGAGCCATTCATCTTTATGATTTGTCAGGGAAGGTGGTTTACAAGAATGTTGGAATAGAAGAAAAAAGCTTACTAACTATAGACCTTCACTCCTATGCTGTAAATCCCGGACTTTATCTGCTAGATGTGAAGCTTGCTGGTGGTCAAAGCATAATTAGGAGGATTATTATAGAGTAGTTGAAAGCCAAACTCACGGATATTTTCTCAACTACTCTTGGTCTGTTCTTTAATCATATTAAAGCTCCGGCTACAATATGTCATGGCCAGCGATATCTCTGGAGTGATAGGATCAGCCATGGCTGGTGGGGTGCTGATTTCGTTTTTGGGTTGACATTTTTTATTGGAACCTTGCTAAAAAGTACGCAAAAGCGTACGTTTATGCTATGAAGAGCTTATCAATTACAGAAGCCAGGAAGAATATCTACAAGCTCATAGACGAGGCCACCGAGACTCACCAACCCGTTCAGATTACTGGAAAGAGGAATAACGCTGTGCTGGTAAGTGAAGAAGACTGGCGTGCTATTCAGGAAACACTTTACCTGACTTCGATTCCCGGGATGAGAGAGTCCATCATGGATGGATTGAAAACACCTCTCGAAAAAACAACAGATAAGTTGGATTGGTGAACAATTACAAGCTGGTTTACACAATACAGGCGCAGAAGGATGCGAAAAAAGCGGCATCTGGAGGGCTCAAATCTAAAGTAGAGGAGCTTCTCAAAATATTGGAGTCTAACCCCTTTCAAGACTACCCCCCTTATGAAAGACTTCTCGGTGATTTGTCTGGAGCCTATTCCCGCAGGATTAATATTCAGCATCGACTTGTTTACCAGGTACTGGAAGAAGAGAAAACTGTAAAAGTGCTTAGAATGTGGACTCATTATGAATAATGGGACTGTACTGGAAGCTCATTTTTGATTACTTTTCTCCAAACATATTATTGATAGTTATCCGCCAACAGATTATTTATGAACGCAGCACTCAACCGCAACTTATTCTTTGTCAAAGAACACACAGGTGTTTTCAAAGCAGCCAACAATTACGACATCCATGACCCGAACTCACAGGAAGTGATCCTTCACTGTCGGGAGGAAAACCTGGGGTTCTTTTCGAAAATATTAAGGTTCACTGACTATAAGAGGATGACACCGTTTCACATTGAGATCAGGACGCCCATGGGTGAAAAGCTTTTGACAGTGAAGCGGGGAGTATCTATCATTCTGTCGAATGTGGAAGTACTAGATGCGAACGACCAATTGGTGGGTAAATTCAAACAGAAGTTCTTTTCCATCGGAGGGAAGTTTGACGTGCTGGATGCCAGCGAAACATTTATGTGTACACTTCAGGGCCGGTGGACAAGTTGGGATTTCAAGTTCGTCAAAGACAATGTTGAATTTGCGCAAGTGAGCAAACAATGGGCAGGGTTGGGCCGGGAGATGTTTACCTCTGCAGACAATTATATGCTTCAGATCAACGACAAAGTGCCTGCCGACCACCCTTTGAGGATTCTGATTTTGGGTGCGGTGATGTGTATTGATATGGTGTTGAAGGAGTAGGGCTTCAGGACAATAGCTACTCTATTTTGAGCAATTCGTCGGTTCTGAAGTGAGTACTGTCTTTGTTCCAATGCCATTTTTTGAGTTTAGGAAGCTGTAAGCCATTCAGCGATTGATAGCTGTCAACAAAAATGAACTCCCCCTCCCCTTTGCTCTCGTCAAAATAGAAACGATAGCCGGCCAGGAGAAAGGTCTCCTTGTCAATGTAGAAATACCAGGTTTCATCGTCAGTGGAGGGCTCATAAGTCACTTTCACTACCCAACAGGCCTTTCCGTTAAATGTCTCTTCATTCAAAACAGGGGCTATAATGGTTCCAGGGTCTTTGAGCTTCATCGGCACGCCGTATAGGTATTCGTATACCTCTTTGAGGTACTGGGTTCGCTCTTCACTTAGCTGAAATTTAGTTTTTATTTCATCATTGAAGTTTGAACTGCCATTTATCGAGACGTAATACTCACCATGTCGTACTCCCTGCGTGACGGTGCTGTCGCCCTGCTGCAGGGCATATTCAAAAATGCCTTCAGGATTATTAATAAGAATAGAGAAGTGCCTTTCTGCTTTCCCATCTCGCTTGATGGACATGTGGAAGCGGTTGTCAAGCTGGGGCCAGTAGTTGTTTGGGTCGTGGACTTCTATGGATTTTTCAAGCAACGACGCTGGAGTGAGTGAAGGATCGCTACAGCAAAAAAATGCTATAGGAAGCAGGAGAAGGATTTTTGAGTGTTTCATGCGTGACGAGAAAGATACTGATTTTAGAAATTAGTTTTCCCAGAAATCAGGAGCATCAGCATCGCCGAGCAAACGACAGTCGCTGCATTCTGCTGGGCCCATTATCAAAGCACCGCTTCCAAATCCCGGAATTGTGATTATCCGTTGCCCCCAGCTAAGCCGAAGGAGCATTTCGTCATAGCCACCCTTTACAGTATCGGCCTGCAGCACACAAGGATTGGTCGGGAAGGATAGCCCAAGGTCATCAAGCTCGTCCCTTGTTACATACAGCCTCTTTTCTTCGACTGAGCTGGCATCAAAATAGCCAAGTACTACCTCATCCGGACTAGTACTGCTTGTTAGGTTGCCAACAATGGGATAGGGAGTTGGGTCGAATAGAGTGCCAAGGTTTTCGGAATTTTTATTCAATTGGCTCCAATAAGAATGCCCCCTTTCGTCAAGAGCATACTGACGTACCAACACGCTGTACATCGTTCTTAAGCGGTAGCTAATGGTATTGACGTAATCTAGTTCGAAGGCTGTGACCCGATCTTCATTGAGTTGGAGAGTGTTTGTGGTAAGAATTGTTCGGCTTGTGTCGGAGTTATAACAGATGTGGTAAAACTCAACTTGGGCGAAGCTTCCATCCGGCGCCAGCTCCCATTGGGAGGGAAAAGGCACCTTTATTTGAAAGGTTGAAATCCATTCATATCTGTAGTACCGTGTTTTTCTTTCAGGGTCATGCGTGTCAACAAGAGCTTTGATGCCATCAAGTTCTTTTCCAGTAACATCGGTAAAACGTTTTTCTCTTTCAAAGTACACGCTGTCGATGGGTGGAGTGGCTTTGAGCAGCACTTCGACCGACTCGTATTGGCCCCCGTCGGTGGTTTCGATATGGAGCTGATAAGTTGCGCCTCGTACGCCTTTGAAGCAAGCAGGATCGCTTTGGTATGTGCCCGGGCTCACCTCTGTAAAATCATATGCAGTCCCCTCGTTATTCCTCACAAATACTGCGGCGCCAGATTCGGGAATTGAACCCCCACTATTTAATGGCTGTGCTCTTGATAACCGTATTGTATAAGGTTCAGGACTGTCCGAGATGTGGCCCTCCACTACAAGCAGCCTCTGAGTTTCATTTGGTTCTGGGGTGAAAGGCTCTATACATGATGTGCAAAAGCAAACGAAAAATAGCAGGCCGCCAGCCCCTTTAAAAACGTGGCGTGCTTTCAATACGAAGTTCATATAGCATTGCACAAAGCTAAGTTAACTAGCATGTTCTAAACTTTCTTAAGATCAATTTGGCCAAAAGTCTGGCTCGTCCAGCTCACCATATAGCCGACAGTCGCAGCAGTACTCCGGGGCGTAATAATTTATGCCCGACCCATATGGCCCCTGACTTGCGAGGCAATAGCCAGCCGGCGGACTTCCACCGCCAGACACCTCCACGAGCTTCGAAGAACATCCATCCGAAGCAAAATCTAATTCCAAAAGCTGGCTTCTGTCGATGTAAATTTCTTTTTCGGTTACAGCACCCACATCAAAAAAGCCGATTACCTGCTCGTCAGGATTATTAGGGTTAAAGAGATTGCTCGGCAAATCGTACGGTAGCGGATCGAAGAGTGTGCCCTGGCTCTCTGAAATTTTTTTGAGTTCAGTCCAATACTTTATACCGGTGCTGCTGAGGGCATATTGACGAACCAACAACCTGTACAATGAGCGAAGCTGGTAGCCATCTGTGCTTATATACTTTATTTCGAGTTGGCTGACTCTTGACTCTTTGAGCTGACTGGTGTTTGCCGTAAGAATATCGGAGTTTGTCTCGGTGTTGTAACAAACCCACACGCTGATATCCTGTGGATAGGGAACTTTGATTTGGTACGTCTCTTCCCATTCATAGCGGAAGTATTGGGTGAGCCCTTCAGGATCATGAGAGTCTAGAAGTATTTTAATACCGTCTTTGGTAGTTCCTTCATTAGTTAGCCGACGTTCCCTTTCAAAATACAAGCTATCGATATCTGGCGCAGTGTTGAGTAAAATGGGCTTGGATTGGTAGGTTCCGCCATAAAGTGTTTCTATGTGCAAAGCATACGAGTTGCCCGTTTGGCCAACGAAACATGTGGGGTCACTCTGGTAGATTCCCGGGCTGGACTCTTCAAAGTAAAATTTAGCGCCCTCCTGGTCTTCCACATACACCAGAGCGCCAACTTCAACTCCACCATATTCCACACTGAGAGGTTTGGTGCGTGAAAGCCTGACGGTATTTACCTCATCGAGATTGGAGACATGACCTTCAACGACCATGAGATAATCAAAAACCCCCAGTTCTGGCTCGATTGGCTCTATGCAACCGACCAAAATTAACGTTAGAGAAAGGGTGACGTGTCGTCTGGTTATCATTCGTTTAAGCAGGTCGATCATACTTCCCGGGCATTTTCCATTATTTCTATCGGCTAATAGACGTATTATTAGCCCCGTTCGTTGGCATTGCCAGCGGCATAGGATAACATAAATCTGTCAAAGCGCAGTAGTGCCTGTCATTCAGTTCATTATTTTGCAATATCAAACCGTTGTACCTGTTTTTTCCCAACTTCATTCTCTTTTTGGTAATTCTTTTATCAAATTTGCCGATTCCTATTTTTGACGGTCGAAATCGGTGATAAATCTTTCTCGAAACAAAAGATGATTGGTCAGTGTGGGCTGTCTGTGGACTAAATTTTTTTGAGAATTTATGAAAGTCTTAAAGTTCGGAGGCACTTCAGTGGGGTCCTCGGAAAATATACGAAAGGTGGCGGCTATCCTTCAGGATTACCAAAAGCAGGGAACCGAAGTTGTCGTGGTAGTTTCTGCTATGAGCGGTGTTACCAACCGGCTTATTGCGCTGGGTGATGTGGCAGTTTCCGGCGATGAGTCGTACCTGGTGGATTTGGAGCGACTGCGACTGCTGCACCTCGACACCATGAAGCGCCTCAATGATAACAAACTCCACCCTGAAGGGCGGGACACCATTGACAAGCTGTTTGCAGAGTTGAAGGACATGCTTCACGGGGTGTTCCTTATCAAAGAGCTTTCCGTTCGATCGCTGGATTTGATACAGAGCTTTGGTGAGCGACTTTCAGCCAATATAATCACACTTTACCTGCAAAAGATTGGAATAAACGCTACGTTTCTCGACACCCGCCGGGTGATCAGAACGGACAATCATTTCGGCGGATCGAAGGTTAATTTCAAGGAAACCAATGCTTTGGTGAAAGGCTTCTTTGAAGGGAACAAGTCGATGGTGGTAGCTACAGGTTTTATTGCCAGCACTGCACAAAATGAAACCACCACACTTGGCCGTGGCGGCTCCGACTACACTGCCTCCATCCTAGCTGCTGCATTGGACGCCGACGAAGTAGAGATTTGGACTGACGTAGATGGCGTAATGACAGCCGACCCACGCAAGGTGAGAGAAGCCTATTCAATGACGAGCCTAAGCTATGTGGAGGCAATGGAAATGTCGCACTTTGGGGCCAAGGTTATTTACCCGCCTACGCTGCAGCCAGCCATTTCGAAGAAGATCCCACTACGAATAAGAAACACGTTTAACCCGGCATTTGAAGGCACCTTAATTACGCAGCAAAGCACTGGAAAAAAGTACCCGGTGAAAGGCATTTCCTCCATTGAAAACATGTCGCTTGTTAGTCTGATAGGTGGTGGCATTGCGGGTGTGCCTGGGGTGGCATCGAGGCTTTTTGGAGCGCTTGCCAGGAAAAATGTGAACATCGTCCTCATCACGCAGGCCTCATCCGAGCATTCAATCACTTTTGCGGTGAGCCCAAAAGATGGCACCATTGCCAGAGACGTATTGAAAGAGGAATTTGCCCAGGAGATCAAAAACCGAGAGATAGATAGGATCCAGGCTGAGGAAGACTTGTCTATAGTCGCTGTTATTGGGGAAAACATGAAGAATACGCCGGGCATTGCTGGCAAGCTTTTCCAGGCGTTTGGCAGAAACGGCATCAATGTCGTCGCCATTGCCCAGGGTTCCTCGGAGCTCAACGTGTCGGTGGTAATCAACAGAGCCAATATTTCCAAGGCGCTCAACTCGTTGCACGAAACCTTCTTTCTTTCAGATAGAAAATCGCTCAATGTGTTTCTTGTGGGTACCGGGCTGATTGGCAGCACCCTTATCGAGCAAATCAAAGCACAAGCGGCCTACCTCATGGAGGAGCGTTCGCTGAAAATCAATCTTGTGGGTATTGCCAACTCTCGTCACATGGCTTTTGATGAAGGCGGCATTGACCTTAACACTTGGCGCAAGCTTGTGGACAAGCCAGGAAAGGGCATAGAACTTTCAGCGTTCATAGAAAAAATGGAATCTATGAACCTGGCCAATTCGGTGTTTATCGACTGCACGTCGAGCGCTAAAGTGATCGAGTTTTACGAAGATATTTTGGAGTCCAGCATTTCTATCGTTACGCCAAACAAGCTGGCCAACTCCGGCCCACTGGCTTTCTACGAAAAGCTAAAGAAACAGGCGGCCAAACACGGTGTGAAATTCATGTACGAAACGAACGTGGGTGCCGGACTTCCCGTCATCAACACGCTCAATGATTTGAAGTACAGCGGCGATAAGATCATCAAAATTGAAGGCATCTTGTCGGGCACGCTTTCCTATATATTCAACAGCTTTAAAGAAGGTGTGCCGTTCAGCCAGGTGGTGACGGAGGCACGTAGCAAAGGACTGACCGAACCCGACCCAAGAGACGACCTGAACGGGATGGACGTGGCAAGAAAGATCTTGATTTTGGGCAGAGAGGCGGGCCAGAAGCTCGACATCAAGGATGTGAAGCTGGAGCCGATTTTGTCTGACGCCTGTTTCAAAGCACCAAACATTGATGCTTTTTTTGAAGAACTCAAAAAAGAAGACGGCAGACTGGAAGCCATGAGAAAGAAGGCGATGGACGAAGGGAAGAAGCTTCGCTTTATTGCCAAAGTAGAGGAGGGAAAAGCCTCCATTTCGCTGCAAGCAGTCGATGCTGAACATCCATTTTACAGTCTTTCTGGCAGCGACAACATCATTTCCTTCACCACCCAAAGGTATTTTGAAAGACCTTTGGTAGTAAAAGGGCCGGGTGCTGGAGCAGAAGTGACTTCGGCAGGCGTTTTTGCAGAGATCATCAGCATCAGCAATCATTTTATTCAGGACAACTACAAATTTGCAGGTGGCTATGGCGGATAGTATCAAAGTGTTTGCTCCTGCAACTGTAGCCAATTTAACCTGCGGCTTCGATATTCTTGGACTCGCCATCAATGGGCCGGGAGATGAGCTGGTGGCTAAAAAAACAAGCGGAAGTGGAGTAACTATCGTCTCCATCGAAGGAGACGAAGGGCGACTGTCGAAAGACGCATCAAAGAACACGGCGGGCATTTCAGCCAACCAGTTCTTGCAGGAAATTGATTATAGCGGGGGCATTGAAATTTCTCTTTATAAGAAAATGCCCTTTGGTAGCGGCATGGGATCTAGTGCTGCCAGTGCTGTTGCAGGTGTTTTCGCCGTTAACGAATTGCTGGGAAGGCCTTTGAACCAAAGGGAATTGCTACGTTTTGCAGTAGAGGGCGAACGAATTGCCTGTGGCAGTGGCCATGCCGATAATGTGGCACCGTCGCTGCTCGGGGGCATTACGTTGGTTAAAAGCTACGAACCATTGGAGGTGCTTTCTTTGCCGGTTCCGCCGAATATGTATGTCGCAGTTTTGCACCCCGCAGTGGAAGTGTCGACGGGCGATGCCAGAGCCATGCTGCCAAAAGAGGTGACCATGAAAGCTTCAGTAAAGTACGCCGGTAATTTAGCAGGCTTTGTTTCAGCGCTATACACCAACGACCTTGGTTTAATGCGCAGAGCCCTGATAGATGAGATTGTGGAGCCAAAAAGGGCTGCGTTGATCCCGCATTTCTACGAAATCAAAGAAGCTGCTCTGTCTTCCGAAGGGGTCATTGGTTTTGGCATTTCAGGCTCCGGCCCAGCCATGTTTGCCCTGGCTGATGGATTGGAGGCAATTGCAAAAGCCGGAGGAGTTATGGAAGGCATTCTTAAAAAGCGAGGCATATCGGCTAACCTCTACATTTCTGAAGTGAATACCGCAGGCCCTAAAATATTAGATTGAAAATGAATTTATACAGCACCAATAAGCAATCTCCCGAAGTAAGTTTTGAAGAGGCGGTTTTTAAAGGACTCCCTGACGACAATGGGCTTTATATGCCAAAAGCCATTCCGGCACTTTCTGCCAAATTTTTCGAAGGGCTGGAGGACATGTCTTTTCAGGAGCTGGCCTTGGATGTAACTGATACCCTGATTGGTGATGAAATAGGAAGAAAAGACCTGGAGAAGATCATTTACGACGCCATGAATTTTCCGATAGAGCTTCATCAGGTAGAAGACAATATTTTTGGTCTTGAGCTTTTTCATGGGCCTACGCTGGCTTTCAAAGACTTTGGCGCCAGGTTCATGAGCCGGATCATGGGCCATTTTCTGGAGAAGAAACAGAAAGAGATTACCATTCTGGTGGCCACCTCTGGCGATACAGGTAGTGCAGTTGCCCACGGCTTCCTGGGTGTTCCGGGCATCAACGTAGTGATCCTTTATCCGAGTGGCAAGGTGAGTGAAATTCAGGAAAAGCAGCTAACAACGATAGGCCAAAATGTGAAGGCGCTGGAGATTGATGGCACGTTTGACGATTGCCAGCGCATGGTGAAACAGGCTTTCCTTGACAAAGAGCTGAACACGGTGCGTCATTTCACTTCAGCCAATTCAATCAACATAGCGAGGCTGATCCCTCAATCGTTCTATTACCACTATGCCTGGTCGATGTTGCACAGCGACGGCAAGCCAGTCTTCTTCTGTACGCCGTCTGGCAACTTTGGGAATTTGTGTGGAGGACTTATTGCAAAGAAAATGGGATTACCAATCGACCACTTTGTGGCTGCAACGAATGCCAATCACATAGTGCCCGATTATTTGCTGACGGAAAAGTTTCAGCCAAAGCCTTCGGTGAAGACGATCAGCAATGCCATGGATGTGGGCAACCCGAGTAACTTTCCACGGGTGCAGGCATTGTATGGCGGAAGCTACGACAAGATCAACCGGGATATTTCAGGTGCCTGGTATACTGACGCTCAAACGTCGCAGGCCATGAAGGAGGTCTTTGAAAAGGAGGAATACCTGCTTTGCCCACATAGCGCCATAGGCTATTTGGGAGCCAAAGACTATCTGAAAAACCATGCTGGCAAGACGGGAGTGTTTTTGGCCACAGCCCACCCGGCTAAATTCTACGATGTGGTTGACAAGGTGCTTGGCGGGAAAGTTGAAATCCCTGAAGTGCTGAAAGAGACCATGGCAAAGCCCAAAAATTCAGTGAAAATGGAAGCCAGCCTCGATGCTTTGAAGAGCTTCTTGATGAACTAGGCTTTTCAGGACTTACTAAGGCCTGACGGTTTCCTTGCAGAAAGTTCACTGGCTGCCGCAACCATTTTGTCGAGTAGGCGGGTAGGGTCAGTTTCCCAGATCACAACATCGAAATTCGCCTTTTTCAGCAGACCATTCACCGTCATGTGAGCAAAGAGCTGGTGCAAATAGTCGTAGTATCCGTTAGTGTTGAGGATGCCAATAGGGGCATGAATGAGTCCCAGCTGACGCCAGGTGAGTATTTCGCAAAGCTCCTCAAGCGTACCGAACCCACCCGGCAAGGCTATGAAGCCCTCTGAAAGTTGCGACATGATGGTTTTGCGTTCATGCATCGACTCCACCCTGACAAGTTTGGTAACACCCGTGTGGGCGATCTCCTTGCTGGCCAGAAAATTTGGGATAACTCCTGTGACCTTTCCACTTGCATTCATACAGCTATTGGCCACAGCACCCATGATACCAATTTGTGACCCGCCATAAATGAGTTCAATACTGTTTTTGGCAAGAAGTTTTCCAAGAATTTGAGCTTGCTCCACAAATTGAGGGTTTTTTCCCTCAGCAGAACCACAAAACACACAGACTGACTTCATTATGTACAATTTGAGATTTGATAAATACTTTTTTCCGAGTATTTCTTATTGAGGTTAAACCTAGTAATTTGTTGCATTGATTTTTACTGTAACCTGGAATTTTACTAACCTGACCCCTTATGATAAAGAGGAAGCACTATCTCAATGGACTGCTTTTTTTATTTTTTGTAGGCTCAACCGTCCTTCTTGTTCAAGAGGAAAATCGGCCAATTGATTCACGGATCGCTTATGAAGCCTTCATAAGAGAGCATCCCTATTCAAAAATTACCAAATCTGGGCAGGCAGGCGTGGGTGAGGCAGAAGAGGAGGAACGGGAAAGAGAGGGCCCGGACAAAAGAATGCAACAGGAGTTTTTTATGACAATGGATCCTGCTTTGCTGCGACCTACACCCGAAAAGCTCCCGGAGATTTTGGCAGCAGCACGAAACGCCAGGACTTACGGAACCCTGCCAGGGGAATCAACAGCGCCGTGGGTGGAAAGGGGCCCAAAAAATGTGGCAGGCAGGACAAGAGCACTCATGTGGGATCCCAATGACGCCACAGGTAAAAAGGTTTGGGCCGGAGGGGTGTCTGGCGGCTTATGGTTCAACAATGACATCACAAGCGCTAGCTCTATCTGGACAAAAGTCGATGATTTTTGGAGCAACCTGGCTGTTAACTGCATTGCCTACGACCCAAATAATACCCAAACCTTTTATGTCGGAACTGGTGAGAGCTTCGGAGGCATCAGCGGGCAGGGAATATGGAAGTCGACCAACGGAGGAACGACATGGACTCAGCTGTCTGCTTCAGCGAATTTTGGGTATGTGGCCGATATCGTTGTGAGGAATGAGGCGGCGACAAGCGTCGTTTACGGAGGCATAATCGCCAGTAGTACACAGGGTGGTTTTTTTGGTAGTGAGTTTCAAGGCCTGCAAAGGTCAACGGACGGCGGCACTACATTTACTCAGGTGATGAAGAATCTACCCAATTTTAGCCAGCCAAGTGCAAAATATGGTGTCGGCGACATCGAAATTGGCCCCGACAACAGGCTCTGGATTGGAACTTACCGCAACAACTACTCTGATTACAATGGATTGGGTGGTGGCACCATCCTTTTCTCCGACGATGGTATTTCTTTTACCACTGCTTACGAAACCACAGTTTCAGAAAGAAGTGGCAGGGTTGAACTGGCAGTCTCCAGCTCAAATGCTTTGGCTGTTTATGGCTTGATTGAAAACGACGAGAAGATAAAACAGATTGTCAGAACTTCTGATGGAGGAGCAACCTGGAGCCTGCTGACACTTCCTGACGATGACGACAATGGCATTGATGCCGATGACTTTACCCGGGGCCAGGCATGGTATGATCTTATCGCTGAAGTGGATCCGAATAGAGACAGTACGGTAGTTATCGGTGGGATTAATCTTCATATGAGCACCGACGGAGGGGGCACCTGGAAACAGATATCGAAATGGTCCAACAATGCTAATATGGGTTCCATGCCCTATTCCTATGTGCACGCCGATCAGCATGCCATTCGGTACAAACCCGGAAGCTCATCGGAAATTATTTTCGGAAATGATGGCGGCGTGTTTTGGACAAACGATTTTTCGAATCCATCGGCTACAGATTTGATTGTTGCCAGAAACAATGGGTACAACGTCACGCAATTTTACGCAAATGCTATTCATCCTGATAAAGCCAAAAATTATTTTCTGGCAGGGGCTCAGGACAACGGCACTCAGCAATTTCAGTCGGCGGGGATTAATGCCACGGTGGAGGTGAGAGGTGGCGACGGGGCTTATTGTTTTATTGACCAGACTGACGCCGTGACGCAAATCGCCTCTTACGTTTACAACGATTACCGCTTTTCAACCAATAATTGGGAGACGAGCAGCAGTATAGCCAGCGACGATGCTACGGGCCATTTTATCAACCCGGCAGACTATGATGACGAAATGAATGTGCTCTATACAGCGGCGACGGAGTCCACCATTGGAAGGTTCATTAAGGATGCTACTGGTTTCACAAGAAACGACCTCAGTATCAGCCTTGGGGCAAAAGCGTCTCACCTTAGGGTGTCTCAGCACACTCGCCAGTCAACTACGCTCTTTGTTGGCACCGCAGCCGGAAGGCTTTTCAAAATTAGTAAGGCAAACTCCTCCAACTCAAACCCGACAGAGATCACTGGCAGCGGATTTCCGAACGGGTGGATCTCCAGCATTGAAGTGGGGCAGGACGAAAGCCACCTGCTGGTGACATTTTCGAACTATGGCGTCAACTCAGTCTGGTATACTGCCGATGGAGGCACAACCTGGTCATCGAAAGAGGGCAATCTACCCAATTTTCCTGTGCGTTGGGCCATGTTCAATCCGACCAACTTTGATGAGGTAATTTTGGCAACCGAAATGGGAATCTGGGGAACAAAGTCAGTGACCGCTGCCTCACCAACCTGGGCGCAGTTCAGCAACGGCCTTGCCAATGTGAGGGTGGACATGCTTCAGATGAGGGACTCAGACTTTGAGGTGATCGCAGCCACTCATGGCAGAGGGCTTTACTCAAGTTCAATTTTTGCTGGTCAGTCGTCGCTTACAGCGAATTTTGTAGCGAAAAACAGAGCTACCGAGAAAAATACTGCGGTGGAGTTTGTTGACAGGTCGAAAGGAGCTACCTCCTGGGCCTGGACTTTCGACGGGGGCACGCCGGCAACCTCAACTTCCCAAAATCCATCAGTAGCCTATGCAACCGACGGAGCCTACACAGTGACCCTTGTTTCAAAAAATGCCAGCGGGGCAACATCAACGAAAACTATCGAGGGCTACGTACAGGTAGGGCCAGTTGATGATGGGCCGATTGAAGCGTTGTTTACCTCCGATATCCAAACAGTGGTGCAAGGCAATACGGTCAACTTCATAAACGCTTCGAAGGGTATGCCTGAATCGATTATCTGGTTTTTTGAAGGGGGCACACCGTCGGCTTCAACGGAACTAAATCCTACGGTGAAATATGAAACGACGGGCTCATTTGATGTGGAGTTGGTGGTGTTTAAGGAAGGGGAGCAGAACAAGATATTAAAAGCCAACTACGTTACGGTTTCCGCTGATAATTCGGCTTTGAAAGCGAAGTTTAAGGTCAATACGCCTACAGTTTTTGTAGGCAATCAAATCAAGTTCACAGACATATCTACAGGAGGTGCTACTTCCTGGGCGTGGACTTTCGAAGGAGGAACACCTTCTACTTCGAGCAGTCAGAATCCTGTTGTTGTTTATAATACTTCCGGCAAGTTCAATGTGACCCTCAAGGTGACAAAAGGAGCTGAAACAAACACCCTTACGATTGAGGACCATGTCGGCGTTTATGTTAGCACAGGTATTGAATTCTCTGACGGCGTGATAGACTCATATTACAGCAATACCAATCCAGATTTTACTGGTTTGTATGGGGGGGAGTGTAATGCATTTTTTGCCAACAGGAGGCTTTTGGCTCCAACCAATGTCAATGGAAATACAGATACTTTTGTGAGCCTGCCCCTGGGGTCGTATGTGACGGTAGAATTTACCGACAACGTGATTATCAATGCTCCTGGTCAGGACGATATTTTCATCAGAGAATGTGAGGGAGTCAACGAATATGCCAACGTTTATGTAAGTGCAAATGGCGTTGATTTTTCTTTTATTGGCACAGCCATAGGTACTAACAGCAGCAATGTCACAACTACTTTCGATCTGGAAACGATAAATTTTCAGGAACCCGTAACGGCCATCAAAGTAGTTGGGCTGGATTTAGGTGGCGCCTCGCCTGGTTTTGATTTACTGAGCGTGAGTGGAATCGCCGGAGCCATTATCGGTAACGATCCACCATCGGCACCAACACTCCTTGCTGCCGAGGCCAAGCCGTCAGAAGTAAAACTGAGCTGGGAAGACAATGCCATTGATGAGGCTGGATTTTTTCTCGAAAGGTCAACCAATGGCACCACTTTCACTAAGATCAAAGACTTGCCGGTCAACGCAACCAGTTACACCAGTGGAGGACTCACAGAGGCAACCAAATATTTCTTCCGTGTGGCAGCCACCAACAAAAATGGCGACTCCGATTTTAGCAATGTGGTGGAGGTAACAACGACAGAGTTTACTATTGAAGCACCCACTGGCCTTAATGTAATAGCTAACTCTTCAGTGTCAGTTGTGCTGGATTGGATCGACAATTCGGATGACGAAGAAAGCTTTGAAATTCAAAGATCCGAGGACAATGATCAGTTTATTACGCTTGGCACAATTGGAGCTGACACCATTTCGTTTGATGACCTGAGTTTGGCGCCGTCGTCGACTTATTTCTACAAAGTAAAAGGTGTTAACGCAACAGGCGAGTCCGATTACACCGAGGTTGTGGAAATAAAAACGCTTGACCCTCTTGAGGCACCCACGACTCTCACACTTGACAAGGCGACTGGGCGTAAAGTGGTACTTTCCTGGGCCGATAATTCATCGAGGGAAACTGCCTTCATTGTGGAAAGGGCCGTAGGAACCGGAGCGTTTGCTACCCTCACGGAACTGGAAGCTGATGTCACGGAGTTTACAGACGATGCCGTACTTGAACTAACAGACTATAAATACCGCTTGTATGCAGTGAACGATGTGCTCGAGGTTTCGTCAAAAACCACTTCGTTACTCGTGTCAACACCCGAAAAGGGCTTTGCAGACCTTACCATTACTGATCTGAATGCCCCGGTTTCGCAGAGCGCCAAAGAAATCACACTTGGAGCAACCGTTTCCAATCTTTCCGACGATCCTACGGAAGGCGCTTTTGAGGTGAGTTTTTACCTTTCTAAGGATGAGAACCTCTCGTTAGCGGACGAGTTTTTAGGGGCGGTGGCTTTTGAGGAGATGGAGGATGGGGCAGAGCAAACGGCTTCCGGAACCTTTGATATGGTGATACTGACAGCCGGGGAGTATTTTATCATTGCCGTAGTTGACGAAGAGAGTGTGATTGAAGAAAAAGATGAAGCCAACAATAAAAAAAGTGCCTCAATTACGCTCACGGAAGTGCTTTCCATAGCCGATGATTTGCAACAAAACATAAAAGTTTACCCCAATCCAACCACTGCGGTGGTTAATGTTACCTCGGAGCCAGGCAAAATTGGGCCATTCAATATTCGGTTGACAGATTTGTCGGGCAAGCTTTTAAAGGTACAAACCAAGGTACAAGGAACTACAAGGATTGATATGGCAGACCTGCCAAGTGGCGTCTATCTCCTTACAATCCAAAAGGAGGGTAGCCAGTATTCAACCCGGATTCTGAAAAGGTAAAAATGGGGCTGGCGGTGAGCCGGCCTCATTTCTAAAAGTCCTTTGAGTCATTCAATCGCCAGTCGTAGTCGATATAGCTGACTTTGGTTTTATCAGCGATCTTTACTTTGGCAAACTGATTGATAAAATCTTTCAGGCTTTTGTTTTTAGTGAAATCTCCACTGTACCAATCGAAGAGTTTTGACAGCTGAGCACTTGTGCTGGTAATTTTGTTTCGCCGCTCGTCGTTGATAAAGCTAATGGCCTGCTCTTTAAGTTGCTGGTCAATCTTTGCGCCGGTATAGGCCTCGGCCCTTAGCACCGGGCACGAATAAGAGGCACAATTGACGGCAAAATGTATCCTGGGCTCATTGAATTCTTTTCTTAGGATGCTGTGCTCTATGTTATTCAAATCCATCTCTTTACCACCTATTTTAATGAACTTGATGTCCCAGGGTGTATTCACAAAAGGAATTTGAATTTTGCTGCCGATGTCCTTGATGCTCTCCACAGGATAATATTGAAGAATAAGCTCAATAGTAAAGGCATTGTAGGCATTGATCCAATACGCCAGCCGATCCTCTTTGCTCCAGGTCTTATCGTTTGGTGCGTTGTTCTGAATCAAATCCAGGTATTTTTTTAGTTCGGCTCTGTCTTCTTTGAAGCCTTCGTAATTCACCCAGCCGTCTTTGTTTACGTGTTTTTTGAGCAAAGCATCGAAGGTAGCATGGCTAATCGGTTTTGTGTTTTCCTGTTTTGGCGAGGCTATGCCGCAACTTACAAAAGCCAGCAGCAGAAAAATGTAGAAGATGTGTTTCATGTCGAACGGTTGTGTTATAGTATAACGTTTGAACCCGGCACATGTTGGTGAAAGGGTAGAAATGGTCTTTGAAATGACATTCCCAATCTCACTCATTTCTAAGCAGTTCATTGCAAAGTAGTTAAGGTAATGTTGCCATTAAATTGGGATGCAAATTGTTATAAATACCTTTTTTTGAGTAATTTTTTGAGCTTATTACCCTTCATTTATAGTAATCTTAAACATTTATATAATCAACCTGCAGTTTGATTGAAGAGTCAACATTTTTGCAATTATTAGTTCTGATAGGTGGTTTTACACTTATTGCTGTTTCCTCCAACCAAATAGCAAGCCTGTTTCAAAAAATAAGGCTGCCTCTGATATCCGGTTTGATGATCACGGGTGTATTGGCGGGCCCTTATGTGCTCAATCTCATTCCTGAAATTGCGAAGTTTAAGTTGGGTTTCATCAGCCAAACTGCGCTGGCTTATATCGCTTTTGCCGCTGGCTCGGAGCTGTATCTGAATGAGATGCGGAGCCAGATCAAGAGTATTAAGTGGCATTCCATTACCCAAACGGTAGTCACATTTGTACTGGCTGGAATTATGATCTTCTTTCTGGAGGACACCATTCCTTTCATGCGAGGCTTAGGTTTTATGGAAAGGCTTTCGGTTGCTTTATTAACAGCCACCATCTTTATACCAACCTCTCCTGCGTCTGTGATGGCTGTAATAAGCGAGTTGAGAGCCAAGGGGCCCTTTACCCAAATCACATTGGGAGTTACGATCGTCAAAGATTTTTTTGTGGTGGTTTTATTTGCAGTCATTTTGGCTGTTGCAAAAACACTCTCGAAAGGAGAGGACTTTGACCTGTTAAGCATACTTTTTATCGTTATAGAGCTCTGCCTCTCATTTGGCTTGGGGTGGTTGGTAGGTCGCATTCTTATGCTGTTTTTAGGCATTCGGCGCTCACATATTTTGAAGGCTGTTTTAGTACTGGCCCTTGGTTATGGCGTTTACGTTTTCTCAGATTATTTTTTGGATATGTCCAGCAACCTGACAGGGCACGAGTTATACCTCGAACCTCTGCTTATTTGTCTGGTTGCCAGTTTTTACGTAACTAATTTTTCTCCGCTGCGAGCTGAGTTTTTGCTGATTATTAAGAAAGTAGGTTCTCCTATTTATGTTGCTTTCTTTACGCTCATTGGCGCTACAATGGATCTTCCCGTGTTGCTGCTGGTTTGGCCTATTGCTCTATTGTTTTTTGCCATACGCTTCGGCACCATTGCTATTGGTGGGTTGCTGGGCAATGCAGTAGCAAGAGGGCCGAGAAGGTTTTATAAAGTCATTTGGATGCCGTTTATTTCGCAAGCTGGCGTGGCACTGGGTCTTGCCACTGCAGTGGCCAATCAGTTTCCAGATTGGGGCCCTGATTTCGCCACGCTTGTTATCGCCATCATAGTTATCAACCAGCTGGTGGGGCCACCCTTTATCCGCTGGGCCATCGATTTAATAGGTGAAGACAGAAGCAGAGCCGAGACACCCAAGTTTGATGGGGTGATGGATGCTTTAATTTTTGGCTACGAAAGCCAGTCGCTGGCACTTTCCAGACAGCTGATGGACAAAGGATGGAAAGTTGAAATGGTTACTCTTGTGGACGAAAAAGACGTCGAAATACCTGAGGGCATTAAGTTTCACTTTAGAAAGGAAATAGACAAGGCGGTATTTGCAGGTGTGGATACCAAGAAGTTTGACACTATCGTTACGCTGCTTTCCGACGACGAAAATTATAAAATCTGCGAAATGGTATATGAGCAGATCGGCACCAAGCAACTGGTGGTACGGCTCAATGAGCGCTCCAATATGGAGAAGTTTATCCAACTTGGGGCTAAAGTGATCGATCCATCTACAGCTATGGTGAGCTTGCTTGACCATTTTGTGCGATCTCCTCAAGCCACAAGCCTTTTGTTGGGCATGGAGCAGGGCCAGGACACCAGGGACCTGGTTATTCGGAATCCAGACTTCCATGGATTACCTCTTCGAAGCCTTCGTTTGCCTCCGGAAGTTATTATTCTCTCGATTCGCCGTGCAGGGCAAATGATCATCTCCCACGGATATACACGGCTGAGAGCAGGCGACATCGTGACCATGGTTGGGTCTAACAAGAGCCTGGATGAAATTGAATTGCGCTTTGGCAACTAACGGTGCGTGAGCCAGAAGCCCCATTTTTACTAGCCAATTCTTTATTCTGCAAGCATTAATCCTATATCTTTGCGGCCTGAAACGAAATCAGCCAACGGCTGGTGCTCTTTCTTTTGGAACCGAATAAGACGAACTGATGAATTCTCAAAACACACCTAAAGAAGAAACCAACTTGCTTCGTACCCTCATTGCTCATGCCAAGGAGTATGGATTCATATACCCTTCAAGTGAAATTTATGACGGCCTCCAGGCAGTATATGATTATGGTGCTTATGGTGTGGAGCTGAAGAACAATATCAAAAAAGTTTGGTGGGAAAGCATGACCCGCCTGAACGAGAACATTGTGGGCATCGACGCCGCCATCTTCATGCATCCAACTACCTGGAAGGCATCTGGCCACGTCGACGGGTTCAACGACCCGATGATCGACAACAAAGACTCGAAGAAGCGCTATCGGGCCGACAATCTCATTGAAGATAAGGCTACTGAGTATGAGAATAACGGTGAAAGTGCCAAAGCAGAGCAGCTGCTTGCCGACATGAACAGGCTGCTGACCGCTGAAGACCTGAAAGGAGTAAAAGAACTCATTGAGAGCCACAAAATTGTTTGCCCCATCTCCGGCACTGCCAATTGGACAGAGGTGCGTCAATTCAACCTGATGTTTTCCACCAAAATTGGTTCGGTGTCTGAGGAGGCCGATGTGGTTTACCTGAGGCCCGAAACAGCCCAGGGAATTTTCGTCAATTTCTTGAATGTGCAGAAAACTGCCAGGATGAAAGTACCGTTTGGTATTGCCCAGATCGGTAAGGCTTTCAGAAATGAGATTGTTGCTCGCCAGTTCATTTTCCGAATGAGGGAATTTGAGCAGATGGAGATGCAGTTCTTCGTCCGTCCTGGTGAAGAAATGAAGTGGTACGAGTACTGGAAAGAGGCCCGGATGAAATGGCACCTGGCGCTGGGCACTCCGGCTGAAAAGCTGAAGTTTCACAACCATGATAAGCTGGCGCATTATGCCAATGCGGCTGTTGATATTGAATACCAATTTCCATTTGGTTTCAAAGAAGTGGAAGGCATCCATAGCCGTACTGATTTTGATTTGAAGAACCATCAAGAGTTCTCAAAAAAGAAGCAGCAGTACTTCGATACGGAGATCAACCAGAACTACATTCCCTACGTGGTGGAAACGTCCATCGGTGCCGACAGGGCATTTTTGATGGTGTTGAGCAATGCTTACACTGAGGAGACTGTAGGTGAGGGGGATGAAAAGAAGGAACGAACATACCTGAAGCTGCACCCGGCTTTGGCACCTATCAAGGCAGCCATTTTCCCGTTGGTGAAGAAAGATGGCCTGCCAGAAAAAGGTCGCCAGATTTTTGACATGCTGAAGTACGATTTCAACCTGATTTATGAGGAGCAGCAATCAATCGGCAAGCGCTACACCCGCCAGGATTTGATAGGCACACCGTTCTGTATCGCAGTGGATTACGAGACGATGGAAAACGATACTGTCACCATCCGCCACCGTGACACCATGGCACAGGAAAGGGTGCACATCTCGGAACTGAAGGAGAAAATTGGAGAGGCAGTTTCTATTAAGAGGATATTTGAGAAGCTGTAGTAAAGCGATCAAATTAGAAAATTATCAAAAGGCTCTTTCAAGAATGATTGAGCCTTTTGCTATTATTATACTTTAGTGTGGCCTAAGTATTAGTTACCTCATTCCAACCTGAATGGCTTATTTTCTATCTGCTGGTGTAGTTTTCGCATTTTTATGGGTAGTCGTACGAAGAAGCGCCCGCTCGGGCAGCTACTGGCGATGGATGCGTTGGGAAAGCTCGTCGTTGACTCCAGACCGGGTTCGCCCCCACATTGAAAAGCACTTTGACTACTACCGACGCCTTCCTGCTGGGTTCAAGATCGAATTTGAGAACAAGCTGATAGAATTTATCGACAGGAAGGATTTCACTCCCCGCCAAATGCAGTCGGTAACGGAAGAAATGAAGGTGCTGATCTCAGCGGCGGCTACCCAGCTCACTTTTGGCCTGCCTGATATCTATCTCGAAAACTTCAGCAGAATATTAGTCTACCCTGATGACTACTACAGCACCATTTTCAAGCGCTATCATCGGGGTGAAGTGAACCTGGGAGGCGGCATTATTGTCCTGTCCTGGAAAAGCTTTGTGAGTGGCTATGCCGATGGATCTGATGGACGCAACCTGGGCCTGCACGAAATGGCCCACGCCCTGAAGCTGGAGAATGGAATCTTTAACCAGGAGTATAACTTCTTTGACGAAGGAGTGCTTCAGGAGTGGACTACAATTGCCCGTAATACTATCGGCGAGATAAGGGAAGGAACGGAGACCTTCTTCAGAAGCTATGGAGGTGTTTCCATAGACGAGTTTTTTGCCGTGGCCATAGAGAATTTCTTCGAGAGGCCAATCGACTTTCAGCTGGAGCATCCACGACTGTACAAGTTTACCGTTCTTTTATTGAGGCAGGACCCCATCAGGTTATTATCTTTGGCGCAATGATCTGGAAAGAACTCCTCAACAGCCAACGATACGGCGCCACCAAAAGCATCAACTTCGACCCTGCCCGCAGTCCTTTCGAAATGGACTATGACCGCATTATTTTCTCCTATCCTTTTCGCAGGCTGCAGGACAAAACGCAGGTATTTCCTTTGCCCGACCACGACTTTGTGCACAACCGGCTTACCCACAGCCTTGAGGTGTCAAGCGTGGGTAGGTCGTTGGGCAAAATGGTGGGGGAGAAAATACTGGAAAGAGAAAAAGGCCTTGCGCTCACAGCCGCTGACTTTGGTTCCATTGTGGCTGCTGCCTGCCTGGCGCACGATATCGGCAACCCACCATTCGGGCATTCTGGCGAAAAAGCCATTTCGGAATTTTTTCTTAACCATGTCGAAGGAAGGATATTCGAGTCGAAAGTAACAAAAGCCGAATGGGCTGATCTTGTTTCATTTGAGGGCAACGCCCAGGGGCTTCGGCTGCTTTGCCATGCTCAAAACAAAGGGCTGCGGCTTACGCATGCTACGCTGGCGGCA
This sequence comes from Imperialibacter roseus, assembly GCF_032999765.1. Lineage (GTDB taxonomy): Bacteria > Bacteroidota > Bacteroidia > Cytophagales > Cyclobacteriaceae > Imperialibacter > Imperialibacter roseus. The sequence goes on along the minus strand of NZ_CP136051.1, from coordinate 5,397,533 downwards.
TTTACCAAGTACCCCTGCCAGTCGTCATTTGAAGGGAAGAGTAAAGAGAAAAAGAGCCAGAAGAAGTTTGGTTTTTATCAGACAGAAGCAAACATCTTTCAGGAAGTAGCAGCAGCCACCAGCCTGAAGGAAGAAATAAAAAACATAGCCTGGGCCAGGCATCCGCTGGTGTACCTGGTGGAAGCTGCTGACGACACCTGCTATCATATCATAGATTTGGAGGATGGGTGCCGGCTTGGTTGGGTGCGCTACGAGGTGGCGAGAGACTTACTGGCTGAAATAATAGGCGACGCTTACAAACCGGAGAAGCTGGATGACCTGGAAACTGTGGAGGAAAAGATGGCGACGCTGAGGGCGCTTGCCATCAACATTTTAGTAGGGCAGTTAACGAAAGCCTTTCTGGATAACGAAAAGGAAATCCTTGATGGGACATTGAACGCTGACCTGTTTTCGCTGGTGCCTTGCAGTGCTACCTTGGAAAAAATCAGCAAACTGTCAGTGGCACAGATTTACCAGTCGAGGCAGGTAATCGAAAAAGAAGCGGCAGGGTTTCAGGTAATCTCAGGTTTGATGGAGGCTTTCTGTAGCGCTGCCTACAAAGTTCGTTTTGTTGACAAACCAGGCTATAGAGACCAGCTCGTATACAAACTCATGCCGTCAGACATTCTTTTGGGCATTCAAAAGTCAGAAACGACCTATCAACTCTTACGAACGGTGCTTGATTTCATCTCTGGTCTCACCGATGGCCATGCACTTTCCCTGTACCGAAATCTCACTGGCATCTCACTGCCAGGAATAAGATCGTAGAAATAGGAAAGGAATAATGACCCTCAACTACCTTAGAAAGATTATTTCATTACATTTGTGCTCCGTTTGGAAATGTGGACCCAGTTAGCACATATCATCCTGAAATTCAGGCTTCCCCTTCTTATCATTCTGGTTATCCTTACAGCCTTTTTTGGCTATCAGGCCCGGAAAGTTGAGTGGTCGTTCGATCTTGCCAAAACAGTTCCGGATACAGACCCCGACATGGTCTATTTTCAGGAATTCAAAAAGCTGTTTGGTGAAGATGGAAACATGCTGGCTATTGGCGTAAAAGACAGCGCCATCTACAAGGTGGAGAACTTTCAAAAGTTCAGGTACCTGGCCGACGAGCTGGCTCGCATCAACAATATCACAAACGTACTTTCCCTTCCGAGCCTCCAGCACCTTGTAAAGAACGATGAAAAAAAGCGGCTGGAAATGAAGCCGTTTTTCACGAGCATTCCTGACACGCAACCGGCGCTCGACTCTATGTTGCGGGAGGCTAACCAAATCAAAGTTTATAGCGGTCAGCTAATCAACCCTGACAATGGGGCCACGCTTATCATGGTGTCCATCAACAAGGAAATTCTCAGCACAAAAAACCGTGATGGTGTGGTGGGCGATGTGCTGATGGTGGCTCAGCTATTTGAAGAGGAAACGGGCATCAAGCTGCATTATGCTGGCTTGCCCTACATCAGATTTATCAACACAAGCAAGGTAAAGGCCGAGCTCCAGCTATTTCTCGTGCTTTCTATCATTGTTACGGGCATCATCCTTTTCTTTTTCTTCCGGTCATTCCAGGCTGTGCTTTTCCCGCTCATTCTTATTGGCACCATGATCGTATGGGTGATGGGAACACTGTCTCTCTTCGGCTATAAAATCACCCTGCTTACTGGGCTCATTCCGCCAATTATTGTCGTCATAGGTATACCCAACTGCGTGTATTTGCTCAACAAATACCACCAGGAATATGCCCTGCATGGCGACAAAATGATGGCCTTGTCGAACATGATCAGGCGGATTGGCATTGTGACGTTGATGACCAACTTCACCACAGCCATTGGATTTCTCGTGCTTCTTATCGTTGACATTGTAGTGCTTCGTGAATTTGGAACCATAGCTGGCATCAATATCATGTCCACTTTCATCGTGAGCATCGTATTCATCCCAACGGTCTTTTCTTATTTGCCGCCACCTAAAAAGCGCCACCTGAAGCACCTCGACATGAAGCCGCTGGCTAAGCTGCTGTATGGGATAGACCTTCTGGTGCACAGGCACAAATACAAAGTGTTTTTGTTCTCAATAGTGTTGGTAGCGGTGTCGATATTTGGAATGTCTCGTATCAGAGCAGTTTCGCATATGATCGATGACCTACCCGACGATAGCCCCGTTAGGTATGACCTGGCTTTCTTCGAGGAGAATTTTAGTGGTGTTATGCCACTGGAGCTCTTGATTGATACTGGCAACAAAAAGGGAGTACTCAACCTGAATAACCTCAGGAAAATTGATCAATTGGTCAATTTCCTTGACAGCATACCTTACATCTCTCAGCCTGTTTCCATCGTAAGTTTTGTGAAGGCTGCCCGGCAGGCTTTTTACAACGAAAACCCGGCGTTTTACTCGCTGCCAACCAGCCGGGATCAGGCATTTGTCCTTCGCTATCTTCAGGGTGAGGCTGGAATGAGCTCAGGCCTGGCCAGTAACTTTATTGACTCAACCGGTCAGATCGTTCGTGTGTCAGTACGTATCGCCGATGTGGGCTCAGATAAAATGGATAGCTTGGTCACTCAGGTAATAGAGCCGAAGATTACCGACCTTTTTGAAGGAACAAAAATGTCTGCCACCATCACAGGCACTACTTTACTTTTCATAAAGGGCAATAAATTCCTGATACAAAACCTTATCAGTAGCATGGTGCTGGCCTTTTTTGTTATCGCCATTGTGATGGGGCTGCTTTTCAGAAACCTGCGGATGATCATTGTTTCCCTGATACCCAACTTTATTCCGTTGATCATTACGGCGGGAATCATGGGTTATTTTGGGATACCACTCAAGCCAAGCACTGCCCTTATTTTTAGCATTGCTTTCGGGATATCGGTTGACAACTCCATCCACTTCCTGGCCAAGTACAGGCTGGAATTGTTTGCGAACAATTTCTTTGTGCCAGTGGCAGTGAGCAAAAGCATCAAAGAAGTGGGATCCAGCATGATCTATACTTCGATCATTCTTTTCTTTGGCTTCGTAATATTTGCCTTTTCAGAATTTGGCGGAACGGTGGCGCTCGGAACGCTGACCTCTACCACTTTGTTCTTTGCCATGTTTACGAACACCATCTTGCTGCCGTCTTTACTGCTGCGATTCGATAGCGGCAAGAGGAACAAAAACGAGCATTTGCTTATTGATAGCTATAGCGATTTTTACACGGAAAATGACGACGAAGAAATTGACATTGACCGAATTAAGCTGGAAGAGCTCAATAGCAAACAAACACAATCGTAGTACTTAAAGATTGAATTTTCAGGAGAAGATCATGACGAAAGCTGTGAAATACAGAGAGTATAAATCTATAGACTTGGCCAAGGTAGCTTCCGAAGTGCTGGAAGACTGGAAGCAGAAGAAAATATTTGAAAAATCTGTAAGCTCAAGAGAGGGCCGCCCGACTTTTACTTTCTACGAAGGTCCCCCATCGGCCAACGGCACACCGGGTATTCACCACGTGATGGCGAGGACGGTGAAGGATATTTTTTGTCGTTATAAAACGCAGCAAGGCTTTCAGGTAAAAAGAAAAGGCGGTTGGGATACTCATGGTTTGCCTGTTGAACTTCAGGTAGAAAAAGAGCTGGGCATCACCAAAGACGATATCGGCAAGAAAATATCAGTTGAGGAGTACAACCAGAAGTGCCGTGAGGCGGTGATGAAGTTCAAAGGGCAGTGGGACGACCTCACTGAGAAAATGGGCTACTGGGTCGATTTGGATAATCCTTACATCACCTTCGAGAAAGATTATATTGAGTCTGTCTGGAATTTATTGCAGAAGTTTTACGACAAAGGCCTTCTTTACAAAGGCTACACCATACAGCCGTATTCGCCCGCAGCAGGCACCGGTCTTAGCTCTCACGAACTGAACCAGCCGGGCACGTATAAAATGGTGAAAGACACCACCATTGCGGCGCAGTTCAAGATCGAAGGAACAGAAAACGACTACTTCCTTGCCTGGACCACCACCCCGTGGACTTTGCCAGCCAACAACGGTTTGGCTGTGGGTAAGGAGATCGCCTACGTGAAGGTGGCCACTTTCAATCAGTATACTTTTGCGCCGGTAAATGTGATCCTGGCAAAAGACAGAGTCAGTGCTTACTTCAATCAGAAGGCCGCCGACCTAAAGCTGGAAGACTATAAGCCCGGCGACAAGTTGATTCCATTCAAAGTGGTGCAGGAATACAAAGGCAAAGAACTGGCCGGCATGGCCTATGAGCAGCTCGTTCCTGTGGTGAAGCTGGAGAAACCCGCTTTCACCGTGGTAATTGGCGACTTTGTGACGACTGAGGACGGTACTGGCATTGTGCACATCTCCAAGACCTTTGGTGCGGATGACTTTCGAACCTCCGTGCAGAACAACCTGCCCGGTGTTTTTGTGAAAGATGAGGGTGGTTTTGAAGTGCCTATCGTTGACAAGAAAGGAAAGTTTGTCAATGAAGTGGGAGCCTACCTGAAAGCCAAGATGAAAGAGTGGGACATCACCGCCCACAAGGAGTATGACGAAGACGGATTTTATGTAAAGAACTATAAAGAGGAGGATGAAAGCGATCCGAATTTCAAATCGACGGACGTCATTATTTCCATCATTCTCAAGCAGGAAAACAAAGCCTTTAAGGTAGAGAAATACGAGCACACCTATCCGCATTGCTGGAGAACAGACAAGCCGGTGCTTTACTATCCTATGGATTCCTGGTTCATCAAAACCACAGCCTACAAAGACAAGCTGGTGGCATTGAACAACACCATCAACTGGAAGCCGCAGTCGACCGGAACCGGCCGCTTTGGCAACTGGCTGGAGAACCTGGTGGACTGGAACCTGAGCCGCAGCCGTTTCTGGGGCACGCCTTTGCCTATCTGGGCAACAGACGACAGGTCAGAAATGAAATGCATCGGCTCATTTGCTGAGCTCAAAGCAGAATCGGAAAAGGCCGTAAAAGCTGGCCTGATGAAGGCACCCGTTGCCGACGATATGGATCTGCACAGGCCTTTCGTGGATGATGTGATTTTGGTAAGTGAAAGTGGTCGTCCCATGCGCCGGGAGACTGACCTGATCGACGTTTGGTTTGACTCGGGCGCTATGCCCTATGCGCAGTGGCACTACCCATTTGAAAACAAGGAGATATTTGAAGCCAACTATCCTGCGGACTATATCGCAGAAGGTGTGGATCAAACCCGTGGCTGGTTCTTCACACTCCATGCAATAGCAGGTATGCTGTTCGACAGTGTAGCCTTCAAAAATGTGATTGCCAACGGTCTGGTATTGGACAAAAACGGCAATAAAATGTCGAAGCGCCTGGGCAATGCCGCTGACCCCTTCCTTACATTGGAGAAGTACGGTGCCGACCCCACCCGCTGGTATATGATCACCAATGCAAATCCGTGGGATAACCTCAAGTTTGATATCGATGGAATAGTAGAAGTACAGCGTCGTTTCTTTGGAACCCTCTACAATACCTACAATTTCTTTGCGCTCTACGCTAATCTGGATGGGTTTAACTACAGTGAGGCTGCCGTTCCTTTGAATAAGAGAACAGAGAGCGACCGGTGGATTACCTCTCGCCTGAATACGGTGAAGAAGCAGGTGGCGGAAGCCTATGACGATTACGAGCCAACGAAGGCCGGCCGGTTGATTCAGAATTTTGTTGTGGACGATATGTCCAACTGGTATGTGCGCCTGAACAGGAAGCGTTTCTGGAAAGGTGAGTACAACGAAGACAAGAAAGCGGCCTACCAAACGTTGTACGACTGCCTGGAGACAGTAGCTCGCCTGGCTGCGCCGATCGCTCCTTTTTATATGGAGCGTGTTTTCTCTGACCTCAATAAGGTGTCAGGAAGGGAAACGGATGAGTCAGTGCACCTGGCAGCGTTCCCTAAGGCTGACGAGTCGGCCATTGACAAAGAACTGGAAACGAAGATGGCGTTGGCTCAGGAGGTATCATCTTTGATTCACTCGCTTCGTAAAAAGCAGATGATCAAGGTACGTCAGCCACTGTCAAGAATTCTGATTCCTGTGCTGAATGCTTCTACCAGGCATTATATCGAAGCCGTGGAAGACCTTATTTTGTCAGAAGTAAATGTGAAGGCGATCGAGTATATAGATGATACATCGGGCATCCTTGTCAAAAGCATCAAGCCGAATTTCCGTAAGCTGGGTCAGCAGCATGGCCCGATCATGAAAGATATAGCCGCTGCTGTAAAGGAAATGACACAGGAAGATATTGTCAGCCTGGAGGGTACTGGCAAGTTCTTGCTGAAAACAGCCAAAGGCGACATTGAGCTTACGCCGGAAGATTTTGAGATTTCTTCAGAGGACATCCCTGGCTGGTTGGTTGCCAGTGAAAATGGCCTGACTGTCGCCCTCGACATCACCATTACAGACGAGCTGAAGAGGGAAGGAATCGCCCGTGATCTTGTGAACAGGGTGCAAAACCTGAGGAAGGACATGGGGCTTGACGTCCAGGACAAAATCAGGTTGTCGGTTAAAGAAGGCGAAAAAATGGTAAATGAGGCTTTGATTAGTTTCAAAGACTATATTTGCAGTGAGACCCAGGCCCTTTCGCTTGAAATGGTGGGAGATCTGACAGACGCTGTTGTTTTGGATATGGATGAGTTTAACCTCGAAGTCAAAGTAACCGTTTAAAGAGAGCAATCGTCGAAGCCAACACCTAACATTGTAAACTAAGGACAAAGTGAAGTATTTTAAATATTACCTACTGGCCATTGCAATGATCATTTTGGATCAGGTAGTTAAGTTGGCAGTACACTTCAATATGGAAATGGGCGTGGCCGGGCAGATTTACCTCCTTGGCGACGTATTTAAGCTTCACTACCTCACCAACCCGGGCATGGCCTTTGGTATGCAGCTGGGCAGCGAAAACGGCAAGCTTATCCTTACTGTTATCAGGCTCATAGCCATGGTTGTAATTGCTGTGTATCTCTACAGGCTGGCAAAAAAGGAAGTACACACTGGCCTTTTGTGGTGTGGTGCATTGATCCTTGGTGGAGCGATCGGCAACCTTATCGACAGTATCTTCTATGGCGTTTTTCTTAACAACGCTCCGTATGACGCCCCCAATCCGTGGTTTCATGGGCAGGTCATTGATATGTTCTACATTGACATCTGGGAAGGCCGAATCCCTGAGTGGGTGCCTTTGTTCGGTGGAGACTACACAGCGTTGTGGCCTGTTTTCAATGTGGCAGATGCTTCAATTTTCGTTGGTGTGGCAATTATTATAATATTCCAGAAGTCATTTTTCAAAGAAGCTGAGCACGGAGAAGGAGATGCTACTGGCGACTCTCAAACTTCCATTGTGGGACAGGTTCCTTCTGATGACGACGAAACAAGAAATGCTCAATCGGTTGGGTAAGCTGCGGGGGATAGTCTCACGCAAAGGCTTCTAAGACATAAAGAAGACTTTGAAATCATTTCTTTGGAGTGATGTTTCAATTTAAGTTGCCAGTGCACGACTTTAACTCGGGCCTCTGCAAGTAGTTCGCAAATAGTCGACAAAACGTGTAACTTCAGTCTTCCCGAACCTGTCAAACCAACGTAACGTTAATACAGGTATGTCGAGCTTTTCAAAAGAGATCAAACTTATTGCGGTCTGGCTGTCTGCCATTATCGTTTTCCTCACAGCCCTTTTTCTAATCAATCAGGTTTATCAGATTTATCACCTGGCGCTTGGCGTAAACGAGGCTTTCGGAAGGGTGGTACTTGTTACTTTAACAGCCATTTCCGCAGGTATTCTGCTGGTGCCTGTTTTCCTCTTTTTAAGACTACCGCAAACGCTCACTCCGCCGCAGGCGGAAGAACAAATTCCATCTCATAAAAGGAGGGTGTTCAGACGGCTCAGAAAGAATAAACTGTTGATTGCCGGAGGTCTTGTTCCCGCCTCTGAGGATCAATTGGAGGCTTCGCTAACCCGACTCAATGAGGAGGCAGACAAGATTATCAAACAAACGGCGCTGTCAGTATTCCTTACTACGTCCATCTCTCAAAACGGACGGCTTGATGCCTTCACCATCCTTTTTACTCACACACGCATGGTGTGGAAAATTTGCCATTTGTACCACCAGCGACCAGGTCTGAGAGATCTCGCTCATCTTTATGCTAATATTGGCGCCACCACTTTTCTCGTATCCGAAATTGAAGACCTCGACATCAGCCTACAGCTTGAGTCGCTGCTGTCGGGCGTGACAAAAAGCACGTCATTCTCCTCCATTCCAGTGGTTGGCCCTACAGCAACGCTGGTAATGGATTCACTTTTTGAAGGCTCCACCAATGCCTTTCTCACCTTGCGTGTGGGCATCATCGCCAGGCAATATTGTAGTTGCGTCACCACCTGGGATAGCAAGAAGGCGAGGAAAAGTGCTACCCTTGAAGCCGGAAAAATGTTGAGCCAGATTGTGACTCAGGGGTCAACAAAAGTTGTGGGAGGAATACTGAAAGCGGCCAAGAATGCGGGATTTCAGTCCATCAAGTCTGGTGGCCAGGCCATAGTGAAAGCGGGTGCCAAAATCACCGAAGGAGTTTCTTCTGCTGCCAGGAAAGTCAATCCTTTTGGAAAAAGAAAACTCGAAGCCAGGGAAAAGGATCAATAGAAATAGCGAAGATGCTTTGGACGGCACTTTGCTTCGACGTATTTTGAAGGCCTATTTTCAGTTAATTTCACCTATTCAACAAACCTGGAACTTAATCCATGGAAACATCTTTCAAAAACAGAGCTATAAAAGCTATCTTTTTCTTGCTTTTAGGGCTTCTGCCCTCACTTTTGGCCCAAAGCCAAACTGTTGACTTAAATTCACAGATTCCAGTCGATAAAAATGTCAAGATCGGCACACTGAAAAATGGAATGAAATACTATATCCGACACAACGACCGTCCCGAAGACCGGGTGGAGTTGCGGTTGGTAGTAAATGCCGGGTCTATTCTGGAGGACCCAAGCCAACTCGGCCTTGCCCATTTCACGGAGCACATGGCCTTCAATGGCACAAAGAATTTCAAGAAAAACGAAATCGTCAATTACCTGCAATCAATAGGTGTGCAGTTTGGAGCCGATTTGAATGCGTATACAAGCTTTGACGAAACGGTCTACATTCTGCCGATACCCACAGACGACGAAAAAATTGTCAACCAGGGTCTTCAGATTCTGGAAGACTGGGCACACAATCTCACTTTTGAAGGAGAAGAAATAGACAAAGAGAGGGGGGTGGTGATTGAAGAGTGGAGGCTTGGCCAAAGTGGGGAGCGCCGGATGCTCGACAAATACCTGCCAGTGATTTATAAGGATTCGAGGTATGCGGAGCGCCTTCCAATAGGCACCAAGGAAAACCTGGAGACCTTCCCGCATGAAGCGATCAAGCGGTTTTACAACGACTGGTACCGTCCTGATCTGATGGCTGTGGTAGCGGTGGGCGATATCGATGTGGCAGTGATGGAAGCCAAGATTCAAAAGTACTTTGGAAGGATACCTGCGGCTAAAAGCCCAAAGAAAAGGGAAGAATTTAAGGTGCCAGACCATTCCGACACCTATGTTTCGGTGCTGGCTGACAAAGAAGCTACATTCGCCCAGGTTCGCCTATATTTCAAAACCGACCCTGAAGAGGAAACAAAAGCCAGTGACTACAGAGACTTTCTTGTGGAAAGAGCTTTCACGGGCATGCTGAATAAGCGCTTGCAAGAGCTGACCAGAGAGGCAGAGCCCCCCTTTGTTTATGCCAGCACCAGCCATGGTGGCACCTGGGCAAGAACTAAAGATGCGTTTCAGGCCTTTGCGGTAGCAAATGAAAAAGACATAAAAGGTGGACTTCAGGCCATGATTACCGAGCTGGAGCGGGTTCGTCGGCATGGGTTCACTCCAGGCGAGTTAAAACGCTACAAGCTTGACCTGCTGAAATCATACGAAGTAGCCTATAACGAAAGAGATAAGTCGGAGTCGGAGAACTATGTGGACGAATATGTCAACAACTTCCTCGAAAAGGAGCCAATACCAGGCATTGAATGGGAATACAACTTCGCAAAAGAGTATGTTGAAGGGATAGGTCTTGATGAGGTAAATGCGCTGATCGAAAAATGGATCACAAAGGACAACAGGGTGGTGGTGATCACCGCACCTGACAAGGAGGGTGTGGTGCTACCAACTGAGGACGAAGTGAAAGGTGTGCTTAACAGGATCAGGATATTGAAAGTTGATCCGTACGAAGACGAAGATTTTGGTGAGATTCTGATGACTACCTTGCCCAAGCCAGGCAGTATAGTGTCAGAGAAAAAGAACGAGGCGCTGGGTGTTACCGAGCTCGATCTTTCGAATGGAGTAAAGGTGTTTTTGAAGCCGACCGACTTCAAGAACGACGAAATAGTGATGACTACCTGGAGTCCGGGGGGACACAGCCTTGCTTCCGATGCCGACTACCAGTCTGCCTCTAATGCGGCCTCTTTGGTGGATCAGGGCGGTATTGCCGACTACGATATTACCACTTTGCAAAAAGTGCTTGCAGGAAAGAGTCTTGGCGTTACGCCATTTATCAGAGAGTTGAGTGAGGGCGTGCAGGGAAGTACCACACCTGCCGACATGGAAACGTTCTTTCAGTTAACGAATATGTATTTCACAGCCCCGAGAAAGGACGAAAAAGCGTTCCAGTCATTCATCACAAAGAATAAGTCCATTTTGTCCAATGTGATGGCCAATCCACAGTACTACTTTGTGGATCTGGTGCAGCGAACACTTTCAAACAACAGCATCAGAGGTGGAGGTTTTCCAACAGAAGCTGACTTGGATCAGATCGACCTAGATAAAGCATTCGCCTTTTATCAGGACAGGTTCAGTGATGTGAGCGACTTCACTTTCTTCTTTGTGGGAGCATTCAAAGTAGATGAGATCAAGCCTATGCTGGAGCAGTACATTGCCAGCCTACCTGCTTCGGGAAGAAAAGATGAATGGAAGGACGTAAGTCCCCGCCCGCCAAAGGCACCTTTGGAGAAAATAGTCAAAAAAGGCGTTGACCAAAAAAGCCAGGTGATCATGTACTGGGATACCGAGCAGCCTTTCGACCGGAAGCAGGCTTACTATCTGTCGAGTTTTGGAGAAGTGATGACCATTAAGCTGGTTGAGTTACTTCGTGAAGAAAAAGGCGGTGTGTATGGCGTAGGAGCCAATGCCAATGCTGAGAACATGCCTTACGACCACTATACCTTTCAGGTAAGCTTCCCTTGTGGCCCGGAGAATGTGGATGAACTTGTGAAAGCCACTTTGGATGAACTGAAGAAGCTCCAGAAGGAAGGTGTGGGTGCCGAAGACTTGAAGAAAATTAAGGAAGGCCAACGTCGGGAGATCGAAGTGAACCTAAAAAACAACAACTTCTGGGCCAGCACGCTGCGAACTTACTACTATCAGGGCTGGGATCCGGAAGGTATCCTAAAGGCGAAAGAAAGGATTGAAAGTCTGACTTCGAAAGACATGCAGGAAGCAGCTAAGAAGTATATCGACCCTGAGAAGTTCATCAAGCTGGTGTTGATGCCGGAAGAATAGGGAAATAGAAAGATATAATCGGGGCATTCCTAATAGGTGTGTCCCTCTTTTTGGCACCGTTTTAAAAACGATCATTCCCCTACAAGGCTAGTACTACCACGCCTGTTGTTTTTCTGACTGGCCCAAACCACAAGTGACGTTCGAACAAATGCAGTGTTTCTTCACCTGGATAAGCGCTGGATACAGCAGCGTACTAGTTCATTCACGATTTCATCAAAAACTACGTAGGCCAGATGCTTCAGTTTGATTTGGTTGAGGTGAAGAATAGCGTAAACAGAGGGTCAATACGTTGATTTGCTCTACTTTTGGTTACCAACCTAGACATTCTATTGGCGTAAATGAGTGCTGGGTTAACTATATTTATGATATGGAAAGAAAAATAGATTTACATATAGAAAAATTACCAGAAGGGGTCTACCTGGCAACTTCTGATGCTATTCAGGGGCTGGTTGCCCAGGGAAGAACAATTTCGGAAACGCTTGAGATCGCCAGAGATGTGGCCAAGAAACTGCTCGAAGCGCAGGAAGGAACCAATCCTATCGTGCTTCCGGAGTTCGATAATGAGTTTGATCTTCCGCTGGTGATTGGGATGTAATGGGTAAGTTGTCGGGCTTTAAATACCGTGAGATTGTAAAAATGCTAAAAAAGCTAGGTTTTTCATTTCATAGGCAAGCGGCCGGTAGCCATGAAATTTGGTGGAACGAAAGCACTGGTAGATTCACCACAATACCCAATCATCCTGGAGATATGCCAGAGGGAACTTTGAGAGCAATTCTCAAGCAATGCGATATTACACCAGAAGAATTTCTTAAAATGAAGTAGAAGCTTTTTTTCGAGGAGGCTTTATTAGAGCCATAGTTTAATTTTTCGTTAAAGCGTTTCTAATTTCCTCGAGCACCATAACAACATTCCTCTCAACTTCTTCATTGGTGAATCTAACCACTCTCAGGCCATGCTCTTTCAGGTGGTGGGTTCTTCCTTCCCCCATCATATTCTTTTTGCTCACTAAGGTTGTGAATCTTGCCATCCAGCTCTATCACCAGTTTCGCCTCATGACAGTAAAAATCTGCAATAAATCCAGCCACAGGATGCTGCCTTCTAAACTTATGTCCTCCCAGCTTTCTTCCTCTCAGGTTTTGCCATAGCAGGTTTTCTGCTGCTGTGTGGTTCTTGCGCATATTTCTTGCTTACTCGAAGAGGTTGCCTTGTGCGTTTTTGTGGAAGTCTCGTTTCGGCATCTTTATTTCAAGGTGTTTCCCTCACCCCGGCCCTCTCCTTTGGGAGAGGGGGCTCGCTCAGCAGGCTGCCGAGTTACTTAATCCTTCTGCCCAGGGAGAAGGGCAGGGATGAGGTATATTTCACATTATAATTACTCGCATGAATACTAAAAATAATGCAAATTATTGGCTTTGGTAATTAACTCAAGCTTCTTCAACCTCGACTGGACTGACCGCACTGCCACTTGCTTTGTCTGCTCCGAATGCACTCATATTGAGTGGTTCCTCGGGTAATTTATTGCGAACCTGTTTTAACCATGACTTTTGGAGAGGACAACACAAGGCGCCCAAGAAAAGCAACCAACCCCACCAAACACCCCCAAGCCAACCAATCGCCCATCTTCGAGTAGATAGTTGCTATTCCTTTCGTTGCCAGATGACTGACCATCACATGCTCACCCGCTGAGCTAAAGTCATTGGAGACTAGTACTTTTCCATAGTAGTCTGAGGCGATGGATGTAGCATTGCTAACGGGCCGCAGCAGCGAAAAACCATTTTCTATAGCTCTGACTTTGGCCATCCAGGCGTGATACGGAGCAATCTCTTTCCAGTCGCCGGAAGGGAGCAGCATTATGTCAGCATTTTGCTGCCCTGGCTGCCTCATCAGGTAGGGAAAGTCGGCGTCGTAGCAAATGGAGATCGCAATACGCCCAAATTCGGTGTCGATCACAGGAATCTTTCCATCGCCTTGTATGCTTGGCTCTACCAACGGCACAGGCTTGTTTTTAAAAAAGGTGTTGAGCACTTGCCCATCAGGGCCAATGAACAAAGCCTTGTTCTCCAGGTACTTCGAGCCCATGGTGACTTCGCCCGGGATAATGGACGCCATCGTTAACAATAGATAGAATTGGCTTTCCATGGCCAATTTCCTGGTCTTGGCAATAAGCCTGCCTTCCGTGGCTTTGGTGGTGAAAAGGAGCCCTTCGGAAAAAGAGACAATCTTGGCGCCTGCCACTGCTTCCTTTTTAGCGACAGAGAGCATGCTGTCCTGAAAGGCTTCCATTTGAAGATGGGAAGCTGCAAATATTGGATCTGTTGGATTTTCAATGAACTTCACAAGTCCTTTTTTTAGCTCCTGAAGTGCTAGTGAGGTTTGGGTAAGCTTGGACAGATCAACATCCAATCGGCTTCCAAACACGGCTTCATAAGTTGACTGAAGCAACTCGAGGTTTTGCCCTGTGATGCCGGCGACCCTTACCGTAGTTGTTTCTTTCTGCCACAGGGAATTCATTCTTATGCTTCCGCCAATCAGGACAACTACGAATACTGATGAGCATAAAGTGGCTGGTTTTTTTATTGAGGAAAAGCTAAAGCCACTGGTGTACCATGCTGATAAAAGTGCCGAAACCCAGGTAATGAGAAACGTAACACCCCATAAGCCAGTAACGGCAACCAGCTGCATCAAAGCATCATTGTTCACCTGGGTATAGCCCATCGACCCCCAGGTGCCACCGCCATCGAAACCATTGAGGTAGTCGTAGGCCACATAAAGGCACGGAAACAGCAGAGTAGCATACCAGCCTTCAACTCTTTTTGAAAGCAAGCGGAAAAGAAAGAAGGGAATCAAGTGCTTCAAGGCACCAATCAGTGCGATCACCACAAATACGATGGTAGGGAAAGGCATTACTTTGTAACTGCCAATCAACGACGAAACATAAAGGACCGACAACCCCATTAACAGGCTTTTCCAGGGCTTGTATTCTTTCATCAACAAAATAAGGAAGGCCGGAGCCACCCAGGCTGCGGGAGCGAACATCCATTTAACTGATAGTAGTGAGAAGCTGATCGTTGCCAACACCCAAAGTGCAGTAGTTTTTGTGTTTGTGAAAGTTTTCATGATGTCTCTGTTTTTTGAACAAAGGAGACATATTGTACTCACTCCCACGACCGACTGCCGGAAGTCGAACGCTTTTTCAAAAAGAAAACTGCAAAAGGTTATTCCTACTGCCAGGCTATAAAAGGCTTTTCTGCCGGGAGATAAATCCGAAGCTTTATTATTTAGGTTGAAGCGGCCAGTTTATGTAGAGCTTCTTTCCTAAAGGCAGAAGGAGTGGTTCCAGTCTTTTCTTTGAAGATGGTGTTGAACGACGACTTGGAATTGAAACCGACCTTGTAGAGAACTTCCAGCACAGTAAGCTTTGAGTCGGGCGAATTGGACAGGATGGTCATCGCCTCATTGATCCTGTAAGAATTGATAAAGTCATAGTAGCTTTGACCTAGCTGCTCATTGAGTACCTGAGAAAGCTTTTTGGGTGCCACTTCCAGTTTTGCGCACAGCTGCTCAAGGCTTATTTCAGGATCCAGGTATAGCTTTTCATTTTCCACTAGCTGAATCAGTTTATCCTTCAGCGCTTGCTTTTCTTCGCTGCTTAGAGTTGAGCTTGTGTATTTGGCAGTGTCCTTTTGTTCAAGGCCAGCGAATATTTCAGGTTGTTGCAAGCCTTTGAAAACGACTGCATTCACGAAAAGAAAAAAGAGCCCCACCACTATGGCGAAGGTGGGTTGAAACCAGGCGTCAAGCCCGGCATACGGGGCCATCACATTCACGAGAGAAAATAAAAGAATGCCTGTCATGGTCAGTATCAGGAAGCGTAGCCAGGCAAGGCTGATTTTTTCAGTGGACGAAAAAAGGTCTTTGATTCGCTGCTGATAGAACCTGATTTCTTTCAGCGCCAGAAAAAAATAGCTCAAAACATGGCCATAAACCAAAGCTACCGAAAAATAGAAGCCTGGAGGAAGTTGCCGGTTGGCGATAGATTTTTGTACGAAAAGTTGCTCTTCCTGGCTGTAGGAATGATAAAAGACCTGAAAAGTAGTTGTGATAATTATAAAAGGAAGGAGATGAAGCAGGTGGGAAGTTTTCATCTGAAATCCTTCATAAACTACTGACCGGGTGTAGAACAATAGCAAGGGACCAAGCAATAAGGCAAAGCCGTCTTCGAGGTGGGCAATGGCCGGGTATTGTTGGTAAAAACCGGTTAAGCCGATAAGGCCGTCGGAGAAATTGATTCCCAAAAACAGAAAGAATAAGGCGAGCAGTCGATTGCTTAGCTTTTTGCCCTTTTTAAGGGCGAAGAGAAAAAAGGCAAGCAGCAATACTTGCAGGATGATGATGGGCAGAAGAGTATTTAATACTATGTCCACCGCTTTTCCTTTTATTGAAACACAATATCCTTCAACACCTTCTCGCCAAACTCCTTCTTGAAGATATCAAGTACCTTGGCTTTATTTAAATTCATCTCGCTTTTGAGCGGGGCTGAGGTGAGGCGGACGAACAACACATTGTCTTTTACAAAAAGCTTGGAGGTGCGGCTGGCAATAGGCTTACCCATGAGTCGTTCCCAGGAAGCAAGCAGCCTGGTGTGATCAAATTTCTCCTCAATATGGTAATTCTGGAGCATTTCCCTGATCACATCCTTCAGCTCCAGCGACTCGTTTTTTCTATCGTCTTTCTTTTTGTACATACTTTCCACTCTAAAAGTCTATCTCCTCTACTTTTCCTTCCTCCACTTTAAATAGCTTCTTGTCTTTCTTCAAGCCCTTAAAAAGCGTCATCGTTCGTTCTGGTCTTGCATCAGTTACAAACAACTGACCGAAGTCGTCTTCCCCTACAAGTTCCATCAATTTTTTGATGCGATCGTCATCAAGCTTGTCAAATATATCGTCGAGCAGTAGAATGGGCGTAAAGCTTTTCACCTGACTGGTGATGTCAAACTGAGCTAATTTCAGAGCAATCACAAAAGACTTTTGCTGGCCTTGGGAGCCAAACTTCTTCACCGGTTCTTCTTCCAGCAAAAACTCAAAGTCGTCCCGGTGGATGCCAAAAGTGGTTCTTTGCAAGGCCATGTCTTTATCGATCGCCTTTTTGAAGTTTTCCTTCCACGAGGTTTCGGAAAGCTCAGAAACGTACACCACCTTGGTTTGCTCGGCTCCCCCTGAAAGCCACTGGTAGCGGGGGCTGAACAAAGCTTCAAACTTTTCAGTGAAGTCCCGTCTGCTATCGAAAATCAATTGCCCCGACTTCATCAAATGCTCATCGTACACTGCGAGCAACGTTTTGTCCAGCCGTCTGGTGTCCCCATATTGCTTCAGCAGACTATTCCGCTGCTTTAGGTAGTGGTGATACACCATCAGGTTTTCCAGGTAGCTGGCATCCAGCTGAGAAATGATGCTGTCGAAGAATTTGCGCCGACCATCGCTGCCTTCTCTTATCAGGTCGGTGTCGTTGGGGGCGATCAACACCACGGGAAAGCGACCTATGTGGTCAGCCAGTTTCTCATACTCTTTTTGATTCACTTTGATGAGCTTTTTTTGCCCCGGTTGAAAAGCCACCTGCACCTGTTCTCCCTTCCCAGCCCCCTTTTTAGCAGCCTTCCATTCGCCTTTTATAAAAAAAAGTGGATCACCTTTCCTTATGTTTTGACTATCCACACTATTCAATGATCCTTTTGTCATCGACAAATAGTGGATCGCATCCAGCAAATTGGTCTTTCCTGAGCCATTTTTGCCCACAAAACAATTTATACCCTTTGAGCAGTTAATAGCAAGTGACTGGTAATTTCGGAACGACTCAAGGTGCAGGTTACTCAGATACATTTACTTTTGTTGAATGAAGGCAATTTACTTATTTTGCGGGGGTTAAATCTGCCAGGCGCATTCCAGGGCAGCGTAACACATCCCAAAAGTAATATTACAATTCGTAGACACAGAAATATTTCCAATAATGGCTAGTGTAAAAGATAAGGCGAAGGCAAAAGCAACAGCGAAGGATAACTTTTCGAATGAAACCTACATGTTCTGGTATGAAACCATGCAGCTGATGAGGAAGTTTGAAGAGAAGGCAGGGCAGCTATATGGTCAGCAAAAGATACGTGGCTTCTGTCACCTTTATATTGGCCAGGAGGCTTGCGTAGCCGGCGCTATTTCTGCCCTGGAAACAGGCGACAAGTACATCACGGCATACCGTGACCACGCCCACCCAATTGGACTTGGATCCGATCCTAAAACCATCATGGCCGAGCTTTACGGTAAAGAAACCGGCATTTCGAAAGGCAAGGGAGGTTCCATGCACATGTTCGATAAAGAGAAGGGTTTCTTCGGCGGGCATGGTATCGTTGGAGCGCAGGTGCCACTTGGCCTGGGAATTGGCTTTGCTGAAAAATATTTGAAGACAGGTAAGTTGTGCGTCACTTACATGGGAGACGGTGCTGTTAGACAAGGTGCTTTTCACGAAGCGCTTAACCTGGCCATGACTTACAAGATTCCTGTGATTTTCGCTATCGAAAACAACGGCTATGCAATGGGTACTTCTGTGCAGCGTACGTCCAACGTAACCGAGCTATATAAACTGGGTTCTGCGTACGACATGCCTTCATTCCCAGTTGATGCCATGTCGGTTGTTGATGTGCACCATGCATTTGCTGATGCGGCCGAGCGTGCCAGAAAAGGTGACGGACCCACGCTTTTGGAGCTTCGGACTTACCGTTACAAAGGACATTCAATGTCTGACCCTGCCAAGTATCGCACCAAAGAAGAGCTTGAGGAGTACAAAGCAAAAGACCCGATTGAGCAGGTTCGCCAATTGATACTCGATAAGAAAATTGCCAAAGAGGCTGACCTCGAAAAGATCGACGACAAAATTAAGGATCAGGTAGCTGAGGCTGTCCAGTTCTCCGAGGACTCAGGCTGGCCCGATCCGTCAGAATCGCTAAAAGACGTGTATGCCCAGCAGGACTACCCTTACCTGATGGAATAGTACTTATCATTGGTCATAGAAGCAAAAAGAGCTGCCCATCAGGCAGCTCTTTCGTTTATATAATGAATGAAACTTTACACTTTCAAACGAATATTGACTTTTTCCAGTAAGCTGGTGATGTAAATAACCAGCAGCGAAAACAGCAATGTTTTGACAAGCCCCACAACCCCAACTGTAGCAAAATTGGGAAGCCAGGCTGCAATGGTGACCATAAAGATCGGGTAGAACCAATAGGGCACCAGGTAGCAGGTGAGTGTGCTTCTTCCCGCTGGTGCCAGAAAGCCAGCCCAACTCGTCTTCTTCCACACGTCGGCAATCAGATAAACCAGCGAAAACGAAATGGTGCTTATGCCAGCGCAGATGGCTGTCCAGGAAGGCGTAGCCCTGATTTTAGATATTCCCCATTCAGGACGGGTAATGAAGCCAAAGGCCAGAGATACAACAGCAAAGGCCAAACAAGCGGTAAGAAAGAGGCTCAGTTTGTTCTTTTGACCAAAATAAGTGAGCATAAGGCTTACCCACACGCCGCTGAGCACACTGGCGTGGTTGGAGGCATTCACAACGAGAAGTCCCTTTGGCACCCCTCCCAGCAGGCCGTTCATTTGGTGAATATTGAATAGATAGAAGGCCACAAGTATTGCTGAGATAATAACTATTCTGTCGCCTACGAAAACGTAGATAACCGAGCAGAAGAGATAGGCCCAGCCAATGAGTCCAAGAATGCCCCACCAATGTGTTTTCATCCAGACGGGGTTGTCTGTGGGCCCTCCTTTATATATGGCACACAGGGCTATAAGAATGCCGATGCCTGCTACCTGCATCACCCACTCAGGCACTTTGCCGAAGGCATTTTTGTCTTTATAGTTGTTCCAAATGAGAATAAACCCAATAGCCATAAGGATCTGCCAGGCTTGCTTGGGGATAGGAATCAGTTCTTTGTTGATGCTCTCCAGATTCACCATCATTACCCCCATCACAATCAGCGCCAGGCTTCTTTTAGCAATGTGGATAATCACCTCAGTGTTGTTTTCTCCCTTTGCCCTGCGTGCCTTAATGGCCATGGGCACTGAAAGGCCTACTATGAACAGAAATGCTGGAAACACCACATCTGCCAGGCCGAGACCGTCTTCGTTACCCGCTTTGTGGCCCATCCATTCCGGCACTTCACTGAGCGACCACAGGTCATTCACAAAAATCATGAGCAGCATGGTGAGTGCCCTGAAAATATCTATGGAGGCGATACGATTGTTCATGATCATCAATGTTATTTTGACTGGCTATTGATTGCCGAAAACATAGCCTTAAAGCAATTGGCCTGACCATCTTCAGAGGTGCCTTTTTCCTTCAGCTCATAGTACTTGTCAAGAAAACCGTCAGCACCACTCCATACGGTGTGCATCATACCAAGGTATCTTTCCTTCAGTACTTTACTGCCATTTTCTCTCAGAGCTATTGTTTGTGCTACTTGTTTTTTGGCCGGCTCTGGTTTATTCCATGGGCAGGTGATTACCGAGAGGCCTTTCATGGCCAGGTAGGCCGCTGTCGGGTCGGCCCGTTCATAGTGCCAGTCGCAAATGACCACATCTTTGGGAATCATGTCCACCGCCCTGTGCGTGTTGTTCATGCTCGCCTCCCACATGCCCAGTCCGGTGTTACTTCCGTCTAACAACCGATCACCCCAAATCCACAGCTTTCTCCCTTTCTGTGCCAGGTGGTTTCTTATAGTAGTGACTTCTCCGGCAAACAGCTCTGCCTTGTCCTTGCCTTTGCAGCGTGGGCACTTGTCGTCCCCGATGTAGAACACCTCATCCATGCCTGCGTGGAAAGTTTTGGCCTCAAACACCTCCATTATTTCGTCTACCAGATCGAAAACTACCTTGTGCACATCAGGATGCAGCGGGCAGTAACTCTTACAGTAGAGCCCGTCCGGATTAGGCCACTCATACTTTTCCGGCATAGTCACATGCGGCGTTTCGTCAAACTGAGGATACTCTTTCAGCAGCGCATAGGTGGTGCTGGCCCACGATTGATGCCCAAGCAGATTAATTTGCGGGATCAATTCAATATTACTCCGTTTCGCAGCCGCCACCAGCTTTTTGACCTCCTCCGTTGTGAGGCCATCTTTGTCGGCAAGTTTTGGGTAAGACTTGTACTGATACTTCCAGTCAACCCTCAACACCAGGGTGTTTACATTGTTGGCCGTCAGTTCATTCTCCATGAATTTAATGAAGCGGTCAAGGCTTTTGGAACTCGGTGCCACTATCGCCAGCCCCCGTACTGGCATGATGGAATCAAGTGGCTGAGCCTGGATGACGCCCCCCAGGCAGAGCATAAAAAGAAATGCGATTTTTTTCATAGTGGTGTTCTTTAGCAGGTTATGAAGTCATCAGTCAATTTAAAAATATTAAAGTGTTTGCGCACACAATTCACTGGAAAGGTGATGAGTGGTAATATGAAAGATAAATAGGGGGGTTAAAATAATGTAGTTGTTTAATGGCTGATAGTCTTTATTTTATCGAAAAAAATATATCTTTGCGACCTCAAAAGATTAGGATAAATGGCGAAGACTAAAAAGGCGTCAGCTAGAAAGGGTAAAGAGCACGGAAATGATTTGTTGGAAAGCCCCGAAGCGTTAGCCGAACAACTCACCCGTACAGAAGAATTTATTGAAAAGAACAGGCAGCTGGTATTTGCCATTGGTGCTGTCATTATTTTAGGAGTCACCGGGTTCATATTTTATAATTACTATCAGTCGAACCAAAATACGGCTGCTCAGAAGGAGCTCTTTCAGGCAGTTTATTATTTCGAGGCTGACAGCCTTGGACAGGCCTTAAATGGTGATGGAAACAACTATGGTTTTCTTGATATCATTGACCTGTATGGCAGCACGAAGGCTGGCAACCTGGCTAATTTTTATGCCGGAGCCACCTACCTGAAAATGGGCGATTTCGAATCAGCCATTCGTTACCTGAAGTCGTTTGGAGCTTCTGACGATTTGGTGCAGGCCAGGGCGTATTCACTCATTGGAGATGCTTACATGGAGCAGCTGGACTACAAGAACGCAGCAGACTACTATCAGCAAGCATCAGACTACAAACCGAACAAGCAGTTTACGCCTGTGTATTTAACCAAAGCGGCCATTGCTTACGAAAGGCAAGGGGATTTAAGTGCAGCACTGAAGTGTTACACAACCATAGTAGATAAGTTTTACGGAGCAGCTGAATACCAGGATGCCAAGAAACACAAGGCCAGACTGGAAGCCCTCGCTTCAAAATAGTTGATGAAAACATCGGCAGAAGGAGGGATAAAGATAACTTTATCCCTTTTTTGTTTCTAAAAACCAAAAAATGGCGTCTTCAGAAAAGAACTTGAGTAGTTTCTCCGGCAGTAACGTTGGGGACGTAAGCAAAAAGAAATTTGGTATAGTGGTCTCTGAGTGGAATGAAGAAGTGACAGAGGCGCTTTTTCAGGGTGCTTACGGGGTTTTGGTAAAGCACGGAGTAAACAGAGACAATATAATCAGGAAGAATGTGCCCGGCAGTTTTGAGCTAAGCCTGGCCTCTCAGTGGCTGGCTCAGCAGGAAGACATTGATGCTGTTATTAGCCTGGGGTGCGTGATACAAGGCGAAACAAAGCATTTTGACTTCATTTGCCAGGCCGTGGCCAACGGCATTACAGAAGTGGGTTTGAAGTACAATAAACCCGTAATTTTTGGAGTTTTAACCACCAATAATAAGAAGCAAGCATTGGAAAGAGCTGGCGGAAAGCACGGAAACAAAGGAGACGAGGCAGCTATCACGGCCATAAAAATGCTTGGATTTTAAACCTATCTAGTAACAATGATTGTAGTAAAATTCGGAGGTACATCAGTTGGGAAGCCTGAGCGGATGCATTCTGTGAAGGACATAGTGATGAGTGTGCCAGGCCAGAAGCTGGTCGTTCTTAGTGCCGTTTCAGGCACCACCAATGAGCTCATTGCAATTTCTGATGAGTTTTCCAATGGCAATATTGAGGGAGCACTTGACAGAACCAGAATGCTTTATGCTCAGTATGTTGGATTTGTGCAACAGCTTTATGCAACTGAGGAAGGCAAGCAAAAGGGAACTGACGTCATCGACAGATACTTCCAGCAGATTGAAACACTTGTGAAGCAGCCCTTTTATGGTAAAGCCAACAAGCTTCTGGTCGCTCAGGGAGAGATTATTTCCACCAGTCTTTTTTATGAGTACCTCAATGAGATTAAGGTTCCGGCTGTGTTTCTTTCAGCACTCGACTTCATGTACCTTAAAGACAATGGAGAGCCCGACCTTGACTTGATTTCCGAAAAGCTGAGGAAAATTTTGGCAGGCATCGACAATAAGAGTGTAATAGTTACTCAGGGATACATCTGCAGGAACGCTTCTGGCGGTGTCGATAACCTGAAAAGAGGAGGAAGTGACTATACTGCTACCCTCATTGGAGCTGCCATCAAAGCAGAGGAGGTTCAAATCTGGACGGATATCGACGGAATGCACAACAATGACCCGAGGATTGTTGAAAACACAATGCCTATTGCAGAGCTGTCGTTCGAAGAGGCAGGCGAGCTGGCATACTTTGGAGCAAAAATTCTGCACCCTACCTGTATTCTTCCGGCGCAGCAAAAGAATGTGCCGGTTCGTTTGAAAAATACTTTGAATCCAGCTGCCCGGGGAACCTTGATTACATCTAACAAAAACCCAGACGCAATCAAGGCCATTGCTGTCAAAGATGGCATCACAGCTATCAAAATCAAGTCAACCAGGATGATTCTGGCCTACGGCTTCCTGAGAAAGATTTTCGAGGTATTCGAAAAGTACCAGACTTCTATCGACATGATTACGACGTCGGAGGTGGCTGTGTCGCTCACGATAGACGAGCCCACTTACCTCAACGAGATCATCGAAGAGCTGAAGCCCTACGGCACCATAGAGGTCGACAAGAACCAGTCGATTGTGTGTATTGTGGGCGACTTTGTTGCCGACAAGAAGGGCGTGGGTAAAGACATTTTCGCTTCGCTGGAGGATATACCTGTCAGAATGATTTCGTACGGTGGAAGCAAAAACAATATTTCTTTGCTCATTGACACCATCTACAAAACAGAAGCGCTGAAGGTTTTGAACAAGGGATTATTCAATTTATAATCCCTGATTCTTTTATCAAACGGGCTGGCTGTAGAAGAAAATCAACCACACAATGATGAACAGTGGAATGAGGATCGGAATGGAGAATCTCAATATATAGCCAAAGAAGGACGGCATTTTGATGCCTATTTGTTCGGCTATCGATTTCACCATAAAGTTCGGTCCGTTGCCTATGTAGGTCATTGCACCAAAAAACACCGCCGCAATAGAAATTGCTTTTAATGCCAGCACCGAATTAGCAAAAGTACCGCCGGCCGCAAATGCCGTCACATCACTGACCTGGCCGATATCTCCCCCTTTGGCAGCCATAGCTGCAGTCAGAAAGTTAAGATAGGTGGGAGCATTGTCCAGAAAGCCTGAGAGTGCGCCAGTACCCCAGTAGAGTGAATTGTGGGTGATGAGTGGAGCGCCGGCCTCAGATTGAGCAAAGTTGCTTACCAGCTCAAGAGCGGGCATCATGGTGCCGAAGATCCCTATAAAAATAAAGGCGACCTCTCTGATAGGTTCAAAGTTGAAGTCGTTGCCCTCCAGTGCCTTTTTCTCCGCAAACTTGAATGAAAGGAAGGCAGCGGAAAGCATAATGATTTCTCTAATGAAAGAAAATTTTTGCCCTTCGTAGTGTATGGCCGGAACCCATTCTAGAACATTCGGATCAAGGAAAACAGAAAGAATAATGACCAAAAGCCAGCCGAAGTTTCTGGCGCCGACCACGGTTACCTTATTGGTGAAATCCTGAGGATCCTCGCCGAAGCTATAGTCCGCTTTGTTGTTTCTGTCGATGAAGTAAAAAATCGCTGCCAGGAAGACAAGCGCAAAGACCCATGAAACGCTGTTGTTCAATAGTGTCCAAAAGAAGGGAACGCCTTTCAAAAATCCCAAAAACAGCGGAGGATCACCAATAGGAGTAAGAGAACCACCAATATTGCTTACCATGAAAATAAAGAAGATGATATGGTAGGCCTTGATCCTGTTCTTATTGAGCCTGATAAACGGCCTGATCAGCAGCATGGAAGCGCCGGTGGTGCCAATGATATTGGCTATTACTGCTCCAACAAGCAGGATAATGATATTGGTCAGGGGCTTGGCTTCTTTGTCCACATTGATCATAATGCCCCCACTGGCAACAAAAAGGCCCGTAAGCAAGGCGATGAATTGTATGTACTCAGCCAGCGCATGCACCGGATTGTGCACGTTGTGCAACACAAACAAATAATACAGCACCACTAGTATGGCAAGCGATACAGCTACAATTGGGTAGTTTTTGTGCCAGAAATGCTCGTAGAACAACGGCCCCGTGGCAATCATTAACAGCAGCAGCACGAAAGGAATGACCAACCAACCTGGCGCACTGGGGTGCTCTCCTTCTTCAGCATGCCCATCCTCCGCTGTGCCGGGGGCTTCCTCAGCACTGTCACTCAAGTCAATATTGGCTGCCACCTCATTGTTTTCATGCAATGCTTTTGCTTTTACTTCATTGGCAAAAACGCTCGTTATAAGAGCGACACTAAGGCACAGAAATATTGCAATTTTTTTCATCAAAGGCCGATCAAAGTAGAGTGTTAGGTTCTGGAGGAGGGGCGCTACTGCTTTGCCAATTAGCTCCTCTTATTTTTACACTTGGTTAATTCCTGCTTAAATAAGTTGTTTTAGTGCGATTTCAAAAGAAGTTTTAGGTATTTGTTAACCGTGATTATGTAGCTGGTATGATTTCGAAAGAGAGCGCCCCGATGAGCTTCGAAACACGGCATATGAGCACAGCAAACACTATCACATTTTAGTCCCCCTCGAGCATAAGATAGGTAAAAACTATCTACTATTCTAAATAGAAATGACTAGTCGGGTTCCTGGTGATTCCCAAAACCACTTTTAACATCGTTAGTGGCTGATAGAGCCCACAAGATGCGGTGTACCGGTTTAGCTATTATATCGACACCTTAAAATTTCCATGTAAGCTTCCTGCCGACACATCTTTTTTGCTGCCGGTCACTTGAGAGGAAACGTTGGGTTGTCCGAGAAACCTTTGCAATCCGAGGAAGGCAAACACCAATGCTTCCTTAAACTCAACTGTTTTTCTATCGGGTGCCTCGTAAGTAAACTTTCCTTTGCCATAAATATTGAGAGCGTCCATCAGGAACCCGTTTAACGTACCACCACCTGTAACCATTACTTTTTCTGTAGAAGATCCAAGGCCATCCATACCATTATTCACCTGAAAGGCAATGTGATGAATGAAAGTGCAGAGGGCATCTTTCACTGGTGTGCTGCTGTTGTCAAGTAAAGTCGCTACTTCTTTCTCGAACCATTCGTAGCCCAACGATTTTGGACCTTTTTGCTGAAAATAATCAAGCTTGTTGAGCGATTGAAAAAGGGAATCACTCATGGATCCGGTTTTTGCCACTTCACCATTTTTGTCGAAGCTCATCCCAAGCTTCCTCGCCAGATGGTTGAGCCCCATGTTGCAGGCACAGGTATCAAAGCCTTTCATAGTGTTTTGACTGTGCAAGGCGACATTGGCTATGCCACCAAGATTAAGAAAAGCATGGTAGCCAGGAAAAAGATAGTGTTCGCCATAAGGAACTAAAGGAGCACCTTGTCCACCATTCAAGACGTCTTGAAGTCGGAAGTTGGCAATAACTGGTAGCTGAGAAAAATGACTGATGGCTTCAGGATTCCCTATTTGAAGCGTGAGAAGTTTCTCGGGCTGATGGAACACAGTGTGACCATGAGAACCTATTAATAGTGGCTGAATCCCATGCTTCCGGCAAAAGGCCTTGACGCTCGTGCCGAAGAATTTTCCGAGCTCAACATCCAGCAAGGACAACTCAAGGCCCGACAGCGTCACCGAATCTTTGAGCTTCTGTTGCATTTCGTCATCATAAGCTATCGATTCAGCAGCTTCGATAACATAACTCCATTTGCCTTGAGCCAGCCGAAACCGGCATGCTGCCATGTCGAGCCCATCCAGAGAAGTCCCCGACATAAGCCCGATCACAAGAAACTCTTTTTCCATAATTGCATCTATATAGGTAATATCGCCGACTAATTGTTTACGCTACTATGAACGCCGCCATTGATATAGGTAATACAAGGTGCAAGATAGGTTTTTTTGAAAATGACTCGCTCATAAAGCTGAAGACTGATATTGCTATCGACGCCATCGTGGCCACCCTGAAAAGGGAGGAGGTGTCGGACATAATCATAAGTTCTGTTGGCAAAGACGTAAGCAATCTGGAGAAAGAGTTACTTGAGAGATATAAAGTGGTCATATTGACCCACCTGGTATCGTTACCAATTGTGCTTGACTATGCCAGTAAAGACACCCTTGGAACCGACAGAATTGCCGCTGCTGCAGGAGCTTTCCATCTTTATAGTGGAAAGAACTGTCTGGTAATAGACGTGGGTTCCTGCATTACATATGACATCATAACCAGCGATGGTTACTATAAAGGTGGAGCTATTTCGCCCGGAGTAGAGATGAAACTAAAATCAATGCATACCTTTACGGCCCGATTACCGTTGATAGAGCACCCCGACTGGGTTGATCTGCCGGGAAAGGACACAAAAACATCAATGATCAATGGGGTTTTGCACGGCACACTGGCAGAAATTGAAGGCATGATCGAGAAGTTCTCCGGTTTGTTGCCTGATTTGCAAGTGATTATGTGTGGTGGTGGGAGTCATTTTTTTGAATCTAAGATAAAACACCACATCTTTGTACGCTCCGAATTGGTCCTCATCGGACTCAACAGTATTTTAAGGCACAATGAGAGGAATTAGATTGGTTATTACGGGCTGGGTAGCATTGTTTTGCTGTGCCACTTCCTATGCACAAGTTACGCTTTCACCATTCACGCTTTACGGCGTAGGTGACATCAAAGAGGGGAGTTTTGCGAATCAATTTGCCATGGGCGACCTGGGTATTGGCACGCCAACAGTATTTCATATTAATGGGATGAACCCGGCTATGCTTACCCGGAACTTGATGTCCACCTTTCAGATGGGCGTGGCGGCAGATATAAGGACGCTGTCCAGCTCAAACGGCAAGGATAAAAATGGGGGAGCCAACCTTAGCTATTTTGCGTATGCGTTTCCAATAATATCTGGCAAATGGTCTTCCAGCTTTGGGTTGGTGCCATTGAGTAGGATGAACTACAATATTGGCTATACTACCGACGTGAATAATTCCACTACTCAAGTCGAGTATCTGTTCAAAGGAAACGGCGGCCTTTCAAAGGCTTATTTCTCCAATGGATTCAAAATATACAAAGGTCTCTCATTAGGCGTTCGTGGCTCATTTGTTTTTGGCGAGTTTAACAAATCTGCGGAAACGCTTTTATTGGGGCTTACCAGTGGCACCAATTACACCACCGCCTATAAAGAGAAAATTAATTACGCAGATTTCGAATTTGGAGGAGGCCTTCACTACCAGCAAAAAGTGACTGAAAGAACGGCCATCAACTTGGGTGTGGTATACGATCTTCCGTCATCTATTTCGGGTACTCGATTTGCCGGGCTTGAAAGAAGAAGTACAGGCGGCTCCACACCCGGCGACACACTGATTCTGGATCAATCAGTTGCATTTAATTTGCCAAAAAAACTGGGATTTGGCGTTTCGTTCGAAAATCTTAATAAATTTACGGTTGGCTTTGATGCCAGGATTTCCGAATGGAATGAAAATCCGTCTCCTGAAATAGTTAACACCACTTATCAAAAAGGGCTAAAATTGGTTTTAGGAGGAGAATATACACCCGATATTAGCAGCGTGGATAGTTATCTGGCACGCACAACATTCCGGCTAGGGGCCGCTTGGGAGAGGTTGCCTTACTTGGCCAATGGGAATGACGTTACAGACTTTGGCATAAACTTTGGATCATCTTTCCCAATGGGTGTGTCAAGTTTTGATGTAGCAGCCAAAATCGGAAGAAGAGGTAGTGTGACGGATAACTTGATAAAAGAGAATTACATTCAGATATATATTGGAGCAACCATCAATGACAGAGGTTGGTTCGTTAGACGTAAATATGACTAAAACTAAGTAATCATGAAAAAGACGTGGATTTTCAGTTTGCTGTTTTTCCTTGGTATCCAGCTGGTAGCGGTTGCTCAGCCAGGGTGGAATTGGCCTGAAGACAGAGCAACGGCAGAAGAGAAAAACGCTCTCTACACAGACTTCTTAAAGCAAGATAATTTCAAAGCGGCATTGCCTCACCTTGATTGGTTGTTGGCTAATGCGCCTGACTTAAATGAGTCGCTGTATATTAACGGAGCAAAGATTTACGAAGGATTAGCCGACAATGAGCCTGATGCCGCTAAAACAGTACAATATCAGGAGCAAGCGCTGTCAATGTATGATAAGCGCATCCAGTACTTTGGTAACGAAGGGGACGTGCTTAACAGAAAAGGCTACACAGCTTATAAGTACTACAAAGACAATAAGGCCAAATACCCGGATCTTATCAGAATGTTTGAAAAGGTGTACGAACTTAATGGAGTGAACACCCTCGACAACAACTTGCTGGCTTTTATGGACGTGGTTAGACGCTTTAAGCTAACCGGTGGTGCTATTACCGACGTGCAGGTGCTTGACTACTATGACGAGATCATGGCCATCATTGATTTGAAAAAGGCTACAGGCAAGAACCTGGATAGAATCGAAAAGATTTCTGAAAATATTGACAAGCTGCTTACAGCCACAGTAACCGTTGACTGCGAATTTGTAGAGAACAACCTGGGGCCTAAGCTGAAGGCAGATCCTACAGATCTTAAATTGGCTAAGAAAATTTTGCAACTTCAGCTGACTGGCAAGTGTACCGACAGCCCTCTTTTCATGACATCAAGTAAGATTGTCAACGAAAAGGAGCCGACATATTCTCTGACCAAGGTAATTGCTCAGAAGCTGGCTGCTGAAGGAAAGAACGAAGAAGCGTTTAAATATTACAATCAGGCGGTGGAATTGGCTGACGACAACCAGAAGAAGGCTGAAATCTACTATGACATGGCCAGAATCAATGCGTCTGACGGTCAGAAAGTGGCAGCTCGTGCCAACGCAAGAAAAGCCTTAAGTATGGATCCTTCTTTTTCTGATGCTTACACACTCATCGGTAACCTTTACCTGACAAGCTATGACGATTGTCGTGGAGGTGAGAGCAAGGTGAAAGACAGGGCTGTTTATATTGCTGCTTATGAAATGTATAAGAAGGCAGGTAATAGCCAGGGCATGGAAAAAGCGAAAGAGCAATTTCCTTCCATCGGAGAGATATTTGAGGAAGGCATGAAAGAGGGAGATGTCCTGAGTGTTGGCTGCTGGGTACAGGAATCTGTTACCTTGCAAAGAAGGCCAGCGTAAGAAAAACAACCATATTGAAACGGTCGTTGTAACGCAGCGACCTTTTTTTATTTATATGAGAGTCTGCTTAGGTTATCTTATTTCATTTGCTCTTCTTATCTTTTCTTGTGAGAAAAAGGAAGACATGTCGGACATGCCGCTTTACGAAGGGCCTGTCATGGAGATCAAGGACGTGGTCACCTTGTTTAGCGACTCCGCTAAGGTAAGAGTCAGGCTGGAAGCACCAACGCAATTCGAGTTCGAGAATGGCGACAGAGAGTTTCCTGATGGTGTCTACATCGAGTTTTTTGAGAAAGATGGCACCAAGTCATCCACCCTGAGGGCCGACAGAGGGGAGAAAAATGCTAAAGAGAATCTTTACAAGGCAGAGGGAAATGTGGTTGTGATCAGCCTTTTGGACGGAGATGAGCTAAACACAGAAGAGTTGTACTGGACCCCGATAAAAGAAGAGATTTTCACTGATAAATTTGTTACTATTAGGTCTGAAGGCGAAATCCATACTGGAGAGGGAATGACGGCCCGGCAAGATTTTTCAAGTTATTCCATCACCAAGCCAACAGGAACATTGACCATAGATGATCCACAATGAAGAAAGGTTGGGGTATAATATTGCTCACACTCAGCGTTGGTTTTTTGATAATCGGCGTTCATCAAACGATGACCGTCGGTGTGGTGCATTCATACTGGATCCTAATGATCAGTGTTTGTCTGCTACTTTTGTATAAATTTGTGAAATGATAAACCGAAATAAACATTTCAGGAGTAAGTCGGGTAACAAAATTTGTACTTCTTCTTTGCAAGGCAATAGAGGCTTCCAAAGCTAATGGATCCAAACCAAGTCATAATTATTCTCATTTGCCTGGCTTTTTCAGCCTTCTTTTCGGGTGTAGAAATTGCGTTTGTCTCGGCCAATCGACTTCACATCGAACTTCTGCGTAAGCAGGGAGCTATTTCAGGGCAAATTTTAACCCGGTTTGTAAAAAACCCATCCCAGTTTATAAGCACAACGCTGGTAGGGAACACCATTTCATTGGTATTGTATGGGTACTACATGGCTGGGCTGCTCGAGCCCTGGCTGGCGACAAGCCTTCCTGACTCTTTGAGGAACGATGTGACGGTGGGGCTAATTCAAACCCTGCTTTCAACTTTTATAGTGATCATCACTGCGGAATATACGCCCAAGAGTATTTTTATGATCAATCCGGATTGGCTGCTCACACTGTTTGCAGTGCCAATTTTGATCATCTACTATGTGCTTTACCCCTTTGTATTTATCATCGTTCTTTCATCCAAGTTTGTTATAACAAAAATACTTAGGTTCGAGTACTCTGAGGACAAGCCCATTTTTGGACTGATTGACCTCAATAATTACTTGAAAAACTTGTCGACAAGCGAGAACCAGAATGACAACAGGGAGGTTGATGCGAAAATTTTCAATAATGCCCTTGAGTTTAAGACGGTTAAAGTGAGAGACTGCATGGTTCCACGTCCGGAGATTGTGGCAGTTGACATTGAGGATGGGATAGAAGAACTAAAAAATGCTTTTATCGAAAGTGGACATTCGAAAATCGTGATTTATAAGAACACGATTGACGAAGTGATAGGGTACTGTCATTCGCTTGAGGTATTCAAAAAGCCAAAAGACATCAAGTCTATTCTAACGCCGATTATTATCGTTACCGAAACTTCTCTTGTTAATGAGCTGATGATTCAGTTTCTGACCGAAAGAAAGAGCCTTGCATTGGTGGTAGACGAATATGGGGGCACGTCAGGTATCGTGAGCATGGAGGACATCATTGAGGAAATTTTCGGAGAGATCAACGACGAGCATGATGACGATGAGGACCTGGTAGAAGAAAAAATCGACCAGCGAAATTACATTTTAAGTGCGAGACTTGAGATCGATTACCTCAACGACAGATACGATTTGAACTTGCCGGTGGGAGATTACGAAACGCTCGGCGGTCTGATACTTTCTGTGAACGAAAACATTCCTGAGGTAAACGACATAATAGAGGTTGGCCCTTTCGTGATCACCGTTTATTCAAAAACGGACAACAGGATTGACAGAGTGAAGCTAACCGTTCAAAATGAGGAAGATAGGGGCTAGTAAAACCTCGAATCTCCATTTTGATTTTAGCTTCGAATGATATTATTTTGCGGCTCGCTAAAAACGAAGATATGGGTTTCATTAATAAAATAAGAGAGAGAACTGGGTTGGCAGTAGGTATTATTGCTCTTGGGTTGGGACTATTCGTAGTAGGGGGAGATTTGCTTGGCCCAAACTCGACCTTGTTGGGCGGTAATACGAACGAAATAGGAGAAATTAATGGCACCACTATTAAGCTTGATGAATTTCAGAGCAAGGTAGACGAACTTTCGTTCAACTTTCAAATGAGTCAGGGCCGAAGCCCAAGTGGCGACGATATGTACTCTATCAGACAGCAAGCTTGGGATTTGTTGGTTAACAAGTATGCTTATGAAGAAGAGTTCGACGGGTTGGGAATAACTGTTTCTGATGAGGAAGTGGTTGATATGGTTCAGGGTAATAATATTAGCCCGGAAATCGTTCAGGCGTTTACAAACCCTGAAACTGGCCAGTTTGACAAAGACCAGATCATCACGTATTTGCAGAACCTTAGTGCCATGCCCGCACAGCAGCAGGCAGCATGGTACAACTTTGAGGGCACGCTGGCTCCGGCGAGACTGATGCTGAAGTTTGACAATTTGTTTCTTCAAACTAATTATGTCACACAGGAAGAGGCTAAAAGGGAATATGTTCAAGCCAATAAGATCGCTGAGGTAAAGTATCTTTACGTCCCTTATTACACTGTTAGCGACTCTTCTGTTACTGTAACTGACGCCGAGCTACAGGCATACTTAAAAAGCCACGCTGATCAATACCAAAGAGAACTCTCACGATCTCTTGAGTACATTTCTTTTCCTATCATTGCTTCCGCTGACGACACAGCGGCAGTGATCGAAGAGATTAATGAGATCAAAGGCTTATTAGCACAATCGAAGAATGATTCGCTTTTTGCCAGAGCCAACTCTGATGCACCGACGCCTTTTAGAACATACACTCCTGACCAGTTACCGGCGTCTTTGAACGACACTATCAAAACAATGCAGGACGGCGATATCATTGGCCCAATTTTAGCCAATGACAGGTACACTGTTTACAAGCTTTCCAAGAAAGCAGAAGGCACAACCGGCTACGCCCGTGCCAGCCACATCCTCTTCAAAGGCGAAGACGAAACCCAGGCAGCCAAAAGCGCAGCCAAGGCTGAGGCCCGGAAGATTCTTGCTGAGATAAAAAGGGGAGCAAGTTTTGCCGAAATGGCTCGTATTCACGGAACCGACGGCACAGCTACCAGAGGTGGTGATTTGGGTTGGTTTGGTGAAGGCCGCATGGTTGAGCCCTTCGAGAAGGCCGTATTTGATGCAACAAAAACCGGCCTTCTGAACGACGTAGTTGAGACAGACTTTGGGTATCATATTATAGAGGTAACTGCTGTTAAAACAAACACTACCTATAAAGTAGCTACCATAGAAAAGGAGATTATTGCCAGTGACGATACCCGTAACATGGCGTATCGTGATGCAGATATGTTTGCATTGAGCAGCGAAAACCTTGAGCAGTTTCGTGCCAATGCAGCAGAAAAGGGCCTTGAAATAGAAGAAGCGAAGGGAGTAGCACCAAATGCTAGGCGTTTCGGCGGACTTTCTGATGCCAGAACAATCATCATCTGGTTGTTCAACGACGGCAGTGTGGGCAAAGTGTCGGAGGTTTATGAGCTGGATAGCGAATATGTAGTGGCAGCCATGACTGGCGAGCAGCCTAAAGGACTTGTGGAGCTGAGTGCCGTTAGGGACGACATTACCAAAAAGGTAAAGGACGAAAAGAAGGCGGCTGTAATTGCTGATCAACTGAAAACTAAGACGGGCACTCTGGATGAAATCAGCGATCAAATGGGAGCTGATGCCACAGTCTATACAATGAGTGATTTGAAACTAAGCGCTAACGCACTTACAGGTGTGGGTAATGCGCCTGAGGCTGTTGGAAAAGCATTTGCGCTGGCAGCAGGCGAAAGGTCAGATGTGGTGAAGGCAGATAATGGAGTAGTAATTGTTGAAACTGTTTCGATCACCGAGGCCCCTGAAGTGGCTGATTTCAGTACGTTCAAAGATCAATTGAGTCAGCGTCGTCAGTCGAGGATATCATTCAGCTTGTCGCAGGCTATTCGGGAGTTTGCCGAAATAGAAGATGAGCGTTATAAGTTTTTCTGATAATATTTAGAAGCTAAAGAAAGGAGTTGCCGATATTTTTTGGTAACTCCTTTTTTCTTTTTACAACACGCAAGAATGGACCCGCAAATCGTTTCTTTCAAAGAAAAGCTGGAACAAGAGCACACATTTCCAGGAGCTTATATTTTCAAATTTATTGTTCCAAGTGAAAAAGTTGCTGACGTCGAAAGCCTCCTGCCTGTTGGAAAACTGAGTTTGAGGAGCTCCAGCAACAACCGGTACACCAGTTTGACTTTGGAGAAGATCGTCGAGTCGAGCGAGGAAGTGGTCGAAGTGTATGTTACTGTGAAGTCGGTGGAGGGCGTTATATCTTTATAATATGATTGGCTTTCAACAGTTCCTGGTTATTATGGGTATAGGCGTTGTGGTGATGTCGTGTGGTGGGGAAACTATTAGCAATGACGAGTCAAGCCAAAAAAAGGAAGTGGTCGGAACTGAGAGTGTGCCTGTCGGTGGGGAAGACTTGTTTTCTGACGAGTTTGAAGACCCGGATCGGGATAGCTGGCAAAAGCCTGGCGAGGTCATACAAAAGTTTGGTGACGCACACGGGAAGAAAATCGCCGACATTGGTGCCGGAGCTGGCTATTTCACTCTACGGCTGGCTACCGCAGGGGCTGATGTGATAGCGATAGATATTGACGACAACTTTTTGCAGCACATTGAGGAGGAAGCTACAAAACTGCCAACGCACGTTGGCAGTATAGAGACGAGAAAAACAGTGCCGGAAACACCTGGCATTGCGATAAACGAAGCTGATGGAGTACTCATTGTCAATACCGCATCTTTTTTACCAGAGCGAAAGAACTACTTTAGTGAAATAATGAGCGGGCTAAAAGAGGGGGGGCAACTGGTGATTGTTGACTTTAAGCCCGAGCGATCTCCTGTAACACCACCTGATAATCTTTGGATTTCTAGCCAAAAACTGGTGAACGAATTGAAGGCAGTTGGGTTTACTATAAAAGAGGTAGATGCGAAGACGCTACCCTATCAATACATCATTACCGCCACTAAAAGATAAAACATTATGTGGAAAGAAGAGAACAACAAACTTTTACGAGAAATTACCTTCAAGAATTTTGTTGAAGCATTCGGGTTTATGACAAAGGTAGCCATTGAAGCAGAGAAAATGGATCACCACCCTAATTGGAGCAACGTTTACAATAAAGTGACCATAGAGTTGACCACCCACAGTGCGGGCAATACTGTGACTGAGAAGGACAGGAAGCTTGCGAGCGTGATTGATGCGCTCTTGAAATAGATGGCGGCAGCGAAGCTATATCTGGTTCCGACGCC
Organism: Imperialibacter roseus; assembly: GCF_032999765.1. Lineage (GTDB taxonomy): Bacteria > Bacteroidota > Bacteroidia > Cytophagales > Cyclobacteriaceae > Imperialibacter > Imperialibacter roseus. The sequence goes on along the minus strand of NZ_CP136051.1, from coordinate 5,361,804 downwards.
GATTGGCAACCTGGAGGACATCACTCTCAGAGCCCTAAGGGTATTGAAGGAGGTGGATGTGATACTGGCGGAAGACACCCGTACATCCGGGGTTCTACTCAAGCACTTTGAGATCAGCAAACCGGTTAAAAGCTTTCATATTTTCAATGAGCATAAAGTAGTAAGTGACCTTGTGGCAAGGTTGAAAGCAGGCGAGAGTATGGCGTTGATTTCTGACGCCGGGACTCCCGGAATTTCCGACCCCGGATACCTGATAGTGAGGGAGGCGATAAGTGCAGGCATTGTGATCGATTGCTTGCCAGGCCCAACGGCGCTCATTCCTGCTGTTGTCAAAAGTGGGTTTCCTTGCGATAGATTTGTATTCGAAGGTTTTCTTCCTCACAAAAAGGGTAAGCAGTCCAAAATAGAAGCCATTAAGGAAGAAGAAAGGGCAGTTATTTACTATGAATCACCACACAGGTTGGTAAAAACTCTTGAAATGTTTGTTACCTTACTTGGCGGCGAGCGAATGGTTTCGGTTAGCAGGGAGCTCTCCAAGCTCTACGAAGAAACCATTACCGGAAGCGCAACGGAGGTTTTGGCTCATTTTCAGGCTAAGCCACCCAAAGGGGAAATTGTGATCGTCGTATCAGGAAAGTAATAACACGATGGAAATACCATTAGAAACACTTGTTCACCACGTAATAGCCATCAGTAAGGAAGCCGGGCAATTTTTGAAGAAAGAAGCAGAAGGCTTTACTCCTGACATGATAGAACTAAAGGGACACAACAATTTGGTGTCCTATGTTGACAAGGCGTGCGAAGAGATGATCGTAGAGCGCTTGAGAGAAGTGCTGCCGGAAGCTGGCTTTATTACCGAGGAAGGAACCGTGGCCAGCTCAGAGCAATCCTTACAATGGGTGATAGACCCGCTTGACGGCACCACAAACTTTGTGCACGGCCTTCCTATTTACTCTGTGAGCCTGGCGTTGGTGCGAGACAAGCAAGCGATTCTGGGGGTAGTGTATGAGGTAAACCGTGACGAGTGTTTTCATGCTATCAAGGGTAAGGGAGCCTTCTGCAATGGAAAGCCAATTAGGGTGTCAAATGCTACCCAAATAAATGAGTCGCTGCTCGCCACGGGCTTTCCATATAACGACTTTGGAAAAATGATGCCCTATCTGAATATTCTCAATGAATTGATGAAGTCTTCTCATGGGCTCAGAAGGATGGGCAGTGCGGCTGTGGACCTAGCCTATGTTGCGTGCGGCCGTTTTGAAGCGTTTTTTGAGTTCAACCTGAATTCCTGGGATGTTGCAGCGGGCGTCTTACTTGTAACGGAGGCAGGCGGTACTGTTACGGACTTCAAAGGGGGCGACAACTACATATTCGGCCGGGAGCTTATAGCTGGCTGTGGCATACAAAGCGAGCTGCTTGGTACGATTAAGAAATTCTGGTTAGACTGAACTTCAGCAGCAATACTACCGTTGACTTACTGAAATGATCGAAACAATTATCATCGGGGTATTATTTGCAGGTGCCGTCTTATTCCTGGGGAGAAAGATTTATCTGAGCCTGAAAGTTGACAAGGGGTGTGCCAAAGGCTGTGGCTGTAGCGAAGCCGACATCCAGAAGGCCCTGAAAGAAACGGCTCAAAAGTAAAAACTCAGGCCCAGACTGCTCCGCCCTCGCTGCAATTCTTGCAAATGTCGATGTCTTTTCTTGACCGCAGCAAAGCGTTTCTGAATCGATTGTACGACGCTCCCCTCCAAATCTCTGCCATAGAGCTGTCCGAAACATTCCCCATTGAATGGGTAGCGTCTTTGTCGAAGCAGCAGGGTACCATTTGGCCATCCCAGGTAATTACTCCTGAGTGCCACATTTTCCAGCACTCATTGCGAAGGACGTTTTTCATAGACCACTTTCCCTCGGCATTTTGACTGTATCGGGAATATTTCTCGATGGAGGGAATTAGCGGAGACCCATTTTCGTAGTCATAAATTTGGGCTGTTTTGAACCGGATCTCATCAACACCAAGTTTTTTCCCCAGCTCTTTTATCTCGTCAATTTCATGCTCGTTTGGTTTGACTACCAAAAATTGAAAGATCAAGTGTGGCGTTTTTGAACCTAACTCCTTTTTCCACTTCACAAGCCGTTTGGTGCCGTCTATTACTTCCTGGAGTTTGCCCTCTTTACGGTAAGAGGCGTAGGTGTCCTGCGTGGCCCCGTCAATAGAGATGATAAGCCTGTCGAGGCCTGACTCAATAGTCTTTCTGGCCATTTCGTCCGAAAGGAAATGTGCATTGGTGGAGGTTGCAGTGTATATTTTCTTTTGGTGTGCATAACTCACCATTTCCAGAAAATCAGGATGAAGATAAGGCTCTCCCTGAAAGTAGAAGGTGAGGTAGAGCAAATGGCTGTGCGCCTCATCAATGATTTTTTGAAAAAACGGGAGCGCAATTTTTCCTGTGGGTCTGCTAAACGACCTCAACCCGCTGGGGCATTCGGGACAACGCAGATTGCAGGCTGTTGTAGGTTCTATGGCCAGGCTGATCGGCAGCCCGCTGTGACGTGCCCTGCCCAGCTGCTTACTCACCAGGAAGCTACCCAGCAGCTTGCCACCATTGACAGCCTTGCGCCAGCTCAATTTGTTGAGCAGTCTTACGTTATCATTAAATGTTGCCAGGTTCATTGTTGAATAAATTCAAGTAAATTTAGCGTCTAATCAGCGACATCCTAAATCAGAGATGTTCTAAATTGGCATTAATGAAAAAGCTCGTCTTAATCAGCTTCCTCCTGTTGGGAGGAAGTGGCCTTGCAGAAAGCGTGGCACAAATACCACCCTTTATAAGCGACAGCACCACGGTATCGGTAATGACCATGGGTCCTTCGCAGGTAGAACTGTACACTGCTTTTGGCCACAGTGCATTTCGGGTGCTTGATCATAAAACCGGGATCGACCTGGTGTTCAATTATGGTATCTTCAGCTTCAATCAGCCTAATTTCTACTTAAACTTTGCCAGAGGGAAGCTCCTTTACAAATTGGGAGTTAACCGGTATGAAGACTTCAAGGAGGCCTACATCGAAGAGAATAGGTCGATTGTGGAGCAAAACCTCAATCTGACAGTCAGTGAAAAACACCAGCTGTATGCCTTTTTGGTGGAGAACAATAAGCCAGAAAACAGAGATTACTACTACAATTACATTTACGATAATTGCGCCACTAAAATCAGGGACGTGCTGGAAACGGTTTTCAAAGACCGGATCACGTTTGACTATTCTTACGTCACTGAAGATTTGACTTTTCGTCAGTTGATGGACATGAACCTCGGCCAACAGCCCTGGGGCGATTTAGGTATCGATATTTGCCTAGGCACGGGTATCGATAAGGTAGCCACTGGCTATCAGTACATGTACCTGCCTGAATACATACAAAAGGCTTTTGCTGGGGCGACCATTAAGAGAGGTAATAGCACTGTGTCTCTTGTGAGTGATACTAAGGTGGTGTTTATGCCGATAGAGGAAGGAGAATCGCAGGCCTCATTGGTTACTCCCACCATTGTATTTGTTCTCGTATTTATGCTGGTTGGTTTTTCTACACAGCAAGAGTGGAAGGCAGGAAAGCGGAGAAAGTGGCTCGACTTTACTTTGTTTTTTGTGATCGGGGTAGTGGGAATTCTGTTGTTGTTTTTGTGGTTCGCCACAGATCATATCTCGCAGTACAATTTCAATCTGCTTTGGGCATTTCCGGTGCATGCATTTGTAGCCTTTTATGCATTCAAAAATAGTCCCCCGAATTGGCTAAGCATTTACCTGCTTTCAGCAGCGGTGTTGCTCGCTATAGTGATTGTTTCGTGGAGCTTTTTGCCGCAAATGTTGCACCTGGCGTTGGTGCCAATTATGCTCACGCTGGGTTTAAGAGCTATCTTCTGGAGGAAGAGTGCTTTTAGGGCATCATGAACCAGTTGTAAAAAGAGTAGAGCCCCATCGTGAGAAGAACAATGCCGGGGATTTTGTTGACGGTTTTCCTGTTTTCCACCACCTTCTGGAAGCGGTGCGACAAGTAAGCTACGCTGGCCATTAGGGCAAAGGTGCCTGCTGAAATACCTGCTACGTAAATGAACAGGTCGTATCCTTTGATGACCACTATACTCCGGCTTTGCAGGTAGGCCGTTACTGCCAGCCAGAATGGGATCACCATAATATTAGTCACACCAATGATCAGGCCTTTCCGAAAAGCCCTGGGCGATTCCTCCACAGCTTTTTCTGAGGGGGCCTTGTTTGAGCTCAGCAAACTAGCAATTCCTAAAATAGTTAGGACAATCCCAGACACCAGTTCGAAGTCTTCAGTGAAGGAAGTATTCTCTGTCAGAAAAATATGGAAACGGACAGTGGCAGCGGCATATACAAACTCGACCAGACTGGCTGCCAGACCGAACCTCAGCCCGAGGGATCGGTGCCCGTGCAGTCCGTACTGAAGTACACTGACGTTGATAACACCGGGGGGAATCGATCCGAGGTAACTGCAAACAAAACCAACTACAAATAGCCAGAGTAGATTCATTCACTCTCTTTTAACCGATTGTAGGCTTTGACTTTTTTGATGAAACGAAGCCCTTCTTTAAACGACGTATACGGCTCCCCCAATCGGTGATTTTGGATGGCAATATTACACAAAACATTCAAATGATGGAGAATGTCTCTATAGCCTTTCCAAATAGACCTGCCCGGGTGGTAAATATGGCCTGGCTCGGCACCGGCACCATTCAATTCCAATATTTTGAAGTTGATGCCCTTTTCCAGTTCATCGTATGATTGGCAGCGGAGGTCAAACCTGCCAAAATGGAAGCCAGAAATGGCGTCGGCGATTTGGTCAAATTGGGCCTCCATCTTTTCCGTCACTTTTCCGGTGTCGTCCAAAAAAGTCGTGCCTCTGCAGTGATTACCAATTGGCTCAACTTCGATGGTTTCACCTTTACCAGGTACTGAGTTCATTTTTTCTGGATACTTTTCTTCGAAGTCGTTGATATAAAGACGGGCTCTCAGATTGGACTTCAGCAGGCTGCGGACGGTGGTTTTGCCATCGCCAGTCACCGCCATCAGGCCCTTTCGGGTGATGGACGAAATGCGGCCTTTTTTGGCCCCGGGAAACCTGTAGTAGAACAGCCCCAGCTCAATTGGGTACGGAACGTAGGCCTGAGCCAGAAAATCGACCTTGACGCTCCTCAAATACTGCTCAATGTCAGCCAGGGAGTCGATTTTTTTCACCATCCAACCCCTTTCGCCGATGTCCGGCTTGAGCAAAATTGGGTAGGTGAGCCTAGTTGCTTCCATCCAGCTGGTAATGTCCGTGGCAGAAGAGGAAGGAGGGAAGCACTTTGTCGTGGGGATGTATTTTTCCGGGATGAGGTTAAAAATGTCTCCTTTTGATTCGCCAAGCATCCCGCCAAATTCGATAGTTGGATTGGCCGCCGAAAAGAAAAAAACTGATCGGGCCCTGACAGCCAGAAAAGCGTAGTAAACGAAGACGGGAAAGTAGACGACATTAAATGGCCAGAATTCCCAATGGAAGAGCTTCATAAAGAAAGTCACTTCAAACAGCTTTCTTTTGAATAGCTGCCAGCTGCTTTGACGCATACTACTGAAATAGGTGATGATGAAGAATCTTAGTTACTCGCTTGTCTGCTTCGAATGGTACTACTGGCCACGCCAAAGTCTTCAGGCAGCTGCACGTAACTGCAAAACTCGTTAATCGCCACCCTTATCAACGCCATGTGGTGAATAGCATGTTCAATATTGTAGACCAATTCACGAAGGTAGTTGGAGGGTATGCTTACCATTGCTTCCCGGTCAGCCTGTCGGTCTGTTGATCCAAAATCTGCTTCAAGATTCAGCGCAGAATTTTCTTTATGGGATTTTACAAAGTCTCCAATACTCCTCAGGACTTGCCGGGCAAAGTCCATGTCGTCTTCAATCATCTTGTCTCTTCTGCGGTTGTCATAATTGACCACACCGCTGGGAGTGCCGTCCATGAGGCAGATAAAGAATTCTAGCGTGTGCCTTACATGCTGGCCAATAGTTGAGTTGTTGAGAAGTTTAACCGGGCGTGAGTAGTCTTCAGGCTTTAGTTGAACGATTACATCATCAAGCTGAGACAAAACGTTTCCTGTCGTGGTTATTAGGTTCATATATGCTGGGTATCCGAACAATAAAAATACTTACCGATCATTTAACATACGGTCAAATGAAGGACAAAAGGTCAATTCAGAACAAATTTTTTAAAATAGGGATATCATTCTTACGATCTAAAACAGCCACCAGGCTAGCAAGAAATACAATGACAGCATAGGCAAACAACAGGCCACCATCTCCCTGCACCTCGATGCCCAAAAACGCAAAGTGGAAGAACAAGGCTCCGGCCATTAGCCCCATCCCAAGCAGGCCGCCAAGCCAGTAGATTTTTGGGATGAGTAAAAGCACTGATGCAACAAGTTCCATGCAGCCTACCATGTACCTGCCCCAGGGTTCCATTCCGATGGTGCTGAATATATAAATGGACTCTGGTGCACCCGAAAATTTAAAATACAGTGTTTGGAGCATAATTATTGCGGCCACTATCCGCAAAATTATAACTCCGGCCTTCCTGATTTTCATGAGACTTCATTTGAGTGAATAACTCAACAGTTTACGGGAATCAGGATGAATTTAATCATTCTGATTGAAAAAAAGACGGGCTTTAGTCAAATACGAGACAATTCAAGGCAACGCTTGAATAGTTTTCCAAACGAGATCAGACTCGAAGCCACGCTGTAGAAGAAATCGGGCAATTTTGTTGTTACGGTCTGCCGTGCTGGTTGAGCGGGTATCTTTGAGCTTTCTGGTGGCTAAAGTAGTAATCAGTTGTTGGTAGTCTTCTTCGTCTATTTGTTCGAGGCCTTCTTCAATGATGGCACTATCCACCTGCTTCATCCTCAGCGCATAGCCGATCTTAATCCTGCCCCACTGATTTAATTTGAACTTGTCGTTGGCAAAGGCTCTGGCATACCTGGCCTCATCCAGAAAACCTTCTTTTTTCAGCGTTGCTACGATGTGGTTCTTGTCATCATCAGACAAAGCAGCGCTTCGCAATTTCAAGAGGATATCAGAAACGGCACGTTCCTGCATGGAGCAATAATGTGCCATCTTCGACAAATGCGGTTTTATTCTTTTTTTGTCTGCTTCAGTCAAAGCTATTTGACAAGGCCTTTTCTTTTCAGAATGGTTTCCACAAACTTCACCTCATTCTCGGTGTTAAAAACCTTGAACGGTAGATGAATAATTTGCGCTTTGTTCACAAACAGTGTAAAGGCGTCTTTTTTGACTTGCGCCCGGGAGATATTTTCCCATTTCATTGGCATCCCCTGCTTGGTATTTATTTTGATCAGGATCTGTCGGCTGTCAATTTCATAGCCCAGTTTGTCAAAAAGAATTTTGAATTGCTCCATTTGAGTGGCGCCAGCAAACTGAATCAGCCAAAACAGTATATACAGTACAAGTGCAATGGTAGAGCCAATGAACCACCACCAGCTGGGTAGAAAAAACACTGGCAGATTGAGGCCGACATAGATGAGGGAAACCCACCATTGCTGCTTTAACACGCTCCAAAGAGCAATTTTTATATAAGTATTTTTTGGAAGTTGATACTTCTTGGTTTTTACGATCATGAATTATTCTATTACTACTTTCAAACTTAAATCCAGGCTTTTATAAGAGTGCGTGAGTGCGCCAACCGAAATAAAATCAACCCCGGTTTCTGCTATCTCTTTTATTGTCTTTTCGGTTATTCCTCCGGAAGCTTCCACTTTGGCTTTTCCGGCGATCAAAGCTACTGCTTTTTTCATTTCTGTGGTGCTCATATTGTCGAGCATGATAAAATCGACCCCGCCTTCTGCCAAAACTTCATTAACTTCTGCCAGGCTTCTGGTTTCAACTTCAATTTTAAGGTCTTTTCCTTCCTCTTTCAAGTAGCTCCTGGCGGAATGAATAGCTGGACCGATGCCCCCGGCCATATCGATATGATTGTCCTTGAGCATTATCATATCGTAAAGGGCGAAACGATGGTTCTTGCCGCCTCCGATTTCAACTGCCTTTTTCTCCAGCAACCGGAAGTTCGGTGTGGTTTTTCTGGTGTCCAGCAGCTTAGCCTTTGTATGCGAAATCATGCTACTTAAACTATTTGTGTAGGTGGCAATTCCACTCATTCTTTGCATGCAGTTGAGCACCAACCTTTCTGTGGTTAGGATCGACCGGGCACTTCCCATTAGCTCAAAGGCTATGTCGCCTGCCTTCACCGTTGAGCCATCTTCAATGTGCTGGATAAACTGAAGAACGGGATCGTATTTGTGAAAGATAAATTTTGCCACGTCCATTCCGGCTATAATGCCGTCGTCCTTCACCAGAAGCCTTGCTTTGCCTTGCTTTGTCGCAGGCACAGTGGAAAGGGTCGAGTGATCACCCTCACCGATGTCTTCCGCCAGGGCATTTTCCACAAGTGCGTTGAGTTGCGTGTAAAAGAAGTCCTCCTGTTTCACGTCGCAAAAATAGACAACCGATTTTTATTTAGTGGGGAATGATCGAAAATCTTGGTTAATATTTAACCAGTAGTTGACCGCAAATTATCCAGCCCAGCCCTCTCTGTCCAAGCTCCTGTACTGAATAGCTTCGGCGAGGTGTTCGATCCTGATTTCCTCGGTGCCAGCCAGGTCTGCAATAGTTCTCGACACTTTAAGAATACGGTCGTAGGCCCTGGCCGAAAGGCCCAGCCGCTCCATGGCAGTCTTGAGTAGCTTTTTCCCTGCTTCGTTGATCTGGCAAATGTCTTTCACCATCGGGGGTGGCATCATTGCATTGCTGAAAATGGTGGGGTGATCTTTGAACCGTTCGGTTTGGAGCAGCCGTGCGCTGATCACCCTTTCCCTGATTTGCGTGCTTGTTTCCGCTTGCCGGTCTGCGGTCATTTCGTCAAAGGAGACAGGCGTGACCTCCACATGCAGATCAATCCGGTCGAGCAATGGGCCGCTGACTCTGTTAAGGTAGCGCTGTACTGTGCCAGGTGGGCACACGCATTCCTTCTCAGGGTGATTGTAATAGCCACAGGGGCAGGGGTTCATGCTGGCCACCAGCATAAAGTTGGCGGGAAAGTCGATGGACACTTTGGCCCTGGAAATGGTTACCCGTCTCTCTTCCAGTGGCTGCCGCATTACTTCCAGCACGGTTCGTTTAAACTCCGGTAGTTCGTCAAGAAACAGTACACCATTGTTCGCCAACGAAATTTCACCCGGCTGGGGAATGCCACCTCCTCCAACAAGTGCAACGTCAGAAATGGTGTGGTGCGGTGAGCGAAAAGGCCTTGTAGCTACAAGTGAAGCATGAGCCCCAAGCTTTCCGGCGACAGAATGAATCTTGGTTGTTTCGAGGGCCTCGTGAAGGTTCAGCGGTGGCAGGATTGAGGGAAGCCGTTTGGCCAGCATGGTCTTGCCTGCCCCCGGAGGGCCAATCATGATCACATTGTGGCCGCCAGCAGCGGCAATTTCCAATGCTCTTTTGATATTCTCCTGTCCCTGCACCTGAGCAAAATCTGCCTCATACCCATCATAGGTATCTTCGAAAATGCTTCTTGTATCTTTTTTTAGCGGTTCAATTTCAAGCCTGCCCTCCACAAACTCAATGGCTTCATTGATCGTCTCAACCCCAATAATATCAAGCTTATCGACGATGGCTGCTTCAGAGGCATTTTCCTTTGGCAGGATGAAACCTTTAAATCCTTTCTTCCGAGCCTCAATGGCAATCGGTAAAACGCCTTTGATGGGTCGCAGCAGGCCGTCGAGTGAAAGCTCACCCATGATGATGTACTGCTCAAGCGCTTCTGTAGTTAGCTGGCCCGATGCCTTTAGAATGCCCAGGGCGATTGGCAGGTCGTAGGCGGAGCCTTCCTTTTTTATGTCGGCTGGAGCCAGGTTCACTACTGTTTTTATCCTTGGCATAGAATAGCCAAAGTATTTAATGGCCGATTCTACTCGCTGCTCACTCTCTTTAACGGCATTGTCGGGCAGGCCCACCATAAGAAACTTGGTGCCGGCGCTCACATTTACCTCAACGGTAATGATAGAGGCGTCTACTCCATATACAGCGCTTCCAAAGGTTTTTGCCAGCATCAGTACCCCAATTTCTTTTCAATGAGAAGAATAAAAATATGAATGACTTTGATGTGGATTTCCTGAATCCTGTCAGCAAAGCCAAAATGCGGCACTCTTATTTCCACATCGCCTGCGTTGGCTAGTTTACCACCATCCTTTCCGGTGAGCAAAATAATGCGCAATCCCTTTTCTTTTGCCTTGGCAACCGCTTCGATGATGTTTTTGGAATTGCCGCTAGTTGAGATACCCAGCAGCACATCGCCCGGCTGTCCAAGCCCCTCAATATATCTTGAAAAGATGTAGTCAAAGCCGTAATCATTGCCCACGCAGGTAATATGGGTAGGGTCGGAAATTGAAACCGCTGGAATTGAGGGCCTGTCTCCTCTGTACCTCCCGCTTAGTTCTTCAGCAAAATGCATGGCATCCGACATTGAGCCACCGTTCCCGCAAGAAATTATTTTTTTTCCTTCCAAAATGCTCGTTACCATCAGGTCAACGGCCTTTTCGATGCTTTGAGCAGTAGCAGGGTCTGAGAGAAACCTTTCAAGAAGTTGATGAGCTTCTTTAAGCTCATTCTCGATCAATTCTTTCATTTTTCGTCGGAAGAGCTTGGTTGCGTTGTGGTAATCGACGGAGGAGTGGTCTTTTGCTCCCTGTCGTAAAGTTTTGCCTTCAAATCGTTAACCTCCCCTTCAAGACGGGCAATCTTTCTTCTAAGGAAAAGCTTCCCAAAGAAGTCAGAGAAAAGTATCAGGAAGCTAAATACAACAGCAAGGATGGTGAATATCTGGAACGATCTGAAGTAAGTTTCTAGAAACGAGATCACACCGAAATAACCTCCGAATGTTTCTTTTAAATAAAGGTAGAAGGCATCTTCAGTGGCGTCTGGCACTTTCAGAAGTTTAACGCAAAGGTACAGGAGCATCAGAGCGTAAAGGACGTAGACCAGATAAAATATATACCTAAAGCGTTTAAGCATTATTTTTCGATAACTAATGAGGCTAAAATGTAGTTAGAATGAGTGAGTAAACAAAAAAACGATATACTTCAATTTCAGAACTAACGTGTCTGGTAGAACCCAACCGGATCGTACCCAGGACGATAGTAGCTAATGTTTAAACGAGGAAATTTCTTCGACGTTGCTATGAGGCTTTGTTCAAAATAAAGAAAGACTATAGGTCGCTCTTCGTGCAGAATTTGTTGCAATTTTTTCAAATGAATGGCCATCTCTTCTCTGGAGGTGGATAAGATGGCCTTTTCAATTTCCTGGTCGCTTTCATCCGTTCCGAAGCCAGAAAAATTCATTTTACCCGGAGCAGCCGACGCAGTGTGGAACAGCGGCGAGTAATCATAGGCCCGTGGCGAGCCAACAAATGAATAGAGCACAGCTTCGAACTGGTGCGATCGCAGCCTTTTTAAAAGAGTGCCTGACTCCTCCGGCGCCAGGTTTACCTGCACGCCTATTTTCTTTGCCTCGCTTTGCACAATCAGCGCTATTTTTTGATAATCTGGATTTGTGCCGTTGTAAGTGAGTTCGAAGTCAAGTGTTTCTCCAGCGTCATTCTTCCAGTTATTTCCGTCGAAGTTCCATCCTGATTTTTCAAGTAGGGCCCTGCTTTGGTCTGGGTTATAGGCGTAGGTGCTTATGTCGGCGTTGTACAGATCCGATAAAACCGGATGTACCGGCCCGACAGTAGGCTCAGCATAACCAAGGCGGACTGCGTCGATGATGCCCTGAACGTCGATAATATGGGAAAGAGCAATTCTCACGTCCTTGCTGCTAAATTTTGGCTGACGGGTATTAAAGCCAAAAAACACAAACTTGAACCCGGCTAGCCTGAAGAGATTTAGAGTGTTTGAGGTTTTGTTAAAAGCTTCCAGCTGAACAAACTCGGTGGCAGGAATCTGGGTAATAACGTCTACTTCATTGTTTTGCAGCGCAAATCTGGCGGCCGTGGGATCAGTTATCATCACATAGTTGATCCTGTCAGCCAACTGAAACTGCGAGGGCAGCTTTTCTTTGTCTGTTTCGCTCAGCGTAAGGCTAATGCTTTGGTCAGGATAGTAGCTCTCGATTTGGTAAGGGCCAGAACCTTTAAAATACACAGAATCGAATGGGGCAATGCCATTGAAAGCGTCGAAGTATTTTCTTACATCATCTGGTGCGTTTTCTTCATTGAAGGTGCTTATCTCGTCCAAACTATAAGCTCTCAGCACTTTTTGGGGGTCAAAAATGTGTTCGGGCATAACAAGGAAATCTCCGGCTACTGACCTGCTATATTCCGGGTTGCCATACGTTTCGAGCTGAAAAAACCGGGCGTTGGAAGAGTCTCGGTAAAAAGCTTTGATGGCATCTAAATGAAAGCTTCCTGAAGAAATGCCGCTTCTGAGCCTGCATTTATTGAGTTTTAAGGTAAAAAGCACGTCTTCTTTTGACACAGGAACGCCATTCACCCATTTGGCTGAGCTCTTTAGTGTAAAGCCAAATAAACTAATTGTGTCATTTATAGCTATTTTTTCAGAAAGTTCCGCTAAATTTGAGACTATCTTATCCGTCGAATCTCTTTCGCTTAAAAATTGAAATATAATCCCATCGAACTCGTTTGTTTTGATGGGCGAAAAGCTTTCTGGGAAGCTATTGATTTGGATCCTTAATTGCGAAGGATAATCAATCTCCGAAGTACATCCAGTTAGAAAGAGTAGAGAGTAACCTAATAACCTTAGTTTCTGATTCATAAAAAAAGCCCCTCAAAGAGGAGCTAATTTAAACCTGAGAAATGATTATTAGTAGTTTATTGGATTATTTTCCACCGCCTCCCCAAGTATCGTCTCCGCCATCCGTTTTAATGATGTGGAGTGATTTCTTAGCCTTTTTTGAAACGTGGGAAGTGGTTGTTTTAGGAGCAGAAAAATAAAGTCCTAAAGATAGAATCATAAAGAAAACATACTGTGCCATAGGTCAAGCGATTTAAATGTTTAAAATTGTATGGCACGAAGATGTGGCTGTGCTTTGGAAAAAAAACTGACACTTTGTAACTTGACGTAACTATAACAAAAAGTAGTTCTAGTAGTGTAAATATTAACCTAGTGAGTATTTAGCAAGTAAGTAATTGCATTGAAATGGAGGAGATAAAAAAATTAGTGCGGATTATAACAACAAGAGTAAAGAAGAACGTTTCGCTGATTGATGTTATTAGCCACGATGAAAACCCGAGCAAAGAGCAGCAGTTGTTTAACGGGATTCAAAAAGGGCTGTATAATACAGATGATGAGGCCTCTTTAGGCATGTATGAATCGGATTCCACCGACCAGCGCTTCCGAATGCTCAAGTCACGACTGCGGTACAAGCTCTATAATTTGCTTTATTTTGTTGACTTCAACGACTCTAAAGTAAATATCGGATTCCCGTATGAGCAGGAGTGCCACAGTTACATATTCCGAGCGAAAGTATTGTTTAAAGAGGGTGAATATGATTTGGCTGAGAAGCACGTGAATAAGGCACTTGCCATCTCCAGAGAGTCGGAATTTACAGAGTTGACTTTATCTGGACTTAGGATGTTGAGGTTGATTTATTCAGAGTTGTGTCGGCCCAATCACCTCAGAAAGACCCTGGGCAGAATTAAGAAGTATGAAGAATTGCTCAGAATAGAGGAAGAAGCCGAGAGTATCTTCTGCATGAAGAAATTGCAACTTCAAAAGTCAGTTCATTCCAGAAAGACTCACCTCGACTCGACGTTGAAGTCGGTGCAACAATTGAAGAGTCTTTGGGAGAAAAGTAAGTCATTTAATGTATTTGAAAGGTACTATAGGCTGAAAATCAGATCGAATGAGCTACTCGGTGAGTTCGAGGGTATTCTTGAAATTACCGGTGAAGCCGAACAGATGGTGAAGAGTGGTACTGTTAATCCGCTTAGGTTTGATATGAGGTATAATGTTTTCATCAAAACATATGCATATCTCAGAGCGAAGGATTACAAAAATGGCATGATCTACGCCAAATCGGGGTTAGAACATATTGGTCGTTCATCCAGGAATTGGTTTTCTCATATGGAGAACTATTTTTTAATGGCATTACACAGTGGCGATTACGTGTTAGCGGAGGACTTAATTGGGCAAGCTTATCGTAACCCTCACATGGAAAAGATTTCGCAAAGAGCAAAAGAGAGGTGGGAGCTGTACAAAGCCTACTTGTATTTCCTTATGCCAAATAGGGACGTGGAGGATGTGCTCGATTTCTCCAAAATTTACCAGAAGCTACCCTTTTATACCCAAGACAAGCAGGGGCTCATGGTCGCCATTATGATCCTGGAGTTTATCGATCTGATGAAGAAAGATAAACTTGATATTGCGCTCACCAAATTGCCAAACACAGAAAAGTATATTTATCGCTACCTCAACGAAAACCCGGAAAGCCAGCGTGAGAAGCTGTTCCTTAAGCTGATCACCATTATGGTGGAAAGCAGCTTTAATCCAACCGTAGCTGCCAAGAAGGGAGAAAAATATTTCAATAGGCTGAAAGGCACGCCAGAACCTGGTGATGCATTTGCAGAGATAGAAATTGTGCCTTACGAACAACTATGGGAAATGATGCTACAAAATATGGAGCATTCATTTGTCAAGCTGGACTTCGGCAGGTAGATGAAACTTTGATTAGGTCGATGCTTGTCATATGTTGATATGACAATATAACCCTGCTGGCTCTGTCAGCAGGGTTTTTATTCTTTTAAACTCAGGTAGATTTTCTAGAACGACTGCATTTCGATCAGCCTCGAATAGAGACCAGCTCTGGCAATCAACTCATTGTGGGTTCCCTGCTCGGCGATTTGTCCATTCTGCAATACCACGATAAGGTCAGCATTTTGTATCGTGCTCAGTCTGTGGGCAATCACTACCGACGTGCGGTTTTTCATCAGGTTGGTAAGGGCCTCCTGCACCAGCTTCTCCGACTCCGAATCAAGTGCCGAAGTAGCCTCGTCGAGAATCAGGATTGGTGGATTTTTGAAAATAGCCCGTGCAATGCTCAGTCTTTGCCGCTGACCACCGCTGAGTTTCACGCCTCTGTCTCCTATTTCTGTATAATACCCTTCGGGCATTTCAGCGATAAACTCATGCGCATTGGCGATTTTGGCCGCAGCTATTACTTTTTCCTCATCAGCATCGGCTACGCCAAAGGCGATATTATTCAACACCGTGTCGTTAAAGAGAATGGACTCCTGGGTTACAATGCCCATCTGCTTGCGGATGGAGTCCATGGTGTAGGAGGTGAGAGGCTTCCCATCGATGCACACTTCCCCTTCGTTGGGGTCGTAAAACCTCGGTATAAGGTCGGAAAGAGTGGATTTTCCGCCTCCGGATGGGCCGACAAGTGCTACTGTTTTTCCTTTTGGGATACTTAGGTTGATGTTTTTCAGTACCAGCTCTTTTTCGTAGGCAAACGAAACGTTTTTAAATTCGATTGACGTGCTGAAAGATGGAAGTACTGTGGAACTCCGGGCGTCAGTAATGGCCGACTGCGTATCGATAACCTCGAAAATTCTTTCACCGGCAGCCAGCCCCCTTTGGATATTACTGAAAGAAGACGACATAGCCTTTGCCGGGGGTAATATTTGGGAAAATATGATAAGGAATGCAAGAAACTCTGAGGGGGTAAGGGTGGAGTTGTCCTGCAGGATGAGGTTGCCACCAACGAGAAGGATTCCGGCGACGACTGAAACGCCGAGAAATTCCGAGATCGGCCCTGCCATTTCATACCTTCTGGCAATAGACACATTCTTTCTGGCGTAGTATTGAACCTCTTTTATGAACTTTTGGAACACAAACCTGGTAGCGGTGAACGCCTTGATAATCCGAATGCCGCCGATGCTCTCATCAAGGATGTTGTTGATATTTCCAAGTGCTTGCTGGCTTTGATGTGCCCGCTTTTTGAGTCGTCTGGCAATGCCGGCGATGAGGCCACCGGAGATGGGTAGCAGCAGCATGGTGTATAAGGTGAGTTCCACAGACATGCTGAATAGCACAGCGAAATAGCCTATGATCATGGCTGGCTCTTTGAAAAGCACCTTCAAAGTGCTCACCACCGAGTGTTCAACTTCTTGCACATCATTGGTAACACGGCTGGTGATGTCTCCCTTTCTGCGCTCTGTAAAAAAGCTGACTGGAAAAGAGAGAATGCGTTCATACACCAGGCTACGGAGGTTTTTGATGACCAGCGCCCTTATTTTTGCCAGCATTACCGCAGACAGATATCTGAATAAATTGGCGAGAAACACGGAAACTACAATGACTGCGCAAACAAATTTCAAGGCGCCGGTTTTTCCAGCGGTGTCGATAAAACCAGAAAAATGATAATAGAAAAGGGATTTGAAATAGTCGACGCTGATCGTGAACTCGGGTAGGCGTTTAAGGTTCTCCAGCTTCTCCGGCTCTATCTGATCAAAAAGTATTTCGAGCAGTGGGATGAGCACAGCAAAGTTCACCAGACTGAATACGACCTGGAGAATGGTGACCAGTATATAAGTGGGAATAAACTTCCCGAAAGGGCGGGCAAAAGAAAGAAGTCTGAAATAGGTTTTCATTCAACTACGTGAAGTGAGGGCGCAAAGGTAGAGTCTAATGCTGTCAATTAGAAATAATGATGTTTTGTGTCGGTATTGAGGCGGATGCCAAAACCAAAGAACTGATCATTTTTACGCAGCGAAATACTTTCTTGTTGCTCTTTGCGGTAAATGAATCTGGCATCAATGAAAAGATTGTGGAGCAACTGATAGCTGGCCTGTAAGCCCACAAGGTTGATTTTTGTAGCCACTCCCTGGCCTGTAAAGTTTCCAAATTCTCGCTCGAAGGTAGCATAGGGCAGTAGCGGATTTCGGCCCCAGTTCGAAGCGAGCGTATCTTCTCCCTGGGAGGCCAGCATTGCTCTGGCGGTAAGTTGGAGCTTCCCAAGGGGTTGGTATCGAAGCACAGCCACCCATTCTTTGAAATTTGCTCCCAGCGGGTTGGCGAGCGGCTGTCGGTAGTGCGTGAAGCTGGTGTAGCTGCTTTGGTGTGCATAGGTATAGGGCCGTGCGTAGTTGTGTTCAAGCTGAAGGTCGAGATTGGAGACGTTGGCCACATCCACCCATTTCAAACCAAGTTGATAGGCGTATTTGTTCGACCACCAGCCTGTCTTGTTTTTCAGGTTGGTAAACGATAGTTCGTCCAGCAGAAATTGTCCGTAGGCTGAAAAGTGGTGCGCAAAATTCCATTTGGCGTCAAAACCAACAAGTACGTTATCGGGGCTGCCCAGCTGCTGTTCGAGCCCTCTGTAGAAGATAAACGGGTTAAGATAGTTGGGATCGAACGAGCCGGTTCGTAACGAGTCTTCAGGCGAAAACATCACAGCCTCAAAAAGGCCAACGTTGAAGTTTTTGGTGACTTGCCAGTTGAGCTGGTGCATCACCAGGTTTTTGTTGGGGAACTCCTTAGTGCCCAGCAACCCGTCGTTGTAGTAGAATACATCTGCCTTGAGACGGGCGATAACATTAGTATAATTGAACTTCCAGATCTTCGCATTGAACCGAAGGAAAAAATAGTTGTTCGAAAAGTCGGAAAGAAACATCGACCGCATGCCGTTGCCCACGAAGAGCTTATCATGCCCAGCCTGCAAGTGGATGTGTTTTGTGGGACTAAAAGTTAAATAACCATTGGCGGTAATGTAGTCGGTTCCGGCTTCACCAAACCGCTTCCAGAAACCTTCGTTGGGCACCACATGCCAGCGGTCGATCCATCGCTGTGTGTAGGCCGGAAACACTGCCTGATTCTCGGTGAGGTAGGTATAAAAGCCCAGTTTTTCATCGATTCTGCCCCGAACCACTATGCCACGTGTATTGATAAATGGCGTTGAGGGAGAATTTGCGTCGTGCCCCACATCAAATTGAAAAACAGGGCTGACGTGAAGATCAATACCATCTTCCTGCACATGAAAGGCGTCGGACGGTGTTCTGTAGAAATACTTCAGAATAGGTTTTTTGCTTTGGGGCGCTGCTTCCAGACTGTCGGCAAAGAACTCCCAGTTGTCCTGTCGCAGATATTTTTCATTGAACTTGTCAGACGAGCTCTCGAAAACACCAACGTTGGACACCGAATCGACAAACGCAGCTGCCGACTGGCGCAGTGTTGGCTTGAAAGAGCTGAAATAGCCATCGTGCATCTTTCCGCTTTTGATCTCGTACCGGTCAAGCAGGTGGTAGTAGTCGCTCCACAACGGCACATTGGCGCTTTGGGCAAATGACTCGGTTTGGGCCAGGCAAAATAAAAGGAAGACGAATGCTAAGTTTTTTTGCATGCAGCCGCTAAAATAACAGGTTTATCTGGTTAATAAATGAGCCGACTCGCTGGTAGCACAATTGTGCCCGGATCCAGCATGGCGTTGATGAGTGTGACGGATTCAAAGAATTTAATGTCGCTGAGCTCGATTTTTCGTTCGGAGACCAGACCTTTTTCAAGTAGAGATGCTCGTTTGGTACCGGCTAGTAAGGGCTCATCAGGAGTGTACCATTTGTCTCCATCCCAAAAGCAAACATTGGCGTAGCTACAGTCGGTAAGTAAGCCATTTTGAGCGATCAGTATGTCATCTGTAGCGCCTCTTTGGCTAAAAAGCGTATTGATAGCTGACCGGTCGGCATACTTATGACGGTAGTCGAGGCGGTTTGCTTCCACTACCGTTATCGATTGGATTGGTCTGACAGAGTAGGGCGCTATTTCGACTTTGTCAAGCTCTTCACCATAAATTACCCTCGCCTTATAAATAGTGGCTTTGTCAAGTTGGGAGGTGTTGAGTATTTCCTGAAGGTTGATTGGTGGCAGCTGCATACCAAAAACTTCCAGCCGACTTGCATCGAGCCGCCGCTGGTGCCATGGCAGGTTTTGGGGTTGCCCGTTAGCTATTTTGATAGACTCCAATAGTAGGCACATACACCTTGTCGATTAGTTCCTGATATTCTTGCTGCACCTGGCTTTGCGCTGTGATGCCTCCACCGCTTCGGTAAAAAAGCTGATCACCGATCTTTTCTATGTACCGGATCAGTACGCAGCTGTTCAAGCTGACCCCATCAAAGTATCCTGCGACACCAGTATAGTAGCCTCTTTTTTCACCCTCAGCTTCCTTTATGATCTGGCAAGTCATTGGCTTCGGAGCACCGCAAATAGAGCCGGCAGGTAACAGTTCCGTTATAATTTCTCCCAGATTTGATTCATATCCACTTGGCAATCTGCCGGCAATTTTTGAACTGGTTTGAAGCAGGTGCTTGCCATTGGTGCGAATTTCTTCCGTATACCTGAATTTTTCCACCCGCACGTCGTGGCTCACCCTGCTCAAGTCGTTTCTCAGTAAATCCACTACTGTCACATGTTCGGCAAGCTCCTTTGGGTCGTTGAGCAGTCTGGTTGCCGCCCCAGGCAAATCGGCGTCTATGGTGCCCTTCATGGGGCAGGTTTCGATGATGTTTCCTGAAATTCTCACGAAAGTTTCTGGAGAAAAAACCACCCACTCGTCTTTGTAGAGGATTTTGTATTTGGCAGATGAGGCGTGATAGATGTCGGAAAGGCTAGCCGATGTAATGAGCTCAGTTTTGGCAGTAAGATTCACTAAAAATGAGTTGCCGACTTGTAAATGCTGGAAAACCTGATCAAATGCCCTTTGATATGTTTCAAACGCCGGATATACTTTTTCGGCGTGAACAGGGGTAGCTTCTTTTTTCGGGTGATTGGAAAACCCTTCGAAGTTGAACAGGATATTTTCGTCAATGAGTGAGGCAATGTCCCAAACCTGTGGGTTGTGTAGCTCAAAGTCGACCACAAAAAAGAATGGAACCCTATCTTTCCCCTTCTTGTTGACCAATTCTATGAATGTGGATAGACTCAAATGACTGATTATTAAACTTCAAAGGTAAATATTTGGCGTTCACAATTGGAGCAAAAAAAAGCTTTTGTTATATTTGCCGTCCGATTTAGGAATCAGTTCCTTAAAAGACTTTCAAAATGAGAAAAGACATACATCCAGAATACAGAGAAGTGGTATTTCAGGACACTTCAAGCGACTATTCTTTCATTACTCGCTCGACAATGAACTCTGAGGAGACCATTAAGTGGGAAGATGGTAAAACATACCCGGTAGTGAAAGTGGAAGTGAGCTCAGCTTCACACCCTTTTTACACAGGTAAGAAACTGTTTGTGGATACTGCTGGCCGTGTTGAGAAATTCAACAAGCGCTATGTAAATAAGAAATAAGCAAAACACTTCTGAAAAGAAGTTTGTGCAAAAAGTCTTTAGGATGCTTAGTTCCTAAAGACTTTTTTATTTTTGCGCCATGAATATTATTCTCTTCGACGATCCTATTCTGCGCCTCCAGCTTTTACCCTTCACCTATACCCGCCCTTTGGCAGACATACGGATAGGTATATTAAAGGTGAATGAGAAGTGGCAGAAGCTTACCGGACACAAAGTGTCGTTTCTCACGGAGAATTATCTGTCTGCGAAATTTCCTTCCCACTTTGCATCTGACAATTTCTATATAATCGGTGCCTTGTGCCCCACCGAATCGCTTGTAGAAGCTATTATTAACCTTGGTGAAAACGAAGGGCTGATGGTTGGCGATTACCTCGCTGCTTTTCATTCGTCTGATCAAATACCATACAGTGAGCTTGCCAGCTTAACGCCGAAGAAAAAAGTGGTTTTTGAAGGCGAGGCTCATTTGATTGACCGTCCGTGGCGGATTTTTCAGTGGAATGGTGTGCAAATTCGCAGCGACTTCGACTTAATCACTACGGGCCGGATTTCTGAGGACATTACCGACCCATTTACCCGGGTTTACAATCCTGAAAATGTTTTCATCGAGCCGGGAGCTTCTATTAAAAGTGCGATCATCAACGCTGAAAATGGCCCCGTTTATATAGGAAAGAATGCCCAGGTAATGGAAGGAGCCATGATAAGAGGGCCCTTTGCCATGGGTGAGCAGTCGATTATTGGCATGGGAGCAGCTATCCGTGAAAACACCACCGTAGGGCCCTACTGCAAAGTAGCAGGCGAAGTTTCCAATGCGGTGTTTTTTGGCAACAGTAACAAAGGCCACGACGGCTACCTGGGCAACGCTGTTTTGGGCGAGTGGTGCAACCTCGGGGCTGATACCAATGCCTCCAACCTCAAAAATAATTATGCCAATGTGAAAGTCTGGAGCTTCGCAGATGAGGCCTTCGTTGATTCCGGGTTGCAATTTTGCGGCTTGCTAATGGGCGACCACTCCAAATGTGGCATTAACACCATGTTCAACACAGGGACGGTAGTTGGGGTAAGTGCCAATATTTTTGGCGGCGGCTTCCCCAAGTCTTTCGTTCCCTCGTTTGCCTGGGGTGGCTCGGAAGGCTTCACCACCTACCGAATTGAGCAGGCGCTTGATACCGCCAGCAGAGTACTGGAGAGAAGAAAGATGCCATTGGATGAAACAGAAAGAGCGATATTGCTGGAAGTATTCGAAAGGTCAGCTAAATTCAGGTCGTGGGAGGAAGAATAGATGCAATTTAGAGACATACCAGGGCTAATAGAGGAGAAATCGAGGCTGATTGCCTCGGTGCAAAAGAACCACATGG
Source organism: Imperialibacter roseus (assembly GCF_032999765.1). Taxonomy (GTDB): domain Bacteria; phylum Bacteroidota; class Bacteroidia; order Cytophagales; family Cyclobacteriaceae; genus Imperialibacter; species Imperialibacter roseus. Next base: position 5,340,029 of record NZ_CP136051.1, on the reverse strand, counting down.
CGCATGCTCAGCTTTTTAACGGGCCGGAGGGCAGTGCCAACCTTTCTTTGGCCTTGGCCTTTATTACTTACATCAACTGCGACAAACCAGGTGACACCGATTCGTGTGGTGCATGCCCATCATGCAGCAAAATGGCTAAGCTGGTTCATCCCGACGTCACTTTTGCTTTTCCCATTGCAGACATTCCCAACAAAGACTTCAAGGAGGTGGTTTGTAAAAACTACCTCAAATGGTGGAGGCCTTTTCTGGTGGAACAGCCCTATGGCAATCTGCTGGACTGGACTCGCCATTTTGGAGCGGAGAGCAAGCAGGCTATTATTTACAGAGAAGAAAGCCGGCAAATTATCAGCGCCCTGTCGTTGAAAGCTTTTGAGGGCAGATATAAAGCCATGCTCATCTGGCAACCCGAAAAAATGAATATTCAGGCGGCCAACGCCTTGTTGAAGATAGTAGAAGAGCCGCCTGAAAACACCTTTTTCTTCTTCATTTCCAACAACTATGAAGCCATCATTAACACCATTATCAGTCGAACGCAACTGGTAAGTGTCAGAGGCTTTACCGACGAGGAAGTGGCGGACTACCTTGTAAAAACGGCCGAGGTGGATGCAGCAAAAGCGCAGTCGGTGGCCCGGCTGGCTGCCGGCAACATGAACCTTGCATTGAGCCTGCTCAACGAGGTTGAAGACGAGTCAACAACGATTTTCAGAGAGTGGATGCGGATTTGCTGGTCATCCGATTTTGAGGGTATGGCTGGCCTTACTGATAAGTTCAACGGCATGTCGAAAATGGCTCAGAAAAGCCTGCTGGAATACGGCCTGACCGTTTACAGAGAGTCGCTCATTGTCAAGGCTGGTGAGGCCAGCTTACAGAGAACGATGCCTCACGAAGAAGAGTTTGTCAGCAAATTTGCCAAGTCGATATCTCTGCCCACCATTGAATTGGCTGCCAGGCTGCTAAACGATTCTATTTACCACCTTGAACGAAATGCGAATCCCCGGATTCTGTTTATGGATTTATCACTCCAAATGGCCGGGCTTTTAAGAACCGGAGAGCTCCAATATCAATGAGAATGAAGAGCAGCTATACCATTGGGAGAAATGACATTATTGACTTACCGGAGTTGGATCTTTTCAATATAAAAGCCAAAATAGATACCGGTGCTTTCACTTCTACTTTGCACTGTTCCAGAATTAAGGTAATTGACAAAGAGGGTACGCCAACAGTCAGCTTTCAGATTTCGGGAGCTACAATTGGAAGGAAGGGCAGCACTAAATTTGAGACAAGTGATTTTACCCAGCGGAAGATCAAAAGCTCAACCGGACACATCGAAAACAGAGTGATCATCAAAACACGCCTGGTGTTGTTTGGCAAAAAGTTCAGAACAGAATTCTCGCTGACTGATCGTTCAGGCATGAAATTCCCAGTACTTTTGGGACGCAAGTTTTTGAAAAAAGGGTTTGTGGTGGATGTGCGGGAAGAAAATCTTTCTTATAAAATGAAGATCGCACAGTAGAGAAAAATTAAAGCTAGTTGTTGTGGAGAAAATAAAAATAGGAACCAGAGGAAGTTTGCTTGCTATGTGGCAGGCTGAGCACATTGCTGAGCTTTTGAACAAAGCAGGCCTTGCTACTGAGCTGGTAACCATCGAAACCAAGGGTGATAAAGTGCTCGACGTTTCTATAGCCAAAATTGGCAGCAAAGGGGTTTTTACTGAGGAATTGGAAGAACAGCTGGCCAGCGGAAGTGTGCACATCGCTGTTCACAGCGCCAAGGACTTGCAGTCGACGCTGCCCAGGGGTTTTGAAATTATCGCCTTTACTGAGCGGGAAAGAGTCAACGATGTACTGGTAAGCCACAAAAAAGGCATTTCGCTCGAAGACAGAAAAACGCCGATTGTGGTCGGCACGTCTTCCACCCGGAGAGTCGCCGTGCTGAAGCACTATTTTCCACATATAAAAACGGTGGAGGTGAGGGGAAACCTTCAAACCCGCTTTCGCAAAATGGAAGAAGGCCATTGTGATGCACTGCTGCTGGCGTACGCTGGTGTGCACCGCATGGGACTTGCCGATAAAATTGCTCAGGTGCTTGATACAGATTTGTTTGTACCGGCTGTCGGTCAGGGCTCGGTGGCTGTGGAGGCCAGCTCCAGTCTGGATCCAGCTATCAAGAAAGCCATTAGAGATGCTGTTAACCACGACCGCACCGCAGCCAGGCTCATAGCCGAGCGGGCTTTTTTGGAAACGCTGGAAGGAGGCTGCAGCATTCCGGTATTTGGACTGGCTACTTTACATGAGGACAGGCTTAAGATCAAAGGGGGTATCATCAGCCTGAATGGAAAAACGATTGTGCAGGACGCTGTTACAGGAAAAGTTGCTGACGCACGGGCGCTCGGCAAAAAGTTGGCAGAAAGACTTCTTGACAAGGGAGGAGATGCTATATTGAAAGAGATTAAAATGCAACTTAAGAAATGAGCAGAGTGAAGCAGTTATTTTGGGGGCTGTCGTTGGCGGTGTTGATTACATCCTGCCGTGGAAACAAGGACTATCTTGTGACAATACACACGTCGTACGGCGACATGAAGGCGGTATTGTATGACGAGACCCCACAGCACAAGGCTAACTTTTTGAAGCTGGCTGAGAGTGGTAAATACGACAGCACAATTTTCCACCGGGTCATGGAGAATTTTATGATACAGGGAGGTGATATCAATCGCAAAAAGCCCCGGGATAAAAAAGAGCCGGAGTATACTGTCCCTGCCGAGTTTGTACCCAGATATTTTCATAAAAAAGGCGCATTGGCTGCGGCCAGGCAGCCCGACGAAGTTAACCCGGACAGGGCCTCAAGCGGCAACCAGTTTTACATTGTGCAGGGAACGGTTTATGAATCGGAGGAAGCCCTGAAAGTAGACCAGGAAAAGCTGGGAATGGCCATCAGAAAGCTGCTGGAAGATTCTACGCAGGTGGAGGTAAAGAACAGACTGACTGAGCTTTACATGGAGGGAAGGAAGACGGGAAATTTTGATGCCTATACAGCTGAGGTGCAGAGTCTGGTTCCGCTCGTTAAGGAAAAGATCACTACTGATATCTACACTGAGAAAACTTTCTCACCTGAAAGGGTAGAGGCTTACACAACGATAGGCGGGGCGCCCCACCTCGACGACGAGTATACCGTTTTTGGCCAGGTGGTGGAAGGACTAGATGTTGTCGATAAAATTGCCGCAGTCAAAACCGTGCAGACCGTACCTGCTGTTGAAGTATATATGACAGTAGAAGTGGAGGAAGTGTCCAAGAAGGAGCTGACCAAAAAATACGGCATTCAATACAAAGAATAAGCTATGTCTATACTGATCACCGGAGCTAACGGCCTGCTGGGTCAAAAGCTGGTTGTACTTCTTAGAGAAAAAGGCGAGGACTTTCTTGCCACCGGGAGAGGGGCCAGCAGGATTCCACTCGAAGGTATCCGGTACCAGTCAATGGATATTACCAACGCTGCGGAGACGTTCAAAGTCATAGCTACTGAAAAGCCGGAAGTGGTCATTCACACCGCCGCCATGACCAACGTGGATCAGTGCGAGACCGACAAGGAGGGCTGCTGGTTGCAAAATGTAACGGCGGTAGAAAATATAGTAAAAGCCTGCGAGGCCAGCGGCGCATTTCTTTTGCATCTTTCTACGGACTTTATTTTTGATGGGGAGGATGGCCCGTATGACGAAGAGGCCAAAGCTAACCCGGTGAGCTACTATGGGGATAGCAAGTTGGCAGCTGAAAAGGCTGTGATGGCTGGCAGAATAGACTGGGCCATGGCCCGTACCGTGTTGGTGTACGGCATTGCTTTCGATATGAGCCGGAGCAACATTATTTTGTGGGTGAAGAAAAGCCTTGAGGAGGGCAAAACAATCAACGTGGTGAACGACCAGTGGAGAACCCCCACGCTGGCAGAAGACCTGGCCATGGGCTGCTACCTTATTGCGAGGAAGAAGGCTAAGGGCATTTTTAATATTTCTGGCAAAGACTTCATGAGCCCTTATCAAATGGCCATTGCCACGGCCGACTATTTTGGTCTTGACAAGTCCCTGATCAATGAAACGGATGGCTCAAAATTCAGCCAGCCAGCCAAGCGCCCGCCTAAAACTGGTTTTGTGCTGGACAAGGCAAAAGAGGTGCTGGGTTACAATCCTCACAGCTTTGAAGAGGGGATAGCCGTGTTGGCGGAGCAGCTCAAAAAATAGACGGCGATTTTTAAAGCCGCGGCAACCCCCCCTTTTTTCCTAGCATTTTATTGTGTATGTATTCTAGTGATCAAATGGCATGTCGCACTACCCCGCCAGCTTCTCATTTGGCAACGACTTCCCGATACAGATTTTGCAAAAAAAGTAGGCGGGAGCCTCGAAGCCATTCGAAACTTTCATGAAAATGGCTACTTATTTCAGTATCTTCTCGTAAAATTGGATATTGGCACTTATGAAAGCCATTCAAACAACTGCCCTGTTATGCGTGTTCCTGTACCTGTCAGCGTGTCAAAGTAAGCCAATGAAAGAACCTCACGTAAAGCTCTATCAGGAAAAATTCCGCCCTCAGTTCCACTTCTCGCCTGAAGCCCACTGGATGAACGATCCTAACGGGATGGTGTATTATGAGGGTGAATACCACTTGTTTTATCAGTATTACCCGGACAGCACCGTTTGGGGGCCTATGCACTGGGGGCACGCCGTGAGCCCTGATATGGTCAAGTGGGAACATTTGCCTATTGCCCTTTACCCGGACAGCCTCGGCTATATCTTTTCGGGCAGTGCAGTGGTTGACTGGGACAACACGGCTGGTTTTGGCACTGAGGACAACCCTGCCATGGTAGCCATTTTTACCTACCACGATGCAGCGATGGAAAAAGCGGGCAAAGAGGATTATCAATACCAGGCAATAGCTTTTAGTCTTGACAAAGGGCGTAGCTGGACTAAGTATGACGGAAATCCCGTGCTGCCCAACCAGGGAATTCGTGACTTTCGTGACCCCAAGGTGAGCTGGAATGCTGCGGCCGGGAAATGGATCATGACGCTGGCAGTTGCTGACCATATCAGCTTTTACAGCTCGCCCGACTTGAAGAACTGGGCTTTCGAAAGTGATTTCGGCAAAGAATTAGGAGCGCATGGGGGTGTTTGGGAATGCCCCGATCTTTTTCAACTGGAGGTAGAGGGTAGTAATGAAGAAAAATGGGTGCTGCTGGTGAGCATCAATCCCGGCGGGCCCAACGGCGGGTCGGCCACACAGTATTTTGTGGGAAGTTTTGATGGCAAACAGTTTGTGCCCGATGAGGAAATACCGACTACAAGGTGGGTAGACCAGGGCACCGACAATTACGCCGGCGTCACCTGGTCGGATGTGCCTGCTGAAGATGGGAGAAGGCTTTTCCTTGGGTGGATGAGTAACTGGCAATATGCACAAGTGGTGCCTACCGAAGCCTGGAGAAGTGCTATGACTTTGCCAAGAGAACTTAAGCTAAAGCAGGTCGGAAGCGAGGTTGTGTTGATCAACTTCCCGGCAAAGGAGGTTGGAAACATTGTTGGCAGTGGGAGGTCGTTCCAACCAGAAAATGGTCAGATCATTGAGCTTACTGATGCTCTTGTGGCGATTGACTTGGCGCTGGATGGCACCAGCTTCGATGGCCTTTCGATCAGCCTGGGCAACGATGCCGGTGAGGTGGTGCTGATTGATTTTTCAGATTCAGTGGTTTCAATCGACAGGTCAAAATCTGGTCTCGTAGGTTTTGAAAAGGGCTTTGCTGCTACTCACGTTGGGAAGCTCCTTAGCGGCACTCGCCCAGCCTCGATTCGGATATTTGTCGACACTGCGTCGCTGGAGATTTTTATCAATGAAGGTGAGCTGGTACTGACTGAGCTGGTTTTTCCAACACAACCTTACGATAAGCTTACGGTGGGCTGGCAGGGAGGTGCTGTAGTGAAAAATGTAACCCTCAGCAAAGTGGAAGCTATTTGGTAGCACCCACTTTTCGCTTGGTTTGTTAGCCTGAGTGATTACTGGCAGAAAATTTTGTCATACTCTTCTCCCCGAAAGGCTTGCGATTTGATGGGATTGCCTTTGGCATCAGCGTAAACTACCACATAAAATTCGGCTTCCCGCACATGCTTTTCGGCGAAATAAAGCGGGAGAGTGTCGCTTCCAAGGTTAACAAGGTCGTTGTAGGTGGGGGCAAGCACCACGCCATTTTTGCTACTCAAAACCCCATATCCATCGTTAGTGTATATTTTCAGTATCTTTTCTTCATTGTCGTCTTTCACCACCTGAAAGTTGATGAAAGGCATATAATATGTTTTTTTCCCATCAAGGGACGTGATGCTCCACAAGCCTTCTTTCTGCGCCATCACCAGGGAGTCGGTCCAAACCTGCACCTTCTCATACTCAAAAGGAAGCACAGTCTTTCCTTCAAAGTTGGTTAGGCCGGTTGCACCTTTGAGGGTGGTAGTGAGCAATTGGTCGTTAAAATACCTCGCACGGGTTTCATATTTGGGAGCTGCCAGAGCGCCGGTGGCCAGGTGATAGCTGCCAAATTTGCCGTCGAGCAGTACGGTTACCAGCCCTTCTGCATCGGCCTGCCCAATTCCGTCGTATTTGATGGCAAGGGTTTGCTTGCCCGTGGTGTCTACAATGCCTTGCTTCCCTCGGTTTTCAACAACCAGGTAATTGGGAGAAAGATAACGAAGTGAGCCTTGTTTTAACTCAAACAGAAGCTTTCCCTGCATGCTGTAAACCTTTTTCAGTTTGCTATTTTCTATCACCAAAAACTGACTTTTGCTGTCATAATTGTCCTTTCGGTAGGGGTCGCCAAGCACATACACCTTGTCGCCTTTAGTGAAATCGACTCTGGTGCCGTTGTAAAAATGGGCAGTGCCTTTTAGGTCCTTGAAGGTGAGAGCAACGTCTTCATTGATAAGTTTTGCTGAGTCGAGTCGGAAAATAATGCCTCTTGCGCTTTGCTTGTTAACAAGCGCCCATGCGGTGTCGCTTTTCCATGCCAGCCATTGGGAATTGAATTCAACTTCAGGAAAAAGATTGTCAGAGTATTTTCGGGTGTCGTTATAGAAAATACGATAGCCAAAAGGCTGCTTCACGAGCCAGTTGTCACCCATAGGATAGATATTTTGAACACCCATGGGAATAACGACTTCCTGGTTTTTGTCGATGATGCATTCTGAATCACCATTGTAGCCAATCATGTCACCATTAGGCAACTTTTCCAATTCCTCATAAACGAAAGAAAGCTTCAGCTCTTCCTGATTGGCAATGGCAGCAATTTTTTTGATATTGGTGAAGGCCAACAGGTCATCTTTTATAAAAATCCAAAATTGGCCTTCCACAGTGATGTCATCATACTGCGGGGCGATAAGTATCCGGCCATTGTAGGAAGCCAGGCCCGCCTTTTCGCCTTTTGAGATCAAAAGCAGCCTGCTGTCCAGCAGCGAAATATCGTCATATTGCCGGGGAAGAATCTGGTAGCCAGATTTATGCCAGACTCCCATTTTTCCTTCCGAGCCTGCCTTGATCAACCCACCACCGATACTCTCAACAACGTCAAACTCTCCTTCAGTAATGATGCCGCCTTGACGATTAATAACTTTGTCATCCACCAGCAAAAACTCACTTACAATGTCACCACATAGGTAGTCGGTACTTATCGATGAAAAGGTAGGCCCAAACAGCACAGCACCATTTGGCTTCAAAAACCCATACTTTTCGTTTTCGTAGAAGGGCACCAGATAGATGTTTTCAAGCTTGCGCAGGTTGTCGAGGGAGTCCTGAATGGCTCTGGTGGGTGTATAACGTGAGTAGTATTGAAAGTTATAGGCCGCCTGATCAATAGCGAAGATGAAGTCGAAGGCCCTTTTTTTCATGTGCGAGTTGGGGTACTCTGCCATGAACCTGAGGTACGATTCGGGTTCGTTGGCCGCAGTCATGATTTCGAATATTTGCTCTTCAGCCTCCTTTCTAAATGGCGTAGCTGGAAAATTTCGAAGGAAATCTTTGAAGCTGCTTAGCTTTCTGTCTTTCGTGAGGTCGTTGAAAATAAGCACTTTATACCGTTCTTGTGCTTCAGGTACCTGTTCAGCCTCGGGGTAGGCTTCGTAAAACCGCTGGTAAGCCTGCCAGGTGTTAACTTCAGAAGCATCGCTAAAGGCGACACTATCTCTTTTTGTTCTGGCAAGGGGCACCTTGTCGGCATCGGCGAACTGCCTCATGAAGCTTTCGTAAGCGACCACATCACCTTGTGCAACAGCTCTCAGAAACGCCAGGCTGTCTACCCGCTCCTTTTGTACTTCAAAAAGAGACGGGTAAAATCCATTCTTGACACTTTTTCCCTGCTCTTTTTCAGTAAGCAATGGCCAGTCGACCCTTGCTGCAAGTATATATTTTTGAGCACTGTCGATACTGTAATCGGGAAGTGAGTCAATCGTGTAGATAAGTGAGTAGAGATAATTGCCCCCGGGGTTAACGATGTCGTCCTGTAGCGATTCTATAACTATTTCTCTGGCTTTGTCTACATCGCCCTTGGCTAGCGCCTTGGCAGCTTTTTTGTTCTTATCGGCATGCAACGAAAAACTTATCAGCACTGTCAGTACTAGCAAGAAGGGTTTGTGCATTTTCATAAATAGTCGATACCGATTTATTTTAGCTGATCTCAATTACTATAGACTGCGAAATTACTAATTTTATTGTGGCTAAGCAGACAACACCACTTCTCTTTGTACTGAATGATTAGCAAATTTCAGTATTAGTAAGTATTTAGAAAAAACCTGATGGCTATGGTGTAATTTATGAAGCTTCCCCGCCCACCCCGAAAACAGACACGGCTTTCAAGTTATCTGCTGAAGATTACTCTCATTACTTCTTTATCGGCAGTTGCTCTTTACTTTTTATCTATTGGCACCCTCAGGGAGATGGCTGTGAAGCTTGCCGGAACAATCATTGTGCAGGTAGTGGAGGAGGAGAGCAATGGTTTTTACGGCGTTAGCTTCGACAAAATTGAGATTGACCTTTTCAGGCGGCAGATTAACTTCAGCAATTTTCGGCTGAGCGTAGACTCGGTATCGCAAGGCCGGTTCCATTCGGGAGAGGATACCAGGGAGAATATGTATATCACGCATATCCCGCTGCTGACGTTGAGAATTAAAAGCCTTTATGACCTTTATCTGAATCGAAATCTTCAGGTGGCAGCAATAGATATTCTCCAGCCAGACATCAAGTGGTACAAAAACCCGAAGGAGGAGAAGGCCGTTACTTTGTCGTTGGAAGCCGGAGATTTTTATCAGCTGGTAACTGACTACCTCAACCACTTTGAGATCACCGACTTCAAAATCACTGAAGGCTATTTCACGTATATTAAAAATCTGAATGATGTTCAACAGACCTACCTGGTAGGCCCGGTCAATGCCTCAGTTGATAACTTCGAGATAGGGCAGTCGGTGAAGAAGGAAGACAGGTTTTTGAACACCGAAAAACTTTTGTTGCAAATAAGCAAGCAAAGCGTGAAGTTGGCAGACAGCATTCACGTAGTAGAGTTCGACGACCTCTCCCTTTCAACCGAGACTTCCGACATTGTATTCACCAACCTGAAGCTTAAACCAAGGGTAGAAAAGCTGCCAGTGCCCGACAGTGTAAATAGCTACGAGGTTTTCATTCCTAAGTTCAGGCTGACAAACGTCGATTTTATTCAGGCCTACAACGATAACATCCTTCAAATAGGAGAAATATTTTTTGAAGAGCCTGCCATCAATATTAATGAGGTAACCAGGGTTACCAGAAAGCGGGGAGAAAATCAGGAGAGCACTTCCATTGTAGAGCTTCTCACCTCTCTTTTCGATGTGATTGAAGTTCAAAACTTTGACCTTGACAGGGCCTTGTTGGATCTCAAGTTCTATGGAGGAAAGAACCAGGATCGGTTTACGGTGCAAAATGCCAGTGTGGGCCTCAGAAAGTTTCGAATAGACACCAGTACCGTTATTTTCAGTCGGGACAACAAGATTTTTGAGCATATTGATTTTACGGTTGACGAGTACGCTTACTTTCTGCCAGACAGCATTCACCGATTGTTTATTAAGAAATTCCGGTTTTCGACGCTCGATTCCATTATCCGTGGCGACAGCCTGGTGATTGCACCAATACAGGGTTTGAGCCAGAGGTGGTTTGCCGAGAAGGCTGACATGCAAAAGCGATTTTATGTACCTGCTTTTGAGCTTAGTCAGGTGGAGCTATGGAACGGTTGGGAAAACAAGGAACTTGTGGTTGGGAAACTCGAGATAAGTAGCTCCGAGTTTTTTCTGAAAAGGCTCAATGACCCAAAGAAAAAGATTGGGTTTCGAGAAATAGCCAACTTTTACCCCTATATCAGCCATATATTCTCAAGCCTGTCGGTGGCCAAACTTCAGGTAGACAAAAGTGAGGTGTACTTTTACGATAGAGAAAAACAGCGGTTCAGTTCGCCGGAAATCGAGGTGTTTGCAAGCTCCTTCCGGGTCGATAGCCTTACTCAGCTCGACTCTACAAAATTTTTTCACGCCGATGACCTGGTTGTGAAAGTGGGGCAATCCCGGCTGCTTTTTCCTGACGACTCCCACATTCTGGAGATTGGAGATTTCAGTTTTAATCCGATCAAGGGTAATTACATCGTTGAGAACGTGGTGGTAACGCCCTATACGCCATCGGGTTGGTCGGCTGAGGGTAAAATCAGACAGATGAAAATGACCGGTTTTTACCTGAAAGAGTTTCTGGTAGAGGGTGAATGGCTGGCCGACAGTGTAATGCTGATAAACCCCGATATCAGGATTAACTCATACCAGAGGCGGAAAGGCCTGAAAAAGGCGTCGCTGGGCAAAGTGGAGGTAAAGAACCTGGACATCTATCGGGGCAATCTTTTTGTGAACCTAAGAGACACCTCTTCGCTGCAACTTTCCGACTACTCAATTGGAATGACTGGCGTTGGCTACCAAATAGGACGCACTACTAATTGGCATATAGACGATGCAAGCACAACTATTGCCGGGCTCAAAATTGCTTTGCCGGGCAAGGTGAACATGGATGTGAAAGATATCAAAGCGTCGCTTAGTGACTCCACTTTTACCACCCTCGATTTTAGCTATACATTGCCACCGGGAAAGGGGCTTGCCAGGCTTGTTACACCCAGTATTGACATCAGCGGAATAGATGTACTGGCGGTTATAAAGGGAGATCATATTAAGTGGAATGAGGCAACTTTCGGGGGAGCAAGCATCGAATGGGCGATCGCAGGAGGATCGCCTGAGGAAAAAGGAATTGAAGCCGCAATTAATAACGTAAAAACCCGGATACTTGGCGGCTACGACTATGTGAAAGGAAATGAGATACACTTTCCCCTGCGTTTGCTCACAACCCGACAGGACACCATTTCAAAAAGGATTAGCAATATCACTTTTGACCTGGGTGACATTTATTTTGACAAACAATCTACTGTTGCCAATTCGCCCATAGGTTTTGCCCGGGATATATCTATGGAGACAAACCAACAGGATTTTTCCTGGCTGGATGGGTTCGATACCTTTACTTTGAACAGGTTGTTGTTGAGCACAGCCGACAGGAAGATTTCTCTATTGGACTTTCGTGTGGCAACAGACAGGGAAGGTAAGTTTATTGCTATGGCTTTTGCTCCGCAACTCGATATTTCGGGGTTGGATTTAAAGGAGCTGCTGCTGAGTGGAAATTTTTCGGCAGACTCGATACAGGCCAGGTTGGATTTTTTGGCCATAGATGATAGAAACACAGGAGCCCCGAAAGGCGGCAAAAGTAAGCCAGCAAACGGAAACGCCGCACTAGGTAATTTGGCAGTGGGGTATATTAACATCGACGGCGACAAGCTAAGCTATCAGAATGACGCAAAGAACCGTTCGTGGGAGATTCCTTCATTCGAGATACAGCTCAGGGGCTTCCTGATGAATGAAAATCAGAAGATGAAAGAGGATCGTTTGCTGTTTAGCGAAGCTTATAAGGTGTCGCTGGACAATATCGCTTTTCGTTTGCCCGATAGCCTCTATAGAGTTCAAATTGACAGACTTTCTATTAACTCTCAAGCACCACAGGTGGTGATTGAAGGACCCACCGTGCTGCCGTTTTATGGTATGTACGAGCATGCCCACGTGGTAGGGCATCAAACTCCCTGGGTGCAAGCGAAGGGGCGACAGATAGCTTTGTATGATCCTAACCTTTTCGGCTTGCTTCAGGGGGATGAAATTGTTGCTCGCAAGGTGGAACTAAGCAATTTTTACGTTCGGATGTTTAAGGACAAACGGCTGCCGTTTCCGGCTGACCAGATAAGAAGCTTGCCGCAGCTCCAGCTTTTGGAAATGAAAATGCCACTGCAAATTGACTCACTGTTGCTCACAAATAGCGCCTTGCTCTATCTGGAATTTGCCGAGGATGGCACCGAGCCGGGCGAGCTGATGATTTCGGAACTCAGCGCACGGGGAACCAATATTACCAATAAGCCTGAGGCCATTGCCCGCAATGCCTATGCTAATTTGCATGCGCAGGCACTTATGATGGAAGCCGGGCAGCTCAAAGCCGATTTTGTATTTGACTTGACGAGTAAGGCAGGCACTCACTATGTGACAGGAAGCGTCGGCCCAACGGATCTTCAAAAGGTAAATTCATTTCTTGTGCCGATCACCTTTGTGCAGGTAAGGGACGGTAAACTCAATGAGGCCTATTTTAACTTTGAGGCCGACACTTCGGTGGCTGTTGGAAACATGGATTTTCTTTACAACGATTTAAAGATAAACGTGCTAAACAGAAAAGAGGAAAAACAGGGAACCGGGAAGGCCTTTGAAAGTTTTTTTGCCAACGCATTTATCGTTTCCTCCAACAACCCTACTCTTTTCTCTACCCGCCAGGGTGGGATCTTTTTCGAAAGAGATACTTCAAGAAGTATTATTAATTATTGGTCAAAGGCGTTTTTAAGTGGCGTTATCAGCAGTATCGGCGCCCGAAGCAATAAGGATAAAATCAAACATTGGCAGGAGGAGGTGTACGAGAAGAATGCCACCCAGCAAAGTGGAACAAATGAAGAAAAGTGATTTGATCTTTGTTTACGGCACACTCATGTCGGGTTTCGAAGGGCCTTATGCAGTTTTTCTCAGGAAAAACGCTGACCTGCTGGGAGAGGCCAGCTGTAGTGGGTACCTTTACCGTGTTTCCTGGTACCCGGGCCTGGTGTTGTCGCCTGAAGCACTCGCCTTTGGTGAATTGTATAAGATCAAGGAATCGTCGGGGATAACTTTTTGGGCTACCCTTGATGAATATGAGGGGGTTGACCCAGCGCTATTAGTAGGCGATGAATATATCAGAAGGCAGGTAGACGTGCGAATGGATGGCAAAGCGTTTACTGCCTGGACTTATTTATTCACTGGCCCGAAAAAAGGAAAGCCAATTGCCGGAGGCAGATTTTATCCAGATACAAGTGAACTATGACGGATTTTCTCAATAAAATTCCTTTGCCATTACTCATCATTGTAAGTGGGATTGTTGGTGGGCTGATCCTGAGGTTTTTTATCGTTCTAAGCATAAAACTAGGGCTGAGAGGAAGTGATCAAACTGACTTCATCAAATCACTCAGAAAGGTAAAAACTGCCAGCCTCACTTTGGTGCCTATATTAGTAATCTTCCTGACTTTCACTTTCTACGATCCTGAAGACACCTTCCACAACTGGCGGCTGCTGTTTCAGATATTGCTTATTATATCGGGTACCTGGTTTCTTATCAGGTTAACCAAGGTTTTTCAGGATATTATTCTCAGCCAATATGACCTAGCGAAGGATGATAATATCCAGGAAAGAAAGGTCATTACCCAGCTCACGTTTATGAAAAAGCTGGTCATTGTGGGGCTGTGCATCATCGCTTTATCTGCCATTTTGCTAAGTTTTGAGGAGGGTAGGAAATTTGGTGCCGGACTTATTACATCTGCCGGCATTCTCTCTATCATTGTAGGTTTAGCTGCTCAAAAGACTATTTCAAACCTGCTTGCGGGGCTGCAAATTGCTTTTACCCAACCCATCAAAATAGACGATGTGGTGATAGTGGAAAAGGAGTGGGGCAGGATTGAGGAAATTAACCTCACTTATGTGGTAGTGAAGATATGGGACTTGCGAAGGCTGGTGGTGCCTATCACTTATTTTGTGGAGCAACCTTTCCAAAACTGGACAAGAACCGAGGCCAGCCTGATTGGTACGGTGTTTATTTATACCGATTTCCGACTTCCTCTTGATCCGCTACGTAAGCAGCTGGTAAAATACCTGAAAACGGATCCTCTCTGGGACAAAGAGACACAGGTTGTTCAGGTTACGGACACCACAGAGTCCACGATGTTGGTGCGAGCCCTGGTTTCTGCCCGCAACTCGTCAGATGCCTTTGACCTGCGGTGCAATGTGCGGGAAATGCTTATCACCTTTATTAAAGACAACTACCCACATTATCTGCCAACCACACGGGTTTTGATGGAGCCTGCGGATAAAAAGGAATAAAGCTTTTGAAATAGGGGAATAGGTGATAATTTGATAGTTGATTATTACACCCGCTCTCATGATTTCAAAAAAGGTACTGATTTTTTTGTGTCTATTGGCAGCCACCGTTGCGTGTCAACCACCCAATACAGCAGAAAAGCTGGGTTATCCGGCTGACACCAAACTCTTGATCATTCATGCCGACGACCTGGGAGTGGCACATTCACAAAATGCCGCCTCTATTGAGGCTTTTGAAAAAAGCGGCATCAGCTCGGCCAGCATCATGGTGCCGTGCCCCTGGTTCCCTGAGATAGCGAGATACGGAAGAGAACACCCCGATAAGGATCTTGGCCTTCATCTTACGCTGACAGCCGAATGGGAAAACTACAAATGGGACGGAGTTTCAATGCCATCACAAATTCCGAGTCTTATCGGAGCTGATGGGTTCTTCTATCCTACTTCAGAGGAAGTGGCGCAGAAAGCCAAACCAGAAGAGGTGGAAAAGGAAATAAGGGCACAGGTGCAAATGGCTATCAACGCTGGCTTAAAGCCTTCGCACCTCGATTCTCATATGGGGAGCCTGTTTCAAACTCCTGATCTTTTCAAAATATACCAGAAGGTGGGGAAAGAGTTTGGCATACCTGTGATGATCCCCGCCGGATTGTTAGAGGCAGCGCCACCACTTTTTGAGGCGATAGATGAGGTTTTTGTGCCAGTTAACCGTCTATATATGATGGGGGAGGGTGTGGCCGCCGACCAGTGGGGCAGCACCTACACTGGCTGGATGAAGGAGCTGCAACCCGGACTTAATGTGTTGCTGGTGCATCTGGCTTATGACGACGACGAGATGCAGGCAGTGACAGTCAATCACCCCGACTTTGGGGCGGCATGGCGGCAAAGAGACCTCAATTATGTGCTGAGCGATGAATTCAAGGAAGTGCTCAAGAGTGAGGGCATTCAGCCGGTGACCTGGCGACAGATACAGGAAATAACTTTTAACCAGAAATAGCCTACTTAAAATATATTTACCATGAACATTTCGAGAAAAGAAGCATTAAAAAAGATGGCCGTCTCCTCCCTGGGAGTGGCGATGGCGCCATCTATCATAAGCCAGGCGGCTCCAGCAACCGGCAAAGCAGCACGGAAGGGCAATATCAACCACTCTGTGTGCCAGTGGTGCTATGGGAAGAAAACAATAGAGGAGCTTTGTGAAGCGGCTGTTGATATAGGGATTAAATCGGTGGAACTGCTGGGGGAAAAAGACTGGCCTACGCTGAAGAAGTATAACCTGCATTGTGCCATGGCTTATGGCTCGAACATTGGGCTCAACAAAGGATTCAACGACCCCAGCCTGCATGCTGAGCTTTTGAAGCAGTTTACGGCGTCAATACCAAAAGCAGCCGATGCTGGATTTACCAATGTGATTACCTTCTCCGGCAACAGAAATGGCATGGACGACATGGTAGGCCTGGAAAACTGCGCCAAAGGCCTTGAGCCCGTGATGAAGGTGGCCGAAAAATACGGCGTAACCATTAGCATGGAGCTGCTCAACAGCAAGCGCAATCACCCCGACTACATGTGTGACAAGACCCCCTGGGGCGTGAAGCTGGTGGATAAGTTAGGTTCACCAAACTTCAAGCTGCTGTATGACATCTACCACATGCAGATCATGGAAGGTGACGTAATTGCCACGATCAAAGAATTCCACCCATACATCTCGCATTACCACACAGGTGGCGTACCGGGCCGCAACGAGATTGACGAAACACAGGAGCTTTACTACCCGGCTATCATGAAAGCCATTATCGAAACAGGCTTCAAAGGCTATGTAGCGCAGGAGTTCATTCCTAAACGTGACGATGTGTTTGCCTCGCTGAGACAGTCGATTGATATCTGTGACGTTTAATTAATTAGAAACACACGAATGGAAAGAACGATTCTTCTGGGACTTGGCAATGAGGGCTTTTCCTTAAAGGCTCAAAGAGGACTTTATTTTTTTCTTGGCTTAATGTTTTTCCTTCAGGGGGCTTTCTCTTTTACCAGAGAAGCCCCTTTTTCAATTTGGAATATACTTTTGACTATTGCGCAAGTCGCCGGGGGAGCTGTATTCTTATTCTTTAGTTTTTCGATGTTGTCCGTGTCTTCAAAATTCTCACCTAAGGTGAGGCTCACTGAGGAGCTCATAGAGTTCAGATTAGGCTTTTTTCAAGCCAATATTGCCATCACATGGGAAAATATCCGGGCAATTGAGATCCGAACCTATGGTATGAATTTTCAGCTTGAAGAAAGTGAACGAAGAATTGACTATACGGCATCTGCTGAAATATCAAAAGAGATAAAAAACGCCATTAAGGAGCTTGCCGAGAAGAAAAACATTGTGGTACATTGGGCCTAATTAACCATTTTTTCCACCCCCACATAGTACAAATCAAAGCCACCTTTGCCACCCGGCCTGTTCGACGAGAACAAGAGAAGATTGTTGTCAAAGCCCGTATCGTAGGTCAGGATCACAGGCCTGTATTCATCAAATTCCGTATTGATACGCTCCCCGAAATTGACCGGCTCTGACCAGGCATTTCCTTCGTAAAGACTGTAGTACAGGTCAAAGCCACCATAGCCACCGGGTCGGTCAGAGGTAAAAACCATTACCCTGCCATTAATAAAGGCACATTTGTCGTTTCCTTCGGCGCTGCTGATAGAGAGTTTCTCAGGTGCAATAGCCTCGGCATATGATAGTGAATCAATGGGGTCGTCAATAGTCAGGTCGATTTGATAGAAATTATAGACACCGTCCTTGTCTGTGCAATAAATCAGCTTCTCTACTGTCGTGGGATCCGTAGCATACCGGGATTCCCATTTAAAATTTTTGCCAAAGAATGCTGGATAAAGCTCATTGGCTTCCGTGTTAACCATGGCGAGGCCAATGGGCGACGCTGCTGCTACCTGACTGCTTTCGGTGGGATCAACATAAGTAAATTTGATATCAAAATTGCCGGCACAATCATTAGCATACAAGAACAAATAGGTCAACTGGGTGTTGTTGTTCACCTGAGTTTCGTAAGTAAATGAGTATGGCCCCAGTTCATTGCAGAATGTGTTGACAGAGTCGAAGAGGGAACGCATTGGTAGCGAAGTGCCCCGGGCCTTGTTTACATCAATTGTTAAATGTTCCGCAGCATAATCCCATTGCAAAATGAGGTTCTTACCAACAATGTCGTAATGATTTACATCTCCCCTGTTTGATGAGAAATGAAACATGTGCTCATCGTGAATTACAGGAAGATCCATGTTGTAGTCGTCTTCACTCGAGTTGACGGCTTCAAAGTTGACCACGTCGTCAGGAAAATGGCCTTCCGAATATTTGTTGCTTTTGTCGCAAGAGGAAGCGATTAGCAGGATGAAGAATAGTTTGACGAGAAATTTCATATTTTAAATATAGTTCAAACGCAGGACACGTATGGATATTGTGTCTTTGCCTTAGACTTGTCAAGTGCCTTGTTGAGAATAATCCCTTGACCAGAATCACCATTTCCCACTGACTTCTATCATCCAATGGCGGCGCCTAAAAAAGTAGTTTTATATGTCATCAGGTCATCAGCAAGAGCCGATTGCCTGGAGGACAGGAATAGAAATTAAACACGTACAGCCATGACTACCAATTATCAAAAGATTTACGAACAACTGGGCAACCTGTTTTTTGCCATCGCTATGGCCGACAACCACCTGAAACACAAAGAGGTGGAAAAGCTGAAAGAACTTGTGAATAAAGAGTGGGTGCCTTTGGAGCATTCAACAGATGAGTTCGGCACTGATGCCGCCTATTACATATACATATCGTTTGATTACCTGACCGACAGTTTCACGACAGCCGAGGAGGCCTTCAATACATTTAAGGAGTATTATGAAATACACAAGGCAGTATTTAGCGAAAAATTGAAGGCCAAGATACTAACCACGGCGACTGATATTGCGGTCTCTTTCAGAGGAATAAGCAAGGCTGAGCATGAGTATTTGGACAGGTTGGAGCACCTGTTTGAAGTGAAGGCGTCTCAGCTGAAGTGAATAGCGGAATTTTGGGCGGTAAGTGAAGAGAAATGAGAAAAAGGGTCACATACCACAGTGCAGTGTTTATCGCCATTTTAGTGGCGTGTGTTCTGGTAGTGCTCAACAGTTGCCAACCAACAGCGGGCCATGTGCTAGGTGGCCCGGACGATTCCCTGGAAATTGGAGTGGCTGCCACGACAGTTGATACCACCTTGCTCAAAGAATATGGCCTGAATTCGACATCGTCCGTTTTGGCATTCTACAAAGGCAACGGTGCTTCGCTGGCCTGGTTCAGCGACAGCAATTTGTTGCCAGCTGCCGATTCGATGCTGGAGGTGGTGAGGGAAGCGGAGAGCTATGGGCTGTCACCGGAAACCTATAAGTTGGCTGAGTTGGAGGTTTTGCGCAACGAGTTACTGGTTTTTCAGTTTACAACACCCGACAGACTGGATATTCTCCTAACCGATGCATTTATTTCTATGGCCAGACACCTTGCGCACGGTATTTCGAGGCAAGTAGCCAGTACTTCTGAAACGGATGTAAGCGATGCCAGGCTTTTGAGTGAGGCACTGGCGAAAGGCGAGATAAGGAAGTCGCTGGAATCGCAAGAGCCTTGTGGTGAACAATACCTTGCCTTGAGGAACGAGCTGAGAAGGCTTTTGATCCAGCGGCTGGCGACACCGAATGATTTACCTGATGTTAACAGCAAAATTTCAAAGCTAAAGATCAACATTGAAAGGTGGCGCTGGGAAGCTGGCCCGCAGCCAGAAAGGTATGTGTTCATAAACATTCCGGCCTATCAGTTGTCCGTGATAGAAGGAGGCGAGGCTGTACTCCAGTCGAGGGTGATAGTGGGTGCTAAAAGTACTCCCACGCCAGTGCTGGAAAGCAGCATCTGGTGCTTTACCATTTACCCCTATTGGACAGTGCCAAGGAGCATTGCTGTAAAAGAGATTTTGCCTAAGATGAAGACAGACAGCGGCTACCTCAGCCGACATCTCTACGAAGTGCTCGACTACAAAAACAACCTGGTGGATACGAAGGCCATTGACTGGTCTCAGTACAACGAAGATAATTTTCCCTACTACATCAGACAGAAAGAGGGAAGGGAAAATGCCCTTGGAGTTGTGAAATTCAGGTTTGAGAACCCCTATGGGGTTTACCTGCACGACACGAACGCCAGGCAGCTTTTTTCGAGAAAGGACAGAGCGCTGAGCCATGGGTGCATTCGCATGGAAAAGGCTGAGGAGTTTGCCTACTATCTGGTGAAAAACGACTCGGTCTACAGCAATCCGATGCTATTGGCACAGTATTTCAAGCTGGCGAGGCGAACAGAAATCAGCGTGATTCAGCCTATCCCCATCTACGTGAGGTACTTTACCGCCTGGGACGAAAACGGGCAGATAGTTTATTACCCTGATGTCTACAATAAGGACGGTCGGCTGGGTTTCAGGGAGGTGCTGTAAGTGCAAAGCAGGCTTACCTCTCTTTCGGAGGAAACTTCTTTAGCACGATACCGATCCCTTTTCGAAGGTTCCTCTCGGTCATCTCAGGATTTAGTTCCAAATAACGGCTGGCGCTGGAACGCCAAATCATCTGGCCCGTTTCCCTGTCAGCAATGTCCATAATGAGGGTGCCTTCGAGGAAGTAGTATACGTCGGACTGGTCAATGGGGTCAAGCTGCAGAAACCTGTCTTCTTCAAATCTGTATACGTTGGTTTGCCTGTTCTCCACCGTTACGTGAAAATCGAGCAGGAGGTCGGGACTTTGATCGTCGTAAGTAAAACCCTTTTCGGCCATTTCTTTGATGATGGCATTTTTGAGGTTGTTAACAACAGCGCTGTCGTTCATGTAACTGGGGCCTGTAAAGGTGAACTCGCACCCTTGCAGCCAGCAAAAAGTCTTGTACCGGCTAAAATCGGCCTGCCTGTCGAATGACGTGCTGACTTTGGTAGCGCATCCGCCCAGTGCAAGGCTCAAAAACACGATCCATGCGATTAACTTGTTCATTGGTTTTGCTTTAGAACCCAACTTAACGAAGTGCTGGTGGCCATTGAATGACAATTGTCAACTCAATACATGCCTTTTGTTTGCAATAGGGAGCTGGCAAAAAAGCAGAAAGCCCGGTGAACAGCCGGGCTTTCCATATCCAAAATCATAAATTTCAAATCAGCAATCCAAAATTCTTAAGTCGCCCAGGTTTTTCCCACTTCTGAAAATGGAATGCATCCTTCGTACCTGCCAGGAATGGCTTCATAACGCAATACTTGCGTAGCGCCGATTTCCGAAGTAAAGAAACCAAGCAGGGTCAACTCCTTCATCGAGAGAAACCATGGTCTTTCACCCCCACCTGCACTGCTCAGTGCAGCTGAGTTCTCAGCTTTGATCACTTCCAATTGCTTGGCGGCATCCAATTGACTGAAAGGGTCACCCTCTTTGTCTTCCACCTTCTTGCTGAAGGCAGCCAGGCCATCCATGAATTTCTTCACGTCGGCAGGCTTGTATACCTCATGCACCATTTTTTCAATGAAAGCAGGCACTCCGGCATCTTTGGCGCCGGGTGTGCCAGTGGCTGGGATGATGGTTTCGGCAATGGCCTCCAGCTCTACGGCCTGCTCTTTGGTCACATACTTCGGCGTCCAGTAAAGGTTGGGCTCTGCTGTGCATCCATTCAAAATACCCATTATCGCAGGAGCTGAAACAGATGCTCCCATGAAAAGGGCCGTCTTTTTTATTAGTTCTCTTCTGTTCATGGTTGTTCTGTTTACAGGTTTTGCTTTTTCATTTCCTTCACAGCATAATCGGCCGCTCTGGCAGTAAGGGCCATGTAAGTAAGCGACGGATTCACACAGGAAGCTGAAGTCATGGCCGAGCCGTCAGTAACGAACACATTTTTGCAGGCATGCACCTGGTTCCATTTGTTCAGCACTGAGGTTTTCGGATCACGACCCATTCTGGCCGTACCCATTTCGTGGATGCCCAGCCCAGGCCCACCCGCATCGTCGTAAGGGGTGACGTTTTTCAAACCTGCTGCTTCAAGCATGGCCACGGCCTGTTCTTTCATGTCGACCCGCATTTTCAACTCATTTTCTTTGATCTCACAATCAAAAGTCACAGTTGGCATGCCCCACTTGTCTTTCAGGTCGTTGTTCATCACCATTTTGTTTTCATGGTAAGGCAGCATTTCACCAAAACCGGTAAGACCCATTCCCCATTTCCCGGGTGTCATCATTGCTTCTTTGAGTTGAGGCCCTACTTCCATTTCGGCCACACCACGGCCCCAGCCATCACGGCTGCCACCACCCTGGTAGCCATAGCCTCTGATGTAGTCCTGCTTGTCGCTTCCGATGTTTCTGAAACGTGGAATATAGATGCCGTTTGGTCTGCGACCTACATAGTACTCATCTTCAAATCCGTCAAAATCAGCCCTTGCACCTACACGGAAATGGTGATCCATCAGGTTGTGCCCAAGCTCACCACTGTCGTTGCCAAGTCCGTTAGGGAATCGATCCGAAATGGAGTTGAGCATGATAGACGTGGTATTGATGGTGGAGGCATTGAGGAAAATGATATTGGCAAAATACTCAACTGTCTCAAGTGTTTCTGCGTCGATCACTCGCACACCAGTAGCCTTGCCTTTTGCCTCATCGTAAATCACGGAGTGAACGATGGAGTTGGGGCGTAGCTCCATATTGCCGGTTGCTTCTGCGGCCGGTAGTGTTGATGCATTGCTGCTGAAGTAGCCGCCGAAGGGACATCCTCTTATACACAGGTTACGGTACATGCACTTGTGGCGGCCGTTGTGATCCTGAGTAATGTTGGCCGAGCGGCCCATCGTCATGATCCTGTCTTTAAAATTGGCTTCGATGCCCTGCTTTACATGTTTTTCGATGCAGTTCATTTCCATAGGAGGGAGGTACTTTCCATCGGGAAGTCCTATCCAGCCATCGGCAATACCATTTACGCCGATGTATTGCTCTGCGTAGTCATACCATGGTGCCATGTCGGCATACCTGATAGGCCAGTCTACTGCAATTCCGTCTTTGGCGTTCGCCTCAAAGTCGAAATCACCCAGGCGGTAGCTTTGGCGACCCCACATGATCGAGCGGCCTCCCACATGATAGCCTCTGATCCAGTCAAATCTTTTAACTTCTGAGTAAGGCTGGTCGGTATCTTTAATCCACCAGTGTTTGGTAGAGTTTTTTACGGTGTAGCCTGTTCTGTTCTGTTTTTCGTAGTCTTTTTGCTCTTCGGCGGTAATCCTATCGCCATTTTCAAGCTCCCAGGGATTCAGGTTCATCGTTGGGTAGTCAGCAACGTGGCGCACCATTCTGCCTCTTTCCAACACCAATGTCTTGAGTCCCTTCTCTGTGAGCTCTTTGGCTGCCCACCCACCGCTGATGCCGGTTCCCACCACAATCGCATCGTAGGAGTTTTGCTGCTTTGCTTTCAGGTTCAAATTCATGAGATAAGGATGTGTAGTTTAAATATTATGTATCCGTTGTAATCAATTCAAAATATAGAAAATCTTTTCGGCTTACCCTTTTAAAACATACTAAAATCAGGGCCAGGGCCGGAATTAAGGTACCGAAATGGTGCTTCCAAAGAACAGCGCATTCAAAAATAGCTTGTTGGTGCCATACCAGTAGCCTCTGAAGTTGCAGTTGTCGGTGAACAAAATAGTTCTGCCCCGGCCGCTGCCATCAAGTAGAATCGAAGGAGAATTCTTCACCTTCTCAACATTAGAAGGGGTGACAAAACCAGCCAACCATGGTTGAGCGGTGTACTGCGCCGCCGTTCTGAACGGGCTTTCACTTGGCTTCAGAAAGATTGAGCTGTTCCGGTATACCGGCAGTTTCTTTGAGGTGTATCCAAAGGCAATTGGGTTGGTTAAATCGATGTCAGCTTCGAAAATCACCCCGCCGATGCTTTGAGCGCCGTAATAGTTACGGGCGTCTTCATAGTCCATTCTCCCCGGAGTCTTTTCGTCTTTGCTTTCTGCCAGTTTTTCTTTTACCAGGCCTTTGGAGATCGCCCATTTGGTAGCCCCTTTTTGAGTGATAAGCGTTCCTCCACCACGAACCCAGGCTTTCAGGTCTTCAATGAAACTATCTGACACATCATTGTACCGTCCGTTCACCAGGATCACGGTGTTGTAGTCTGAGAGCCTCACCTGTCCTATGTCGCCTTTGTCCACTTTTGTGATGGGCATGCCGATTTTGCTGTCGAGCAAATGCCACACTTCGCCAGCTTCATAAAGGAATATGCCTTCACCGATAACCATCAGCGCTTTGGGAAACGTAACGGTTTCGAAGCTTCTTGAACCAAGCCCGACACCTTTGTCGGTGTAGCCAGTGGCCGTTGCATCAAACGTCAAGCCTGAGAGCTCACTTGCTTCTTTTACCAGGGAAAAGAGCTTGTCTGCATCCACATTCTGATCGGCAACTGACACGAGTATCGAGCCATAGGAGTAATTCTTTTCAGCGCCTTTCACTATGGCTGAAAAAGGCTGGTAAGCTACTTTGGCAAAAACGCCGTTTTTTAGCAGATGATAAAGTGCCTTTGGTGCCGCATATTCTCTCCAGTCAAGAATGTAGGCATAAGAAGCCTTTTCCACAGTTGGCTTTGCCGCTGGAACTGCTGTCAGCTCTGTACCAAGAGCAGGTGCTTTGGCTTTGATTTCAGCATGTGGTAGTCCGTAGGCCAGTATCATCGTCCACGTGGAGGCGTCGTAAAATACCGAGTCATCGTATTGTTTCACCTTCTCAAAAACAGAGCGCACCATGCGGTATTGCTTCTGGTTGGTAGGTACGAGGTAAGATTTTCCGCTTTCGAAACGCTGCCCCGACAAGGTTTGAGTTGTTGGATTCTCATACACCTTTACGTGGTGCTGAAGCAAAAGATCAACGAAGGCATTGGTTCTTCCGCTGTCAAAGTTATCGCCAAACACATAGGCTTTGATAGGATCCGCAGCGCCCTGCTTTACGCTTTCTTCGAAGAACTCCTTCATGTGGCGTTGAAAGGTTTCTTTTTCCTTTACCACACCTTTCACTGTCGCCAGGCTGGTAGCTACGTGGTTGCGAATGGTGAAGGAAAAGGTGATGTCCTTAGTGGTGGTGTGCTGCAGGTGCCCACGGCTACTGGCTTGCTCGAAAGTTACACCGAGGCCGCCATGTATGTCGGCATAGGTGGCTCCGTAACCTGGGTAGGAGTTGTCGTACTGCTCTCTTAAAAAATACAGGGAGCCGAGATCGTCCATGGACTCGTGAAAATATTTGGCCATGACAGGATTCAATACATCATAGTTCTTGCGGCCTACCACAGGATTTTCTGATCCATAAGGCTTCGTTGGCTCGAAGAAATAGGTGCTGTTGGTACCCATTTCGTGAAAGTCGGTCACCATGTTCGGGTACCACTTTTGGTGCCACTTAATTCTGTTTTGGCTTTCGATGTGAGCGAGCGGTAGCCAGTCACGGTTGAGGTCGTACCAGTAGTGGTTGGTTCGCCCGCCGGGCCACACCTCGTTGTGCTCCCTGTCGATCGGGTCGGCCACCGGTGGAAAGCCTTTGTGCATATTGGCCCAGTTGGCATGGCGGTCACGGCCGTCAGGGTTGAGAGATGGCTCGATAAAGATCACCCCGTTTTGACGGTATTGCTCAGCCTCGGGCTCGTTGGAAGCCACCAGATAATAGGCTGTGAGCAGGGCAGCTTCCGCTGAGCTTGGCTCATTGCCGTGCACGTTGTAGCCCAGGTGAATGATAGCAGGTATTTTGCTGATGTCAGGAATCGGCTGGGCCGGGTCTGTCAGCTTGAGGTGCTCCGTTCGTATGGCTTCGAGACGGCTAAGATTTGCCGGACTGGAAATGGTGAGCACCACCTGCGCCCGGTGTTCATAAGTATAGCCGATATTTTGAACCGTGGCTCTGTCGGAAACGGCTGCTAGCTTTTCCATATAAGCCACAATATTGTCGTGGCGGGTATGCCATTCCCCGATAGGGTAGCCAAGAAATTCTTCCGGGCTGGGGATGCTGGGGTCAAAGTTTCCGTGTTCCGGAAAGAAATACTCGTTTTGGGCCTGAGCTAACCCTGTGAATACAAAAGCAAATAGTAGTAGAAATAAACGCTTCATAACCGTCTTTGTCATGGTGAATATCAAAGTTACCATGACTGGCAACGGCCTCAACGTATTTGGGATGAGTGGTTATTTTATGGCACCTATTCTTTCAAGCTCGGCGATGCCTTCGGCGGTTGAGATGCCACGAAGAAAGATTTTTTTGATTTCGACAAATGCCGACCGGGTAGACATAACCGACGCATAGGGTAATTGGAGGATAAGGTTTCGGATATTGTTTTCCCAGAAACGGGAAAGGAATAGGGGGCTTAAATCGGCGATAATGTGACCATCTTTTTTCCCGCCTTCGATCATTTGGACGAAAATTTGGTCTATGAACTCCTGCTTGTAGGTCTCCCAAATGCTGTATACCTCCCGGTGGTGCTTCTTAATCTGCAGGATTACCCCGCCAGGGATTCGTTCCAAAACCATCCTGAAATGGTTAATAAAGAGAAGTAGTTTGTGAATAGAAGACTCGTCGCCTTCGATTATCGTCGATAACATCTGCCTTTGCTTTTCCAGCATGGTGGAAAATAACTCACTTAGCAAATGCTCTTTGGCCGGAAAATGCTTGTAGATCGTCTTCTTGGACATGCCGAGATCCCTGGCCCATTCGTCGACAGTGTCCAGCCGGGTAGGCTCTGTCAGGAATTTGTCCAGCAGGTAGCTGATGATTCTTTCTTTGGTGTCGTTTGCTTCCATGTATTCAAGAAATAAGGGCGGAGCGGAGCCATGAACTCCTTAACTCCGCCCATCCACCAACCAAACTTATGCGTGCATTAATTCTTCGATATGTTTCTCTTCCACGCCTTCGCTTTCGTCAAGTTCTTTGGCATAGTCGTGTCCTTTTTTGTCAAGCCCAAACCTGGCAAGAACGCTATCAACAATTTGATAGGCCACGGGTATCACTACCAGGGTCAGGAACATAGAGCTGATTAAGCCACCAATGATGGCCCACGCCAAGCCGTTTTTCCACGCAGCACCAGGTCCCGTGGCGATGGCGATTGGAAGCATGCCAATCACCATGGCGATGGTGGTCATAAGAATGGGCCTGAGACGCTCCTGGGTAGCTTCAACCAGAGCATCCTTCGTTTTCATACCTTTCTCCTTCAGGTGGTTGGTGAAGTCAACCACCAGAATGGCGTTTTTCGCTACCAGGCCTATCAACATAATGATACCCAGGATGGTAAATATACTGAGCGTGTTCTGGGTCATGGCAAGTGCCAGCAGGGAGCCAACCATGGCTAGTGGAATGGAGAACAACACCACGAAAGGATAGACATAGTTATCGTACAAGGCTACAAGGATTAGATACACCAGCAGGATGGAGGAAGCAAAAGCGATCAAAAGGCTTGAGAAGGCTTCGGATTGGTTTTGCGCATCACCGCCGAACTCGTAGCTTACCTCAGTCGGAGGATCGAGTTTCGCCAGTCTCTCCCTGATCTCAGCAGTTACAGTACCTGAGGGGCGACCTATTACCTGCGACTGCACAGACACGGAAGTAATTCTGTCCTTTCTTTCCAACCTTGACGGGCCTGTACTTTCCTTGACGGCGGCAAATTGATCCAGCCGGATAAGCTGTCCTTTATTGTTGACCAGACTGAGTGCTTTTATATCGTCTATGCTCTTCCTGTCAAAGTCGTCGAACTTGATATTGATATCGTAGTCGTACTCACCCTGGCGGAATTTGGCGTCGTTGTTTCCGTTGAAGGCTGTTTGCATAGTAGCACCAACCATCTCAAGAGATAAGCCAAGTGACGCCATCTTGTCACGGTCAACAGCTACAAATATTTCAGGGTTACCTGCCTCCACCGACAGTTTCATTTCCGTGGTGCCCGATACTTTCTTCACCTCTTCCAATACTTTGTTGGCATACACCATTACACTGTCAAGGGTAGGCCCCTTCACAATGATATCGATCGGCGCCTGGTTGGCCGTACCCATGATGGAAATCGGTGTGGTCTTGATTTTGGCTTCTGGCACTTTGGCTTCCAGCTCATTCTTAAGTAAGCTAGCCAGGATATTGCTGGAGTGCTCTCTCTGATCTTCTGGCACTACCTTAACGGTAATTTCGGCAGCATAAGCTGTTCCCTGTGCGGATCCACCCACACCACCGGTAGACTGCTGGCCAACAGTAGTGAACAGCGATGTAATCTCAGGTTTTTCTGCCAGAAGATCTTCAATTTTTCTGGTGGCAAGGTTTGTTTGTTCCAACGTGGCATCTTTTGGCATTTCCACCTGAACGATAAACTCTCCACGGTCGCCTTGAGTGACAAACTCAGCGCCAATGAAACCCATTGGAACCAGTGCTACGGCTGCCACAAAGAGAACGAAAGTGACAGCGATGGTTACAAACTTATGACCAAGGGCCCACACAAGAATTCCCTTGAGCCACGATGCAAACCCGTCAATTCCTTTTTCGAAACCAAGGATAAATCGTCCAAAGAGGTTTTTATTAGAAAGGTGCTCGAGTTTTGAAAACCTGGAGGAAAGAAGAGGGATGACAGTAAATGAAACCAGTAAGCTGAGCAGTGTGGAGATCACAACTACTATCGAAAACTGCTTCATCAAGTTTGAAATAAGCCCCGAAGTAAGTGCGATGGGGAAGAACACCACTACAATTACCATGGTGATCGACACTACGGTAAACCCGATTTCTTTTACACCGTCAAAGGCAGCTCTGGCCCTGCTTTTGCCCATTTCCATGTGGCGATAAATATTCTCAATCACCACGATGGCGTCATCCACCAGAATACCCACCACCAGCGAAAGCGCCAGTAGCGTCATCAGGTTTAGTGAGTAATCCAGCAGGTTGATAGCAATGAATGTCGAAATGAGCGACAGTGGCACTGCAATCATCACAATGATGGCATTTCGCAGCGAGTGCAGGAACAATAGCATCACAATTGCTACGAGAATGATAGCGATAAATAAGTCGTGTATTACCGAATCGGCGGCTTCCAGGGTGTATCCCGAAGAGTCGGAAGCAATGCTGAATCTCAAATTGTCGCCAGCATATATTTTTTGAAGCTTGGTGATTTCTGCATTCACCAGGCGGCTTACCTCCACAGCGTTGGCATCCGATTGCTTAAGAATGGAAATACCCAGTGAGTTAACCCTGTCCACACGGGTAATCATGGTAGCCTCCTTCTTGGTATCCTGTACTTCCGCAATGTCTTTCAGCCTCACAGGAGCACCGTCCACAACAGTCACCACCAGATTGCGCATTTGATCGAGTGACTCATATTTACCAGCCAGACGGACAAGCACCTGGTCTTCACTGGTTTTTATTTTGCCCGTAGGGAAATCAAGGTTGGCATTTTGAATGAGCTGCGACACCTGAAGGATGGACAGGTTGTAAGCATTCAATCTCTCACGATTGATGTTCACCCTGATTTCTCGCTCTTCACCGCCTATGATATTGATTTGAGCTACACCTGGAATACGTGCCAGGGCTGGCTGTATCCTGTTTTCCACCACGTCGTAAAACTTGGTTGCCTCCATATCAGCAGTGGCTCCCATTCTCATAATAGGGAGGTCATCGAAGCTGAACTTGTTGAGGGCAGGCGCTCTTACGTCCTCGGGCAGGTTGCCCATAATGGTGTTGATTTTTCGCTGAGCCTCTTGCAGGGCCAGGTCAACATCTGCGTCAGCTTTTAGCTGAATCACAATGATGGACACGCCTTCAATGGAGGTGGTACGTAGCTGATCGATGTTTTCCAGGGAAGACAAGGTGTTTTCCAGCTCTTTTGACACTGAGTTTTCTACTTCATAAGGAGAAGCGCCCGGATAAACTGTGCTTACAGTTAATATAGGAGGGCTGAATTTTGGGATCAGCTCATAGTTGAGTGAGAAGTAGCTGATGGCACCCAGAAAGATCAGGATGGTAAACAGCACCACTACTAGCGATGGTCTTTTGATAGATATTTTGGTAATTTCCATGATTGCTGGTGCTTAGTTTTGTAGTACTTCAATGACATCACCATTGCTCAGGTTGATTTGGCCGCTGGTGATCACCGACTCACCTTCTTTCAGGCCTGCCACAATAGCCACTCTTTCGCCCACTGAGCCACCAGTAGTGACAGACCTAAGCACCGCCTTGTTGCCCTCATTCACATATACCTGAGCTTGTTCAAGGCTGCCAATGATGGCATTTCTGGTTACAGTAAGCTGGGGAGTCGCATCTCCCGTGCCGAACAGCGCCTGTGCATACATGCCAGCTTTCAGTTGGTCTGATGAGTTGTTGACTTCTATCTCCACAGGGTAGTTCAGGCTTGCGTCAGCTTTCACTCCGATAAAAGTTACTTTACCGTCGAACGTTTTGTTGGGAAGAATATCCGAAAAAACAGTCACAGCCATGCCTTTTTGAATTTCGAAAACCTGTGCTTCTGTCACTTTCACAACCAGCTTCAGCTTGCTCACGTCAACAATGTCAAACATTTTGGCACCGGCGTTCAGATAGGAGCCCACTTCGATGTACCGGGCATTCACAGTGCCTGCGAACGGAGCTTTGATGCTCGAGTCTTGCAGCTTCCTCTTTGCATTTTTGAGCCTTAAGTCAGCGTTGGTGTAGCCAAGCTTGGCATCTTCCAGTTGCTGAGAGGTGATGGCACCGCCCTCGGCTAGCTTTTCGTACTTTTCAAGGTCGGCTTTCATCTTTTTGAACGCTGCCTCTGACGCAACTACTTCGTTTTGAAGCAACTCATGATCAAGCGTTGCCATCGTTTGAGACCTTGAAATTTTGTCCCCTTTTTCGACATTGATTGAAACTACCCTACCCGAAATTTCAGAAACAAAGGTGAGCTCTCTTGTCGGTTCAAAGTTTCCAAATGCAGCAAAGCCGTCTTTCAGCGACTCCAGCTTAGCTTTTTCCACCCTCACTGCCACGTAGCCGTTCGATTGCTGAGCCAGGCTGGTTAGTGCAGCTGCCTCTTCTTTGTTGCCTTTCAGCACCCACACAATACCGCCAATGATGGCAAGCACTACTACTATATTTATAATGATCTTTTTCATCTTCTTTGTCGATGTGTTATTGATTGACTAATGATTTGATATTTCCCTCTGATTTAAGGAGTTGGAGTTCTGATAATCTGTATTGCAAAAGGGCAGATGCATAGCCTAGCTGAGCGTCTGTGAGTGCTGTTTCTGCGTCGAGCAAATCGGACAACGAAGTGACTCCCTCGCTATAAGTCTGCTGGCCTTCGTTGTATACTTCCTGCGCCAGGGCTACGTTTTCCTGCTGAGCCAGAAGGCTTTCTCTGCTTGTTCTGATGGTGTTCAAAGCATTGGCCCTTTGCAGGCTCAACATTTTTTCGGTTGACCTCTTGTCTTCCTGTACTTTTAGCAGATGAATTTTTGACTGCTGAATCTGGGCGTCCTTTCTAAACCCATCGAAAATGGGGACGCTCAGCTGAAGCCCGATTGATGCATTGTCGTACCAGTTCAGTGTGCTGTTTTCTTTCGACTTGAAGTAGTCGAAGTTGTTGCCCACGCCGTTGTAGGCGTACTGGGCTGTCAGTGCCAGGGTAGGAAAGTAGCCCGACTTGAAGCTTTTTTCTTCCAGGCTGTACAGGTGCTGCTGTGCATCGAGCAGGCGGTAGGAGGTCAGGTTAGTTACTTCCGAATCATCAGCTAACTGAACCTGACCTGGCATCTCAGCTGGGTTTAATCCTTCCAAACTAACATCCTGCTCAAGAGGAATGCCAGTGTAATACTTTAGTAAATTCTTTTGTTGCGACAGGCCATCGCTGATGCCTTGAGCCTGCGTTTTCAGGTTGGTCTGACTCACCTTCAGGCGACTCAAATCGGTTTTCTTTACAAAACCCGCATCTACCTGAAGTGCTACCAGCCGAACATTTTCTTCCAATTTTTGCAAAGTACTTTCCATTTGCTCCAACTGATGCTGGGTGATCAGCACCTGATAGTAAAACGAGGCCACTTGCTCAATCACTTGCTCCTCAGTAAGTGACTTGCTCAGCTCATAAAATTCTTCGCTGGCCTTGGCGGCTTGAAGTCCGGTGAACACCGACTGATTGAAGATTTGCTGAGAAGCGGAGGCGGAAGCAGCAAAATTATACTGCGTGCCTATTCGCACCTGTGAAACAGTACCAGGGTTGCCGGTAAATTCGCCAGGCAAAATAAGCACGGGCAACAATAGGTTGTCAGTCAGGTTGGCGTTGCCATTGAGTTGCGGCAATGCTTGAGCCTTCACCTCCCTTACTTTTTGCTGGCCTTCCAGGATACTGAGGTCTGCTTTCCGTATCTCTACATGATGCTCAAGCGCCAGCCCAAGGATTTCCTGCAGGCTGTAATTTCCATCCGACGCAGCTTCTTGCGCCAGCACTGGTTTGGCAATCAAACTTGCTGCTACCAACCCCACACATATTATTATTCCTTTCATTTGATTCGTTTGGTTCGTTTTTAAAAGAACTAACTATATAAAATTTTTATGAATGCATTTTTTCCCACTTGTCAATAATCTTGGGCATCTCCGCAGCCAGGTACTTGTGGAAGGCCTCCAGCTTCATCAAGTCTTGAGTAAACTCAGACTGCTTGTCGTCCCTGATGGACACGCAGTCATTGATCAGTGATGAAAAAGAGGAAAAGAACTCTGCCCTCTCTTTTGTTTGACCGATCCAGGGCTTAAGGTCAAGAAAGAAATATCTTTTTCTATCTCCGGAGATTGTTAAATACTTAACTAAACCCTTTTCTACGAGCTTATTGAGGGCGTTGCTTACCGAGCTCTTGCTGGCATTGACGAACTGATGAATCTCATAGAAAGTTCTACCTTTCTCATTCGAAGTCATCAGATACCCAATGAGCCTTCCCGCCACTGGAGGGTATCCGTTCTGCTCAAAGAACACTCCGACTTTCTCAACATAATCAACTCTGGCCTTTTCGTTCATGGGTGCTAAAACTTTAGTTTATTTGGTTCGGTTTCAAACGAACTATTATGCAAAGAAACGAAGTAGACTTCGGAAAGTTTCCAGTTCTTTTGAAAAAAGTTACGCAAACGATTTAAATAGATCCGGTCGATGTCTCAGTTGAAAAATTTTGCTTGAGTTAGGATGCAGTACCTGAGCCGCTTGTTACTTATTGGCGTTTAAGCAACTTCAGAAAGCGAAAAAAACTTCACATATTTGAGTGTATGTACGCTATCATCGACATTGAGACAACGGGGGGCAATGCGCAGTTTTCCAAAATCACGGAAATTGCCATTTATGTGCATGATGGCACGCAGGTGGTCGATGAATTTTCTACGCTGATTAACCCCGAATGCAATATCCCTCCCTTCATCACCAAACTCACTGGTATTACCAATGAAATGGTGGAAGATGCGCCCCGATTCTTTGAGGTGGCCAAGAAGATTGTGGAGGTGACCGAGGGTAAAATATTTGTCGCACACAATGTCAACTTCGATTATGGATTTGTGAGGCATGAGTTCAAGCGCCTGGGGTACGAGTTTAAGCGGGACACACTTTGCACTGTTAAGCTCAGCAGGAAGATATTGCCGGGAAAGTCAAGCTATAGCCTGGGAAACCTCTGCAAAAGCCTGGGTATTGAAATAGAAAATCGGCACAGGGCTGGGGGTGACGCCTTCGCCACCGTGAAGCTGATAGAGATTCTACTTCAGGCAGACAAGGGAGCAGTTTTCAACAAATTTTTGGAAGCCGGTGTGGGCATTGGCAAGGTCAATGAGTTTCTTACCTGGGAGGAAATTTCCAGTTTGCCAGAAAACCCAGGCGTCTACTACTTCCATAACCAGGCCGGTGAGGTGATTTACATAGGCAAAAGCAAGAATATCAGAAGCCGGGTTACTCAACATCTGAAGAAACCGGCTGGACTGAAAGGCAGAGAGCTGAAAAACAAGGCAGCGTCTGTCACTTTTGAGGAGACGGGCAATGAGCTGGTCGCACTTTTACTGGAAAGTGAGGAAATCAAAAAAGTGCAGCCGATGTACAACAGGATGCAGTTGCGGAATTCCTATCGCTATGGCCTCTTTGCCGATCTTCAAATTGATGGCTATATCCATTTCAACGTGGGAAAGATTGATGGCAAAGCGGAGCCCTTTGTTGTTTGCTCCTCTGAGGACGAATCGTTGAAAGTGCTAAGACGACTGGTCAAGAGGTTTCAGTTGTGCGCCCATATTGCTGGCCTGGAAAGGCAGATGACGCCGGAGAGGGGTTGCTTTGATTATAGCTTGCAGTCATGTCAAGGGGCTTGCGTTGGCAAGGAGGAAAGTGATGTTTATAACGAGAGAGCCACTTTGGCCATGCGTTCCTGGCAATTCAAACACCCCAACTGTTTTATATTTGACAAAGGCCGTCATACGGAAGAGAAGACGATTATTTGTATAGAAAATGGCAACTACCGGGGTTTTGGCTACGCCGATGCCGACTTGCTGGGCAATAGCCCTGACCTGATCAGGGACTGCATTCAACCAAAGAAACCAAATAGAGAGGTGAACCGCCTGATTTACCACTACCTCGAAACCAAAAGGGTGGAGGCGGTGGTTGAATATTAACGACCAGCCTATTCGCAATCACTTCAATCCTCCGAACACATAATTTTTTAGCCCTCCTTCTTATCTATATCGTTTGCAGCGGGAAAAATTCCTAAATTGATGCTTGCTGAGTATTTGTGCGGGAACATTTTCTGCCAACACCTGCAAAATAATTATGAAACACCCTCAATTTATATGCTTTTGCCTGACCATTTTGCTGAGCGCTTTTGTAACAAAAGCCTCAGCGCAGGAGGTATTTGACTACGATACCGAGATTCGGCCTATGCTGGTGCAGAAGTGTATAGAATGCCACAATACTAACATGCCCAAGGCCAATGTCAACCTTGATAACTACAAGGAAAAAGCCAGGGTAGTCAAAGACGGCGCCTTTTGGCTCAAGGTACTTGAGCAAATCGAGAGCCGGGCCATGCCACCGAAGTCGAAATCACCTCTTTCCGAGGAAGACTACCGCTTGCTTGTGGATGGCATCAACGGCATTCTCCAAAACTCGCTCAAAGAACATGTGCCAGGCCAAATCGTTATTCGCCGACTCAGCCATACCGAATATCAATACACCGTCAAAGACTTGACGGGTTACGATTTCGATGCCCGAAGCTATTTCCCCTCCGATGGTTCCGGTGGTGGTGGCTTCGACAATCAGGGAGGCTCACTTTTCATCACGCCCCTGAAACTGGAAAGGTACTACGACGCAGCAGACCTTATCCTTCAAGGGGTGGCGGAAAACGAGCAATTGTGGAGAAACATAGCGCCGGAGGAGTATGACCCCTCATGGTTGACCAGGCTAACTGTGTGGGTAAAATCACTTTTCGACGACTCCTATAGTAGCAGTACACATGCACAATTGGCAGCGGAAAAAGCCATTTTCCCTTTTGCTACCAAGGCCTACCGGAGGTTTTTGAAAGATGACGAGAAAGAAAGGCTGAGCACTTTGTTCGCCCAGGTGTACCAGGGGATGGACACGCTTGATAATCCGCAAAGGTTTGACCAGAGTATTGCCCAGGTGTATAAGATGGTGATGGTTTCGCCTCATTTTCTATACAGAACAGAGGAGGAGCCGCCTAACAGTAAGCCCTATTACCTCAGCGATTTTGAGATGGCCTCAAGGCTTTCTTATTTCTTGTGGTCAAGTATGCCTGACGACGAGTTATTCAGCCTGGCCTACATGGGCAAGCTACAAGATACACTTGTGCTGGAAGGCCAGGTGAAACGCATGCTCGCCGATCCAAAGGCTAAGAGATTTGCAGAAAGCTTTTCCACGCAGTGGCTAGGCATCAACAAGTTACTTGATACGCAGCCCATCGTAGACCCTGAGAAGTTTCCGGACTTTGATATGCCGCTTCGGGAGGCGCTTTACCGGGAAACAGTGGAATACTTCTACTATGTGCTGACTGACAGCAAGAACATGATGGAGCTGGTCAACAGCAATTACACGTTTCTGAACCAGAAGCTCGCCGATTTCTATGGTGTGGAGGGCAACTTTACTGATGAATACAAAAAAGTACTTTTGGCTAATGCCAACAGAGGTGGGGTAATGGGCATGGGCAGTGTGCTGACCGTTTCTTCACTACCTGTGCGCACAAGCCCTGTGCTGAGAGGAAAATATGTGATGGAACAGATCATGGGTATTTCCCCACCACCACCGCCACCAGAAGTGGCTGAGCTGGTGGAGGATGAAGGAGCGCATAGTGAACTGGGCCTTAGAAAACTACTGGAGAGGCACCGTTCAAGTCCCGGATGTTTTAGCTGCCACCAAAAAATGGATCCGCTGGGCCTGGGCCTGGAGAACTTTGATGCTACGGGCCGGTGGAGAGACAGCTACGGCAAGGCCGCTATTGATGCCTCAGGTACTTTGGCTGACGGCAGAGAGTTCAATGGGCCCGCTGAGTTAAAGGTGCTGCTGATGGACGAAAAAGAAAAAATAGCGAGAAACCTGGCGACAAAAGTGCTTTCGTATGCTTTAGGTCGTGGCACTATTTTTACAGACGAGCCAGCACTTCGAAAGCTGGAAACAGCTCTATTGGAAAATAATTTTAATCCTGATCCATTTATTGTCGAATTGGTGAAAAGCTACCCGTTCAGAATGAAAATCAATGATTTCAGGGACAAGATAAATGAAGTATTATGAGCAAGAAGTGGCAAATATCCAGAAGACGAATGCTAAAAGGGGTGGGTGCCTGCATGGCCTTACCTTTTCTCGACGCCATGGCGCTACCTGGCATGAGCTCCCCGGTTCCGTCTAAGTCCCCGTTGAGAACAGCCTTTATTGTGATGCCAAACGGCGTGCACCCTCACCACTGGACGCCGGCTGCTGTTGGCCGGGGTTATGAGTTTACCCAACAGCTGCTGCCACTCAAGCACCTGCAAGATGATTTTCTCGTGCTGGGAGAGCTGATGAATATGAATTCGCTTAGAACGGCAGACGGTCACTACACCAAAACTGCCAATCTTCTTACTTCTACCAGAATCCGGCAGACTACTGGTGACAATATCAACAGCGGAGGCGTTTCTATCGACCAGGTCATCGCCAATCACGTAGGCGGAGATACATTGTTTCCTTCGTTAGAATACGGCCTGGATCGCATTGCTACCGGCGTGGACATCAACGTGGGGCTGACGAGATTGTACGCCTCAAGTATCTCCTGGAAAACAGCAACGCAACCGCTAACCAAGGAGATCGATCCAAAGATGGCATTCGACAGATTATTTGGGAGGTATGTTCCCGGGGCGAAAATTAAAAACGATCCGTGGAAGCAAAGTGTGCTCGACGCCGTGCTGGATGATGCGAAAAGCCTCAAGAGAAACCTTGGCAGGTCAGACCAGGATAAACTGACGGAATACCTTGACTCTGTTTACAGTCTGGAGAAAAGAATTTCCGACGGAGCTAATCAGGAAAAGTTTGCGGCCAACCTGACCGGCGACGTTAAAAAGGAACTGATTCGCCTGAACCAGAACATTGAAGAATATGCGGAGGTGCGCAGCGGAGTGGACGTGACAGAAAAGACCCGCATGATGCTGGACATCATGGCGCTGGCCTTCTGGAGCGACGCTTCCCGGGTAAGCACCTTTTTGTTTGGCAACTCGGTGAGCAACCGTAATTTCTCCTTCCTCCCTGGCGTAAACGACGGCCACCATTCCATTTCCCACCATATGGACGATGAGAAGAAGCTGGCGCAATATGTCAAGATCACCCAGTGGCACATGGAGCAGTACGCCTACTTCATTGAAAAGCTGAAATCGATGAAGGAAGGTGAAAGCAATGTGTTCGACAACTCCATGATCATGTTCAGTTCTGACCTGCGGGACGGCAACCGACACTCACCCCGCAACCTGCCCGTGCTTTTGGCTGGCAGGGCTGGGGGAAGAATTAAACCAGGGCAAAACCTGATCTATGAAAAAGAAACCCCTTTGGCCAATCTTTATGTGACCATGCTGGAGGCACTGAACATTGAAAAGACCAGCTTTGCCGACAGCACCGGCAAATTGGCAAACATACTGGCATAGTTAACAAGACCCTATAATTAGTTTGGCATTTGAGAGTAGAAGCATTAGTTAAGCATCCGGCGCTGGTTGTTTGTTCGTTTGTTATCGGAGTTCTTGTTTTGGGATTGCCATTTATTGGCAAAATTGAGGCGCCAGTTATCTTTTTGATGCTGGGGAGGTTCCATCCTCTGGTGCTGCATTTTCCAATTGTCCTTATTATCCTGGCTTTGATGCTGGAGCTGGCTATTAAGTTCAAATTCGTTCCCAATGCCACTGGCCTTCAGTTATCGTTGCTTGCAGCCTCCGCTTTCACGGCATTGATTGCTATTTTGGCTGGCTATTTCCTTTTTGTTGGCGGAGAGTATTCGGGAGAGCTCATGGAGCAGCATTTTTGGGGAGCTACTGTGAGCGGGGCAGGCGTTTTTTTTGTAACCGGGCTGTATTTATTGTCTCAGCGCTTTCAACCGGTCTACCCATTCTATATTGGCCTCCTGGTGCTTACGAATCTATCCATAGGCTTCACAGGGCATATCGGTGGCTCCATCACACATGGCAAGGACTATCTCACCGAGTACGTTCCCCTTATTTTTCAGGATGAACCAGCAGGTAGTAAGACAGTAGAAGAGATGCTGGTGTACGACGACATGATTAGCCCAATCTTCCAGGCCAAATGCATGAGCTGCCACAATCAGTCCCGATCAAAAGGGGGACTCATTATGAGCTCCCTGCAAAGTATTACGAAAGGAGGCGACAGTGGGCTTGCACTCATTACGCCTGAAGATTTGGATCAGAGCGAGCTCTTCAACAGAGTGACCCTTCCAGCTGACCACGATGACGTAATGCCTCCGGAAGGGCAGTCACCCATGAGCGAGCAGGAAATTGAATTGCTTAAATACTGGATTACTTCTGGGGCCTCTCCGGAGCAGAAAGTGACAGCGTTACAGGCACAACCCGAGATTGCCAGCGTAACCAATGAACTGCTTCCACAGCTGGCCAGGTACCGGCGCAAGCAGGCTATGGCCGAATTGAAATTGAAAGAGGTAACTAATGAGTTGGAAGCCGTGGGCAAAAAACTTAACCTGGCCATAGAACCAGACAGCCTGGAACCAGGTCTTTTTAGCCTGAGGGTAAAATTTCCACCTGCGCCTTTCAATAATGATCAGTTCCGTGAGCTGGCGCCTTACAATGACGCTTTTAGCCGACTTTCAATCGTCTCCAGCAGTATAAATGACGATGGGCTATACCACATCAGCCAAATGACTAATGTAAAAAAGCTCTACCTCCAGAAAACAAATATTGATGGGTCAGGATTTATCTACCTGATGCAAATGCCGAACCTTGAAACACTCAACCTCTCTTTCACTAAAGTTGACGACAAGGTTGCATTGGACCTATTGAAGTTCCCAAGCCTGAAAGAAGTGTATTTGCTTGGCACCAAGTGCACGCCACAGGTGGTCGAAGCACTTAGAAAGAACAAGCCGGGATTGAAGATTCTTTTTGAAGAGGGGCCGTACTTTTAGCAAGAAGGGTGAACATCCATCCGAATGTTCACCCGGAAAAATTGTCTCGATCACTTAGGAAACACACTCTTATCAATATTAGGAATGATTTTGAGAGCGTTCTTATAGTACACTTTCTTTAGCACCTCATCCGGCAAATCTAGCCCATACATTCTCCAGAAAGCATGGTACCTTTTGTAGTAAGGAAAGTACTCATCGGCGGTTTCCAGCACTCTGAAGTAAGTGTAGTATTCTTCAGGGTTGTAAGCGTCTTTGCCAAATAAAATTCTGTCCTGATACTTGGTGAAAAATGCTTTGGCCGCTCTTGGCTGCCTGCCTAGCTCAGCGATGATGGCACCGATTTCGGTATACATATTAGGCATTTCATCCAGCAGCTTGCCAAGGGTCGCCAGGTCGTTGGCGTACCAGCCAAAGTGAGCATTGATGAAGATCGTCTTCTTGTGCTTTTTGAAAACATTGTGTTGCTCCTGAATAATTTGCTCCCAGGGAACCGGGTCAGTAGCCGAGCGCTTACGGTTCGGGTGTGTTTTTAACTCAAGCCACCGCTCGTTATTTTCATCATAGTCGTCCCAGAACGACTTTGGATCGGCAGAGTGGATCAGCACGGGTATTCCCAGCTCACCACATTTCGCCCAAACCGGGTCGATCCTTGGGTCGTCTACAGCTACTCTTTTTCCGGAACCATCAGTCACGCTGAAACCCAGGCTTTTGTAAATTTTCAACCCATTAGCACCCGCTTTCACATCTTCTTCAAGAGAAGCCGCAGCTTTTTTGCCCCATTCAGGGTCGTCGATGCCTGTGAAATCAAGGTTGGTGAAGATAATGAACCTGCTGGGCGAGTTTTTCTTTACGTTGTCCAGCACTTCCAGCAGGTAGCCCCGGCTTCCCCGACCTCTTCCACTCAAATTGACCATCACGCCCATGTTCAGGTCGTCCATTTCCTTCACCAAAGGAGCAAGATCCTGTTGATTCATCCTGAATTGGTGATTGTGGACATCAACAAATGGATACTTCGATTTTGTCAACGGGTGTTCCGGCACCACAAGTGTTGATGGGGGATCATATTTCTCCCAGTCCATGATCATTTCCGTATCCACTTTTTGTGCCGAAGCTTGCGAGAAAACAAAGAGACCAGAGGCAACGGTAAGTAAGAGTTTCTTCATGAGATAGATTTTATAGCATAACTAATTACGAAAGATTGAAAGGCCGGGGCATAACAGCTTATAGGAACGGTATTTAGAGAGTGTGAACTTAGCCGTTTTGAAACTTCGGTGCAAAAGATTATTTTTGTTATATTACTAATAGTTAGTATAACAACAATATACCCATTATGAACATTTTAGATCATTCTCATCAAAACACCATTGAGGCACCGGAGGACTTTTTGCCACTTTTGGGCACCGACTATCTGGAGCTTTATGTTGGTAATGCTTTGCAGGCAGCTCACTATTACAAAACTGCCTTTGGCTTTCAGTCGCTGGCTTTTTGCGGGCTGGAGACAGGTGTGAAGGACAGGACTTCCTATGTGCTGGTGCAGGACAAAATACGCCTGGTGCTGACAACCCCCTTAAGGGCAGATACCGAAATCGGCAGACACATTGATAAGCATGGAGATGGCGTGAAGGTGGTAGCACTTTGGGTGGAAGACGCAGCTAAAGCTTTCGAAGAAACAACGGCAAGGGGAGCAAAGCCATTCATGGAGCCGCAAGTTGAAAAGGACGAAAATGGCGAGGTGGTTCGCTCAGGCATTTATACTTATGGAGACACTGTTCACATTTTTGTGGAAAGGAAAAACTATTCTGGCGTTTTTCTGCCGGGCTTTAAGCCATGGAAGAGCAGCTACAACCCTAAACCCATTGGCTTAAAATATGTTGATCACATGGTGGGCAATGTAGGCTGGGGGGAAATGAATCAGTGGGTCGATTTTTATGCCAACGTGATGGGATTTGCTCAGCTGGTGTCTTTCGATGACAAGGACATTTCTACAGAATACACTGCGCTGATGAGCAAAGTAATGAGCAATGGCAATGGAAGGGTAAAGTTCCCGATCAATGAGCCAGCCGACGGTGCGAAAAAATCGCAGGTGGAGGAGTACCTGGATTTCTATAACGGGTCAGGCATTCAGCACATAGCCGTAGCCACTGATGATATCATTGAAACGGTTACTCAGCTTCAGAACAGAGGAGTCGAGTTTCTAAATGTGCCTACTACCTACTACGACGACCTGCTCGACAGGGTAGGCCATATTGATGAAGATTTGGAACCTTTGAAGAAACTCGGGATCCTTGTCGACAGAGACGATGAGGGCTATTTATTGCAGATATTCACCAAGCCTGTGGAGCCTCGGCCGACTATGTTTTTTGAGATCATCCAAAGAAAAGGGGCCAGGTCGTTTGGAAAAGGAAACTTCAAGGCATTATTTGAAGCTATAGAGCGAGAACAAGAGCTAAGGGGGACATTGTAGTTCCCCTACAATTGCCGACACATGCAGAATAAATATGGATTTCTTATTGAAGTAGCCTCCCGCCAAATAAAGCAAGCATTGCAGCGAAAATTGCAGCTCTCGGGAGCAGACTTAACGGTTGACCAGTGGGTAGTTCTCGATCAACTATCGGAAGGCCCCAAGTCGCAGGTAGCGGTTGTGGAAGCGGTTTACAAAGACCCCCCGACTGTCACCCGTATCATAGACCTGCTTGGCCAAAAGGGCCTTGTGGTGAGAAAAGCCGACCCCAATGACAGGAGGAAATTCAGCGTTGGATTAACTGCTGAGGGAGAGGCGCTTATTTCGCAACTCAGACCGGTGGTGGATGACTTTCGAAACCAGGGTTGGGAAGGACTGAATGAAGGAGACTATGTGCATTTGCATCGTATCATGACCAAAATAGTTCATAACTTCGAGATAGCATCCGCAG
The DNA here is from genome assembly GCF_032999765.1 of Imperialibacter roseus. GTDB lineage: Bacteria > Bacteroidota > Bacteroidia > Cytophagales > Cyclobacteriaceae > Imperialibacter > Imperialibacter roseus. The sequence goes on along the minus strand of NZ_CP136051.1, from coordinate 5,297,905 downwards.
CTACACTCATGGATGCCACTGCTATTTCTGATGACAAAGCCGCCTGAGATTTGAGGGTAATATATTCAAACATAGCCCGTTAATTAGGCAGTGTTATGTATAATTATAATCTTTGGTGTATGAAGTATTTTGGTGTAATCGTCTTTTTGTTTTTTCTCAGCTGGGGGGCCTCCGCCCAATCGTCAAGGGAAGTAAATACTGCCCAAAAGCAAGGTTCGCAGTACAACTCCACTCAAAAGATAAAGAAGGTAAAGAAGAAAAAGAAGAGCAAGAAGGACCAGCTTATCGAAGAATATGAGCAGCGGATGAAGGACAATGCCAAGGCCTACAAAAAAGCTTCCAAGGAGATGGAAAAGCCTCAGTATTCCGATCAGTCCTACTTCGGACACAAGAAGCCGCCTAAGAAAAGGCCCCTAGGCAAACGTAAATTTTGCAAGGAATGCGGAATTGTCCATTAATTATATTGCTCTAAAATATTCCAGTTCTGATGATAGCCCATGCAGCACATAGCCAGGTGCATTGAGCATACACTTTTACGCCCGACACTGTCCGACAAAGACATTGACCAATTGGTGTCGGAAGCAAAAACCCATGGCTTCTGTGGAGTATGTGTGCCGCCCTTTTGGGTGAAAAGAGCGCAGCGGGAAATAGGCTCCGCCGATATTCAGCTCGTAACGGTTGTGGGCTTTCCGCTGGGCTACCAGATGACTGAAACTAAACTCGAAGAGGCCAGGCTGGCGTTGAGGGACGGGGCCACAGAAATAGACATGGTAATGAACATTTCTGCTTTCAAAATGAACCACCCCTGGTTCAAAATTGATTTGGCCAAAGTGACGAAGCTGGCTCATGAGCAAGAGGCCATACTGAAGGTGATCATTGAAACGGCCTACCTCACCGACGAGGAAATAGTGAAGGCTGCAACTATTGCCAAAGATGCTGGCGCCGACTATGTTAAAACCAGCACCGGCTTTGCAGGCGCTGGGGCAAAGGCTGAGCATATCAAGCTACTCAGAGAAATATTGCCATCGCATGTGGGCATTAAGGCGTCGGGCGGTATCAAAACTTTGGCTCAAACGCTGGAGCTGATCAATGCAGGCGCCGACCGGATTGGCACTTCGTCCGGGGTGGCTATTGTCAGCCAGCTTTCAAACCCCTCCTGAAATTCCTTCTCATTTATTTGCATAAGGCTGTTTGATTTTTGAATTGGAATTTTCATTTTTCAATCCTAAACCGGCAATAGTCAGATGGTCTGTTATCAAATACGTGTGGTGGGCAAAGTACAGGGTGTCTTTTACAGAGCCAGCACTAAAACCGTGGCCGACGAATTGGGCGTGAAAGGATGGGTGAAGAATGAGTTGGACGGAAGCGTATTGATAGAAGCCGAAGGCACCAAGGACAAATTGATTGATTTAATGGCCTGGTGCAAAAAGGGGCCTCTGCACGCCAAAGTTGACAGTATAGAACGCACGGAGGTTGACTTGAAGCATCATAACGTATTTTTGATCCGGCACTAGGCTACTTTCATGGGCACTATGCCACGTAGTTTGTGCACCCGCACTTCAAATTGGCTATTTAAAAACACCCTCAGCCGGTTTTCTGCAAGCTCCCCCTGTCTCCTGTTTTTGCAAAAAACAGTGGCGGCCAGCACAGCTTTAAGAAACTGTGGGTTTTGCCCAAATTCAGTGCACCAAATCACAAAGCGCTCAGTCCATTCTCTGGAATACTTTTCGAAGTGGCTGCTGCCATCCCAAATGAGCTCAAGTTGGTTGTTGCCAAATTTGTACCTGTAGATTCCACATAGAGAAGTGTAGAATGTGTGGAGATAGATGAGCTGATTTTTTTCGTAGCTTTCAATACGCAGCGAGGTGTCATCGTTGAGCCCCAACGGGTTATAAACCTGCTGATAGGCACTTTTTGAAATTGATATCAGCTCCGTGAGAAGATCGGCTTCCAGATGGGCCTGGGCTTGCTTTAATATAAGGTTTTTGTCGTAGGGGAAAAAGCGGTGATCTGTCAACTCCATATGGGCACAAATATAAGCTTTTGAATTTTTACTGCACCAAAAAAGTAGAATTAGAACACGAAAAAATGGATAACGCTAAAACGGTTCCTGACTGTTTTGCTATTTTATTTTCCGCACCTTATCTTAACAATTAATTAACATCCCCTTAATTTTTCAGTCGGCAATAGCGGTCTGGCTATGCGCCGTGAATGTAGAAATTCTTGACTTAAGTTGACCGGCCAGAGGGTTCGGGTCAATTTATCTTTGGCAACACCACTTTATAGCAGGTTTTTATATTAAAGAAACTGATCTGATCAAAAGAATAATTGGAATCTAAAGCATTGTTTAACAAGGCGTTTTGGAATTAATCTTTCGTTAAAATTTAATTTCATTCATATCGAAAAGTTAACCTTTTCATGCTGGTCTGAAAACAAGTATCCTTTAGCTTTGCACCATATTTTATCGACCGTAAAATTTATTTAACAACCAAAAAAACAAATTATGAGGCGAATTTTACAATTGGCTCTTACACTGTTGATTACGGCTTCGTTTTCGACGGTATTTGGGCAAGGCACCACCACTTCTGCACTTAACGGGCAGGTAGTAGATGCAAATGGAAGTGCCCTGCCGGGTGCTACTGTTCTTGCTGTGCATACACCTACTGGATCGCAGTATGGTAATGTTTCAGATGTGGAAGGCTACTTCCGTATTTCTGGAATGCAGGTAGGCGGACCTTACACCGTGACCATTTCATTTGTAGGCTACAAGCCCTACCAGCAGTCTGGCGTATTCCTTACGCTGGGACAAACTTTCAGAATCAAGGCGGTTTTGGAGGAAGAAAGCACGCAACTCGAAGGCGTGGAGATCATCGCCAGTGCCAATGATGTGTTCGACGGCAACAAAACAGGCCAGTCGACGATTATTGATGAGGAGTCGATAAATGAATTGCCTACAGTTTCCAGATCTCTTGTGGATTTCACAAGACTCAATCCGCTGGTTAATACCCAGGGTGATGCAATCGAGATTGCAGGAATGAATAATCGCTACAATGCTATCTACATAGATGGTGCTGTGAACAATGATGTATTTGGTCTTGCTTCAAGTGGTACCAACGGAGGCCAAACAGGTGTTTCTCCCATTTCAATAGATGCCATTGAGCAGTTTCAGGTATCGGTGGCACCATTCGATGTTACACAGTCAGGCTTTGCTGGGGGATCGATAAATGCGGTCACCAGAAGCGGAACCAACGAGTTTGAGGGGTCGGCTTACTATTTCTTCAGAAACCAAAACTTTGCTGGAAAGATACCCACTAAGGACGAATCTGCCGAAAGAGAAAAACTTGATGATTTTTCAGCTAAGACTATGGGATTCCGTGTAGGCGGCCCAATCGTCAAGAATAAAATATTCTTTTTTGCAAATGCCGAACTGCAAAGAGACGAAACGCCAAGGCCAATTATTGGAACTTATAGCGGGGACGCATCCTCTGCTGATATTCAAGCGCTTGTAAACAAGCTCAAGAATGACTACGGCTATGATCCAGGCACTTACACCAACAATGCTGCAACGCTTAATGGCAACAAAATCCTTGCTAAAATTGATTGGAACTTGAGTAAGAACCATAAGCTTTCTGTGAGGCATTCTTACGTTCAGGCCGATAATTTGCAAGCAAACCAGTCAAATGCCACGACTATAAACTTCCAAAACGGCTCTGTGTTTTTCCCGTCAACCACCAACTCCTCAGCACTGGAGCTGAAAAGTAATTTTGGAGGAAACATGTCAAATCACCTGACTATTGGTGCCACTTTCGTTAACGACGATAGAGACCCCTCAGGTGATCCGTTCCCTTATGTAGGCATAAGAGATGGAGCAGGGTTTATCCAGTTTGGTAGCGAGCAATTCTCTACAGCCAATCAGTTGAAGCAAGATGTAATTACTGTGACAGACAACTTCCAAATCTTCAAAGGAAAGCACACTTTCACAATTGGCACACACAACGAATTCTACAAGACTTATAACCTATTCGTTCGCCAGGCTTTCGGGGCGTATCAATACGATAGCCTTTCAGGTTTTATGAATGATTTGAACGCAAGGCAGTTTGACGTCAGCTATTCATTGGTTGATGATGTTGTTGGCGACGGATCTGCTGGTGCCGCTGAGTTCAAAGGAATGCAACTTGGCTTTTATGCCCAAGATGAATTCCAGGCCAGCGATAGGCTGAAATTGACGCTGGGACTAAGAGTTGATGTGCCTATATTTAATGACAACACTTTGGAGAATAGTGCATTTAATACTTCTACTGTAGGTTTAATTGAGGCGCAAGGGTATGATTTGAAAGGCGCAAAAACTGGTGAGTTTATTGGGGCTTCAGTGTTGTTCGCTCCACGCTTTGGTTTCAATTATGATGTTACTGGAGACAAGTCAACTCAAATTAGGGGTGGAGCTGGTATCTTCAACAGCCGCATTCCTTTGGTATGGCCAGGTGGCGCTTACAACAATAATGGCTTGACAGTTGGAGGCGACAGAGGCTTCAATGTGCCTTTCAATCCAAATTGGGATGAACAACCTCGTAATGTTGCTCCTGGGCAGGGGTCTCCTTCAGGTCAGATCGACCTTTTTGCGTCGGACTTCAAACTTCCCCAGGTGTTCAAAGTTAACGTGGGTATTGACCAAAAGCTTCCTTGGGGAATGGTTGGTTCATTTGAAGCGCTGTTCTCTAAGTTTCTTAACAATGTCTTCTACGAAAACCTTGAGATCAAACCTTCTACAACACGGTTGACCGGGACTCCTGACAACAGATTTATTTATAACAGAAGAGATCCCATTGATGGTACCTATACTGGCATATACCTTGGAAGCAACACCAACAAAGGATATACTTATAACTTGGCTGCCAGCGTTACTAAGCCATTCTCTAATGGGTTTACCACTACCTTGTCTTACACTTACAACGATGCGTTCTCTGTGTACGACGGGACATCTTCTCAGAACTCTTCGCAATGGAGAGGTCTTCATTCTGTAAACGGCCGTAACACATTCGACGAGGCCATGAGATCTGATTTCTCCATGGGCTCAAGGGTAATAGCTCAGGTATCTTACAGAAAAGAATACTTTGGATTCGGCGCTTCTCAAATCTCATTGTTCTACAATGGCCAGTCTGGAAGGGTTTATTCTTACATTTACGATGATGGTGGTAGCCTTACCAATGAAGACTCTCGTGAGAGAAGTTTGATTTATATCCCAGCTACTCAAAGTGATATCAACCTTGTTGACTATACTTCGGGAGGCACAACTGTAACTGCAGCTCAGCAGTGGAGCGATCTTGACGCTTTTATCAAATCCGATAAGTATCTAAGCGACCACAGAGGCGAGTATGCTGACAGAAACCAAAGCAGGTCTCCGTTCGAAGGGGTGCTGGATTTCAGATTCCTACAGGATTTCTATATTCAGACTGCGTCAGGTAAGCGCAATACATTGCAAATTTCTCTTGATATCTTTAACCTTACTAACCTGCTTAACAAGGACTGGGGTAAGAGATGGACGGTAATTGAAGGGGGAAATTTCCAAAGTGCTGAAATTCTAAGGTTTGAGAGGTTTAATGCCGACAACACCACTCCTCAATTCACTTACCGTAAGGGGAAAGATTATGAGCCATGGAACTATGATGTCGATGGAGCTCAAAGCTCGATTTGGCAGATGCAGGTTGGTGTTAGATATATTTTCAAATAATTTACTTCATAATTTGATACAGAAAAGAGGCTCGCCAGAGCCTCTTTTTTTGTCTTCACGGCTGTTGAAAAATGGAGTGGCCAAAAGAGATTTCTTTGAGTTTGTCAGTAACCGTTCTACTCAACTCAGTTTTGCATGTTTCTCGAAGAGGCAAACAGACCTTTCCACTTTTCAAGGGGCCATCCATAAGCGGTTACAATTTAGTTACGCTTTAAAGCCATTTATTTACCCTTCAACCCGTTTGCCACAAACAATGAACAAATTGTAATGCACCCCGTTTTTTGGGTGTAATTTTGTCATTTCCGAAAAAATAGAAATCCGCCCTAACGGATCATTCTATCAACCAAACGTATGAAGAAAACTGTAAGAAGGGTACTATTTTATGTAATGGTATTGGTTGTTTTAGTCTACCTGGCCGACCGCAAGTTTCATTTTATTTCAAAGGGAGAGGAGGTCGCTCAGGCTGAGACACGATCTTCAGGAGGATCCCTGCCAGTTACAGCCACCATCATCAAGCCAGAGCCGCTTGATGACAAACTGATTATTACAGGTGCGCTTATTGCTAACGAGGCCGTTGAGATTGCCTCTGAGGTGTCGGGTGTAGTGCAAAAAATTTATTTCAAAGAGGGATCCCGGGTAAAAAAGGGAGACCTGCTGCTGACCTTAAATACCGAAGACCAGGAGGCCCAGTTGGAGAAGTTGAAATTCTCGAAGAAGCTGAGAGAGACCAGCGAATATCGCCAGCGTCAGCTGCTTGAAAAGGAAGCGATTAGTCAGGAGGAATATGACGTGGCATTGACAGAGTTAAATACCGCCTCCGCCGACATAAAAGTATTGGAAGCTCAAATTGCAAAAAGCAAGATCAGGGCACCTTTCAATGGTACCATTGGCTTGAGGTACATTAGCGATGGAGCTTTCATCAACTCAAGTTCCCGAATTGCAAGTTTAATAAACATCAACCCTATCAAGGTAGAGTTCTCCATTCCCGGAAAGTATGGAACAGTGATAAATGACGGCGACCCCATTTTCTTCACAACCGACGCTTCTGAGAAGACATATCAGGGTACGGTTTACGCTGTTGAGCCACAAATTGACCAGGCTACCAGAACCATGAGGATCAGGGCAACCAGCGACAACTCCAAAGGAGAACTGTTTCCCGGGTTGTTTACAAGGGTGGAGGTAGTATTGAACCACAAAGACAATGCGTTAATGGTGCCGTCTATAGCGGTCGTGAATGACCTTGCTGGGCATAAGGTGTTCCTTGAAAGAGGAGGAAAGGTGGTTGAGCAGCCAGTTACCATTGGTATACGTACTGCTAACAGCATAGAAATAATTGAGGGCATTAAGGAAGGCGACACTGTGATCACTTCAGGTTTGCTGCAAATCCGCCCGAATTCAGTGGTGGAGATCACCGATTTTAACTAAAACATTAAAACTATGGCAGGTCTATCCAACATCAGTATTAACAGACCCGTGCTGGCGGTGGTAATGTCCATCATTATCATCATTTTTGGCATCATAGGATTCAACTTTCTGGGGATCAGAGAGTATCCTAGTGTTGACCCACCTATTATCTCGGTAAGCACCTCTTACACCGGCGCCAATGCGAGCATCATAGAGTCGCAGATTACCGAGCCATTGGAAGAATCGATCAATGGAATTGCCGGCATCAAAAGTCTTACGTCTACCAGTAGAGATGGAGCCAGCTCTATCAGGGTTGAGTTTGACCTGGAAATTGACCTGGAAGCAGCCGCCAACGATGTTAGAGATCGGGTGTCGAGAGCCACCAGAAACCTCCCGCCCGACTGTGATCCGCCGTCGGTGAGAAAAGCGGACGCTGATGCCATGCCATTGGTTTTTTTGAATGTAAAAAGTGACAAAAGAACACTCCTTGGCCTTTCCGATGTAGCAGAGAATATTTTTAAGGAGCGACTTCAGACTATAAAAGGAGTGGCAGCCGTCCAGATTTGGGGCGAGCGTCGCTATTCCATGAGACTTTGGATGGATCCCGCCAAGCTGGCGGCCTATTCGCTCACGCCATTGGAGGTCTTGAATGCGGTCACACGGGACAACGTCGAACTTCCTTCGGGGCTGGTAGAAGGCACAAACATGGAACTCACCGTGAGAACCATGGGCAGGATTTCCACACCGGAAGAATTCAACCAGCTTATCGTCAAAGAGGATGACAACAATGTTGTGCGTTTTCAGGATGTTGGGAGAGCTGAACTGGGACCAGAAAACAACCGAACCATACTCAAAAGAGACGGAGTACCCATGGTTGGCGTTGTGCTTCAGGCGCAGCCCGGAACTAATATCATAGAGATTGTAGACGAGTTTTACAGAAGGCTGGAGTTTATCAAGAAGGATCTCCCCGCCGATATTGAACTCGGGATAGGCTTCGACGTCACAGAGTATGTGAGGAAATCGATCACAGAGGTGCAGGAGACTATTTTCATGGCTTTTGTGCTGGTGGTGTTGATTATTTTCGCCTTCCTGCGTGATTGGCGAACTACGCTAATTCCTGTTGCCACCATCCCAATATCGCTGATAGGCACTTTCTTCATCATGTACCTTGCGGGCTTCACCATCAACGTACTGACACTTCTGGGCATCGTGCTGTCGATAGGGCTCGTGGTGGATGACACGATTGTGGTGCTGGAAAATATTTACACTAAGATAGAAGATGGGATGTCGCCGCTGGAGGCCGGGCTTAAGGGCTCGACGGAGATATTCTTCGCCGTTATTTCCACCACCGTGGCGTTGGTGGCAGTGTTCATGCCTGTTGTATTTCTCGATGGCCTCACAGGCCGACTCTTCAGGGAGTTTGGGATCGTCGTGGCCGGAGCGGTAATAATATCGTCGTTTGTTGCCCTTACACTTACGCCAATGCTCTCTACCAAAATTCTTAAGAAAAGAGAGAAGAAGCAGTGGTTGTACAGTGTAACCGAACCTTTTTTCGATTGGATGAACGAGGGCTACAACAAATCGCTCGAAAACTTTATGGCCCGCAAATGGCTTGCTTTGGTCGTTCTTGTTCTTTCTTTTGGAGGCATTTATCTGCTAGGTAATAATATCCAAAGCGAGCTATCTCCCATGGAAGACAGAGGTGAGTTCAGGATCAACAGCACCGGGCCCGAGGGTGCCACCTTCGAGTACATGGACGCCTACCTTGATAAGATGCTTGCGTTGATCAGTGAGGCAGTGCCGGAAAAAGAGGCACTCATTAGCATGACCAGCCCCAGCTTTGGATCATCGGGCTCCGTGAATTCTGGAAATGTGAGGGTGATGATGGTTGATCCGTCGGAGCGAACCAGATCGCAGCAAGAGGTAGTAGATGCCATTAGCCCTCTGGTGATGAGAATGACGGAGGCCCGTTCTTTTGTTTCTCAAAGCCAGTCGATAGGGAATAGAAGAGGGGGACTACCTGTGCAATACGTAATACAGGCAACTACCATTGAAAAATTGAAAGAAGTGCTGCCAGCCTTTGTGGATGCGGCAAGTGCCGACGAGCATTTTAATTTCGTTGACCTTGACTTGAAGTTTACCAAGCCAGAGATCAACATAGAAATAGATCGTGACAAGGCCCGTAGTTTGAATGTATCGATTCGGGACGTCGCCCAGACACTGCAGCTTGGCTTGAGCGGCTCCAGATTTGGTTATTTCATCAAAGACGGAAAGCAGTACCAAATAATAGGCCAGGTGGACAGAGAAGATCGCAACGACCCACTCGACCTGAAGGCACTTTATGTGAAGAACCAGGTAGGAGATCTTATTCAGATGGACAACTTGGTAAAGATTACGGAGCAAAGCACGCCACCGCAACTCTATCGGTACAACAGATTTGTGTCAGCAACGGTATCAGCGTCGTTGGTGCCTGGTTATACCATCAAGGATGGTATTGATGCCATGGATGCCATAGCAGCGAAAGTGCTGGATGGCACCTTTCAAACCGAGTTATCGGGCCCTTCTGCAGAGTTCAGAGACTCTTCTTCAAGCTTGTACTTCGCTTTTATATTCGCTCTTATTTTGATTTACCTGGTGCTGGCGGCTCAGTTTGAAAGCTTCAGAGACCCATTTATCATTATGCTTACTGTGCCCATGGCAATTGCGGGGGCATTTCTATCGCTATGGTATTTTGACCAGACACTCAACATATTCAGCCAGATAGGTATTATCATGCTGATAGGTTTGGTAACAAAGAATGGTATCCTGATTGTGGAATTTGCCAACCAACGCAAAGCTCATGACATGGCCGTAGAGGAAGCCATAGTTGGGGCGGCACAGCAACGATTCCGCCCTATTCTGATGACCAGCCTGTCGACCATTCTGGGTATTCTGCCGATTGCTTTGGCACTTGGTGCAGGCTCTGAAAGCCGTGTGTCGATGGGTATCGCCATCATTGGAGGGCTGTTATTTGCCACAATACTCACCCTGTATGTAATACCTGCCATGTATGTCTATATCTCTGGCAAGGAAAAAAGAATGGCTAGATTTTAATTTTTAAATAATAATATGAATAAAGTGAGGATTGTGTTTTTGACGTTTGGGCTCTTTGTTTGTTCACCTGCGGTATTTGGGCAGGATTTGCTTAGCCTTCCTCAAGCAATTGAATTTGCTTTGGAGAACAACTACGATGTGAGAATTTCCAAGAAGACTGAAAAAGTTGCAGAAACTAATGTGACACGTGGAAATGCAGGGTTTTTGCCGACGGTTGGTGCGTCAACAACTAAGAACTATTCACGGAATAACACATATCAGGAAAGGGTTATAGGTGACTCAATAGCTATTCGTGAAGCAAACGGGGTTAAAAGTGAGTCCTTTAATATAGGTGCAAATGTCAATTGGACTGTATTTGATGGACTTGGTATGTTTTACACTTTTGAGCGCCTTGATGCGCAAAAGGACGTAAGCTCTTATCAATTGAAAGTTACAATGGAAAACATGATCGCCGAACTAACTTCAGCCTACTATACTGTGGCTGTAGAGCAGGAAAGAGTCGATGTTCTGGAAAACTCCATTCAGCTTTCTGAACGAAGGCTGGAAATAGCTAAGAATAAATATGAGTTGGGGAAAGCGTCGAAGGTCGAATACCTTGCTGCTCAGGTAGACTATAATGCGGATCGCACGGCATTGATGAACGAAGAACAACTTTTGTATAGATCTAAAGTTGATCTGAATCAGGTTATGGCTAGAGAAACCAGCATTGACTTTGTTGTCGATTCTGTTATAAACATTGATCAGGAGTTGGAAATGAGTATGCTTATTGAGTCAGCTAACGCTCAGAACCCTACGCTACTACAGCTACAAAGACAATTGAATGTTGCCTACCTACAAATACAGGAAGTGAAAAGCGCTAGATATCCGGTTGTCTCACTATTTGGCGGTTACAGTAAAAGCACAAATATTTCACCCCTAAGCTTTGCTCCATTTCAGAAAAATGCCGGATTGAACTATGGATTAACGGCAACTTTGAACATTTTCAACGGATTCAATACAGAAAGGCAGATTCAGGTTGCTAAGATTCAAATGGAAACCTCGGAATTGAATATTTCCAAACAGAAACTTTCTCTAGAAGCAGATATCAATAGGAATTTCTATAACTATCAAACGAGTAAAGAACTAATAGAGATTGAACGGCAAAATCTTGCGGTGGCCAAAGAGAACGAGAATATCGCCCTAGAACGTTATCAGCTGGGCAATTCAACTCCTCTGGAGCTTAGAGAAGCCCAAATCAATGCCGTGCAGGCCGAGAGCCGTCTTATCAATGCTGCGTTCTCCACAAAGCTGGCTGAAATTGAGCTGCTTCGGCTCAGCGGAAGCCTGGTTACGACGTTCTCGGAGTAGGTAGTAAGCGGGTACATAGCCTCTCTTCCCGAGTCTTTGGTGACCGGAACTAGCTTTTTAGCAAAAAAAGCCTATTTTAGGTCATGTTTCTTTGCAAACGTAGACTGATAAACCAGTTGTGCCACCGCACATTTGGCTATCTATTGAGAATACTCCTTTGCTTTCTGCTATGCGTTTTTGCCGGCTGCGGCAGCACTTCCTCCGATTCTAAAGCCATTGACAAAAATAAAAGAGTGGCCGAAGAGGTAGTAGACTTCGACCTTGACAAGATCATGGCCAGAGGGTTGTTAAAGGTCATCATCGAAAACAGTTCTACTAGCTACTTTATCTATAAAGGCCAGCCAATGGGCTATGACTATGAGTTGCTGCGCAGGTATGCCAGATCCATAGGGGTGAGGCTGCAGTTCATTATTTCTCAGGACCTGGAAGAAAGCTTCAGGAAGCTCAACAGCGGAGAGGGAGATATTCTTGCGTACAACCTTACAGTTACCAAGGAAAGAAAGGAGAGGATTGCGTTCACACATTACCACAATCTTGTCAGACTGGTGCTCATACAGCGAAAACCTGAAAATTGGTATCAGATGAAACTCCATGAGATTGAGGACCAGCTTTTGACGAATCCGGTCGACCTGATTGGCAAAGAGGTTGTTGTGCGCAAAGGCTCGTCATACATAAGCAGACTGGAGAACCTGAGCGACGAAATTGGTGGTGACATTGTGCTTGTTCCGGCTTTTGCCGAGCAGACAACGGAGAACCTGATTCATGAAGTAGCTACCGGAAAAATTCAGTACACGGTTGCCGAAGAAAATGTCGCTCTGCTCAACGCCACTTATTTTCCTATTCTTGATGTTAGCACTGCTATTAGTCTGCCCCAGCAAATCGCCTGGGGCTTAAGAAAAAACGGCAGCCAGCTACAGAAGTCTTTGAATCTCTGGATTGACGGCATGCGGAAGACGGCCGATTACAATGTTATCTACAATCGGTATTTCAAAAACACCAAGACATACACTTTGCTGGCGCAAAGCGACTTTTCTAACCTGAACAGTAATACCATTTCTCCCTACGACGAGCAAATCAAAGCTGCGTCTCATAAGCTGGGCTGGGATTGGAAGCTGCTGGCTGCGATGGTGTTCAAGGAATCTCAGTTCAAACCTAAAGCAAAATCGTGGGCCGGAGCTGTCGGACTGATGCAGCTGGTTCCTGATACCGGCGAACTGTATGGAGCGAAAGACCTCACCAACCCCGCTCAGAATATAAATGCTGGCGTTAAGTACCTGCTTTGGCTCGACAAACTGTGGACTAAACGGATTCCCGACAAAAAGGAGCGGATAAAGTTTGTTTTGGCCTCTTACAATGTTGGCCAGGGCCACGTGATTGATGCGGTCAAGCTCACTGAGAAGTATCACGGAGACGCTGCAAGTTGGAACGACGTGTCGGAGTATCTTCTGAAAAAATCGGAACCGAACTATTTTAACGACCCTGTAGCCGAATTTGGTTATTGCCGTGGAGCCGAGCCGGTCAATTACGTGGCCGACATCTTGTCACTGTTCGATCAGTATTCTCAAATGATTTCAGTGTAGGTCAGGAAAATAGCTTGTTACAATCTTGGCGGAAGAAAGACACAATGGGATGCCACCGCCCGGGTGCACACTGCCACCACAGAAATAGAGATTTTTTACCCGCCTGCTCTTGTTGGGGTGGCGAAGGAAGGCAGCAAATCTGTTATTAGAACTATTGCCGTAAAGTGCTCCCTGTGAGGACGATGTTTTTGACTCAATCCTGATGGGGTCTAGCACGGCTTCTTCCTCAATCAGTTTCGCTATGTCGGTTTTCAAAACCCCCGAAAGCTTTGTAAGGATGTGTTCCTTAGCCCGAACTTTTAGCAGCTCCCAATCTTGCCCCGAATTGTGCGGAACGTTGATCATAACAAACCAGTTTTCGCAACCGGCTGGCGCATCGCCAATCACTTCCTTTGATGTGATGTTTACATATACTGTAGGGTCGGCATAAATGTCACCCTTGGAGAATATGTGATCAAACTCTTTTTGATAGTCACCGCTAAAGAAAATATTATGGAGATCGAGCTCCTTAAAGTTCTTTTTAATTCCCCAGTAGAAGATAAGGGCCGAGCTGGATTTTGGCTGGTTCAAAAGTCTGGCTGGTGCTTTTGTGTCCGGGAGCAAGCGCTTGTAGGTGGCCACCATGTCCATATTGCTAACTATGTTGTCAAATGGATGATCCTGGCCGTTGACTCTGAGTCCAGTTACCTTGCCGCTCTTTAGAATGATTTTCTTCACCGGGCTATTGAAGCGAAATTCTACCCCACTCTCTTTCGCAAGGGTGAAAAGACTTTCTGTAATTTGGTGCATGCCTTTTTCTGGGATAAATGCACCCACCCCAAACTCCAGGTGGGGAATGATATTCATCGTAGCCGGAGTTAGGTAGGGGCTGGAGCCATTGTAGGTCGCATACCTGTTAAACAGTTGTGTGGTTTTGTCCTTGGCGAACCTTTGCCGGTTGGCAGCGTGCATAGTCCGGAAAAGGTCAAGCTTGTGAAGCACTTTGTATGCCTTAAACGCTTGCCTATTGAAAAATGTCTTGACATCGTGCAACGACCTGTGAATAAAGAGGTCAGCCAGGTGGTCGTATAGAAAGGAGCTGTGCTTGAGGGCAGCCAGTGTATTTGCAGTTGGTTCCCCAAGCTTGTCTTCGAGTTCAGTTGCCAGTAGCTGTGGGTTGGCAGAAGCCTGCAGAGAAATCCCATCATCGAAGAAGTAATTAGCGGTGTTAGAGAGTTGCTTATAGCTGAAGTGATTTTTTGGATCTTTTTTTGATATTCTGAATAATTCATCGACATAATCTGGCATTGTAAACAGGGAAGGACCAGCATCAAATCTATATTTCCCAAGCCTGAGTTCAGTCAATTTGCCTCCCGGATAATCGTTTCCATCAAAAATTGTGACCTCATACCCTTTGTTAGCCAACCTGATACCCGCAGCCATGCCCGCAATACCCGCTCCAATAATTCCGACTGTTTTTTCCATTAAATGTATTTTCTTAGTAACATTAAAGCCGGGCCTAGGTTATGACCTGAGCGCAATTTTTTAGCACAGTAAAATTTTACTAGAAAAAATTATATTTTTTATAAGATAGTTTCTAAAAATTGGTTACCTTTATTTTGTAAGGCGTATTAATCGATGATGTAAAGACAACCAGCAGTTAGAATACTACTTCAAATGAACGCAATTAACGACACCATGTCTTACGCCATCGACCGATTACAGCAGGAATACCAGAGGTACCGCCCTGCCAAGCTTACTCTTGAGCAATTTACTTATTTGGTTCAAATGTTTCCTTCGCTACTTGTTTCTATGAGCGATGGGGTGTTGGACAAAGAGGAATGGGATGCTGTGCTAAGGGCCGCCGAAAACCTAGGCAAGAACCTGGCAGCTAGCCCCGACGAAGTCGAATCCCTTTCCGATGTGTACAAAACAGAGTTTCGCTACCTTATTGACAATAGCGAACGCTGGAGAAAGAAATTTATTAATGCACTGAATGACTTCCTGAAGGAAGACCCAACAGCAAAGGATTTGGTACTGGAATCAATGTACCTGTTTGCCAATGCTACTGACGGGATTTCAAGTGCCGAGCAAAAATTGATTGACGAATTGTCAAGCAGGCTGGATTTAAATAACTAGTCCAGCCAACCAACGATTTTTTCCAGGTCGATAGCTTCCGGAGGTGTGCTCATTGGGTACACCTCCCTTATTTTACGCATAACCGACTCTTGCCTGTTGCCCTGCTCAAGTGCCTTGCTATAAGGCATGTTCGAAAATGTCACCATTGTGTAAAGCGGAGTCCATTTGTCTGGGTATTTTTCGTGAATCCTCGCTTCCAATTTTTTTTGCCAGATAAAACCGGCGTCTGCTACCTTGTCACGCATCTCAATAAAGTTGTCATTAGCAAGCTTGGCAATGGCGTCAGTATTTGGCTTGCGTGACTTTTCGAATGTCTGAAATACTGTTTCCCAGTTTGGGTATTCAGCATCTATGATCTCATCCAGTAGCCGACAGTCTTCGAAACCTGCATTCATTCCCTGCCCAAAGAAAGGAACAATGGCGTGTGAAGCATCGCCAAGCAGCAGGCTTCTTTTCTTACTCCAGGGGTAACACCGTATAGTGACAAGAGAAGAGGTTGGGTTAGTGAAAAACTGATCAATGAGGTTAGGAATTACCGGTAGTGTATCGGGAAAGACTTCAGAAAAGAAAGTAGCGACTTTTTCAGGGGAGTCTAGTGCTTCAAAAGATGACTCTCCTTCAAATGGAAGAAAAAGGGTGCAGGTAAAGCTCTTGTCGATGTTGGGCAAGGCAATGAGCATGAATTTGCCCCTCGGCCAAATGTGGAGGGCGTTGGGGTCAATCTGGAACTCCCCGTTTTTCCCAGCAGGAATGTTTAACTCTTTGTACCCATGTGGCAGGTAGTCTTGCATAAAGTTGAACCTGTCTGAATGTAAAAAAGAGGCCCGAAGAACAGAGTAGGCACCGTCAGCCCCAATAATAATGTCACCACCATACTCCTTTGGTTTTCCACCTGTTGAGAAAGACAGCACAGAGTTATCGATGTCGGCCCGCTCACATTTGTGTTCAAACCTGAAGGATGCACCGGCGGCTTCTGCTTCACCGATAAGGTATTCGTTCAACAAACCCCTCGA
The DNA here is from genome assembly GCF_032999765.1 of Imperialibacter roseus. Classification (GTDB taxonomy): domain Bacteria; phylum Bacteroidota; class Bacteroidia; order Cytophagales; family Cyclobacteriaceae; genus Imperialibacter; species Imperialibacter roseus. The sequence goes on along the minus strand of NZ_CP136051.1, from coordinate 5,281,622 downwards.
CACTGAGTTGATAGCCTGGTTGGCCTTTCCGTAAGGCTGAAAATGAACCTGCGAGTCTAATTGGTGAATCATACGACCATGCATAGGCAGCATCACCTGGTCGAGGTTCCTGGTAACCCCTGCTTTTTCCAAAGCCAGCAGACCCCTGTCACTTAAAGCGAGATTGATGGATCTTCCCCCTAAAACATCGTTTTTTCTTGGGTCAGGGCGCTTTTCAAAAACTTCTACTTTGAAACCCTTCTTAGCTAAAAAAATGGACAGCAGCGAACCAACCAGCCCCGCACCCAGGATCAGTATTTTTTCTTTAGCCATGTTTTATTGATGCTAGCTTTAAAAGTTCTTCCTTAAGAATTTCAACAAACTGAAAGACCTCCTGAAAGGTATTGTATAATGGAGCGGGCGCTATTCTTATGACGTTCGGCTCCCGCCAGTCCGCAATAACTCCCCTTCTTTGGATAGCGTTGAAGACCTCTTTGTTCCCATTGGTAATGAACAAACTCAACTGACTACCCCTTTCTTCAGGATTGGAAGGCGTAATAATTTGAACAGTTTCGTCGTCCTTATTAAGCTCCCTGAGTAAAAACTCCAAAAAACCCGTGAGGGCCACACTCTTCTTCCTCAGCTCATCAATGCCTGCTTTTTCAAAAATATTCAGCGAGGCCATGTGAGCCGCCAGCAGTAATACAGGGGCATTGCTTAATTGCCACCCGTCGGCATTGGGCGTTGGATCAAACCCCTTTTTCATCTTAAATCTCTCCTGTTCATTATGTCCCCACCAACCACCAAAGCGATTCAAATCCTTATTGGCGGCATGTTTTTCATGGATATAAATTCCAGAAATGCCTCCCGGACTGGAATTCAGGTATTTGTAAGAGCACCAGGTTGCAAAGTCAACCTCAGCATCATGCAAGGACATCGGCACATTCCCCATGGCGTGGGCCAAATCGAAGCCCGCCAGCGCACCGACCCCATGGGCTGCTTTGGTAATGGCAGCCATGTCGAAAAGCTGGCCGGTGTAGTACTGTATCCCACTGAACAGCACCAAAGCAAGTTCGTCTCCGGCTTTCGAGATTTCATTTACAATATGACCCGTAGAGTAAAGATTGGTGTCGACATCCGGCTCTACTTCTATGATGCACTCTTCCGGGTCGTAGCCATACCATTTCAAATGGCTTTCCAGGGCATATTGGTCAGAAGGGAAGGCGCCCTTCTCCATCAGAATTTTTCTCCGCAACCCCTGAGGTTGGTAAAAGGTCACGAGCAGCAGGTGCAAGTTCACGGTTAAGCTGTTCATGGCAACGACTTCATGCTCTTTCGCCCCAACGAGGCGGCTCAGCGTTTTCCTGGCTTGTTTGTGATAGGTCATCCAGGGTGTCGCTCCCTCAAAGTGACCTTCTACCGCAAAATGTGCCCAATTATCCATTTGCTCTGCAATGCTATTCGCTGCAGCTTTTGGCTGGAGACCAAGTGAGTTCCCACAGAAGTAGATACAATCCTTTCCATTTCTTTGAGGAATTTTAAATAGAGATCTGAATGAATGGAGGGGGTCATGTTCATCAAGCTCCCTGGCGAAGCTGAGAGAATGTTTATAAGGAATACTCATCTATTTTCTGGCTAAAGTTGTCGATAGAACTCTACAGTCAATGTGTTAATTTGGTTGCGTACAACAATGGCGGACTGTCCGGGGCACACCTTCATTTATCGTTTGTCAGAGACAAAAATAGGCAAATTAGGAAGCTTGGAGCGACGGGAGCTACTATTATTCACGCCTTTGCTAATTTGTTTTGATGGATGCCCAGCCAGTTGAGGGCGTTTTTGTGAAGTAACTTCTGCCGGGTGCTCTTCGAATACGGCATTGACTGTATAAGTTTGCCAGGCTCATGCTCACCCAAAGGGAAAGGGTAGTCCGACCCCAAAACGATGTGATCCTCGCCGACCAGCTTCACCAGCATATCCAAAGCCATTTGATCATAAACCAGCGAGTCGAGGTAAAATTTACCTATATAATTTCTCGGGTTAACCGGGTTGTCAACAGCACAAAGGTCGGGGCGAACGTTGAAGCCATGCTCAATTCGGCCGATGGTTGAGGGAAATGAACCCCCTCCGTGGGCAAAGGCTATTCTAAGGTTTGGAAGCCTTTCGAAAACTCCCCCGAAAATAAGTGAGCAAATGGCCCTGGAGGTTTCTGCGGGCATGCCCACAAGCCAGGGCAGCCAATACTTTGGCATGTCCTCTTTGCCCATCATGTCCCATGGATGAACAAACACCGAAGCGCCCAGCTCTTCCGCTGCCTGAAAAACGGGGAAGAGCTCCTCTGCATCCAGGTTGAGCTTATTTACGTGTGTGCCTATCTCAATCCCGTGCAAGCCCAGTTGCTTCACGCACCTTTCCAGTTCCTTCACTGCGAGCCTGGTGTCCTGTAACGGCAGGGTGGCGAGGCCGATATATCTGTCGGGATATTCTTGCACAATGGAGGCTATGTGATCGTTCAGCAGCATCGAAAGATCGTGGGCATCTTCAGCCCTGGCCCAGTAGTTAAACATCACTGGCACAGTCGACAGCACCTGCACACCCACTCCATGCTGGTCACATTCATGAATTCTCCTTACCGGATCCCATGTATTGTCTTCTACCTCCCTGAAAAATTTATTATCGATCATCATGCGGGCGCAGCAAGGCTTGTGGTGCTCAAGCCTGATCCACCCCCCATAGCCATACTTTTCCTTCAAATCCGGCCATTTCTCCGGTAGAATATGGGTGTGTATGTCTATTTTGAAATCAGTATCCACTTTAACACAAAGTTAGGCTCTTGCTGGCGGCTCCATCACCGTGCCGCAGTTGTCACATGTTCTTTTTTCTTCGCTCTCGTAAAATTCCTGCATGATTGGGGGCAGTTGCGAAACGATGTCAGTAATTACCTCAAACTTCTCATGGAGTTTGTGGCCACACGCTTCACAAAACCACATGAAGCCATCCTTGTGTTTTTCTCCCCGGTACACTTCCATTACCAGCCCCACAGTGTTGGCGGGCCTTTGCGGGGAGTGCGGCACTCGGGCAGGCAGCAAGAAAATGTCTCCTTCCTTAATGATCAGGTCAAGCGGCCTTCCATCTTCTATTATTTTCAGTTTTATATCTCCTTCTACCTGATAGAAGAATTCTTCCGTTTCATTATAGTGATAATCCTTTCGGGAGTTAGGGCCCCCAACTACCATCACTATAAAATCATCGTTTCCTTTATAAACTTGTTGGTTTCCTACCGGAGGCTTTAACAAATGTCGATTTTCATCTATCCAACCTTTAAAATTGAAGGGTCTTTTAATAGTCATAGCTAAACGAATAATGTTTTCGTATTTTTCTAAAAATAACGAATAATACCCATTTAGGAAAAGGTAGTATTACGAGAAAACGGTAACGGTAACTAAACTATGGATTTAGATTTAAAGGGAAGGAAAGCTTTGGTTTGTGGCAGCACCCAGGGAATTGGCCTTGCCAGTGCGGTTGAGTTGGCCAGGCTTGGCGCTGAAGTCACACTTCTGGCCCGAAATGAGACAGCCATGAAAAAAATTGTCGCTAGCCTGGCTGCTGAAAACGGGCAGTCGCACAATTACCTCTCGGCAGACTTCAGTAGCCCCTCTAGTGTTGAGGTGGCCGTCACAGCTGCTATCAACCGGGGAGCTCGCTATGACATACTGATTAATAACACCGGAGGGCCTCCGGGCGGGCCATTGCTCGATGCAAATTATTCGCAGGTGTTTGATGCCATGGAGGCACACCTGCATTGTAACCATATACTTGTGCAGAAGCTATCACAGGGAATGAAGGAAAAGAAGTTTGGCAGAATTGTCAATGTAATAAGCACGTCGGTCAAAATACCCATCAGCGGTTTGGGTGTGTCCAATACCGTGAGAGGAGCGGTAGCAAGCTGGGCAAAAACCCTTTCGCTTGAGCTGGCACCTTTTGGGGTAACGGTAAACAATGTGTTGCCAGGCTTCACTGAAACGGAGAGACTCTTTTCCCTTATCAGGACCAAGGCTGAAAAAGAAGGGAAGTCTGAAGAAGAAGTGGCCAGGTCGATGAGGATGGAGGCACCTGCGGGGCGTTTTGGCACGCCGGAAGAAATTGCATCACTTGTCGCTTTTTTGGCGACGCCGGCTGCCGCTTATATTAACGGTACAAGCATTCCTGTGGACGGAGGAAGAACTGGCTCTATTTAATATGAAGCAACCTATTGTCGACCTTCATTGCGATTTGCTGTCTTATCTGTCGTTAGTGCCAGGTGCTGGGGTTGATAAAGCAGCAGAATTTGGGGCTGCTGTTCCGCACTTAAAGGCTGGTAATGTTAAGCTCCAGGTAATGGCCATCTACACCGATACCAAAGCAGGAAGTAGTGCGGCTGGCGAAAAACAGCGAAAGCTTTTTGGCGAGCTCCCAACTCTCTCGAACGGGTTTTTCAGCCGTTTCACAAGCAGTGCCCTTTCTCCGGAGGCATTAGAGAACCAGTCGGGCTGCTACGCCTGGTTGGCAATAGAAAATGGATCAGCCTTTTGTGAAGAGGACGAGAGCCTCAGCGCAGGCTTGCTCCGGCTGGAGCAGTTGGTGGCGTCGTCAGGGCCGCTGGCCTACATTATTATGACTCATCACTATGAAAATCGTTTTGGAGGCGGCAACTATTCGGATGCGGGGCTGAAGGCCGATGGCGAGGTGCTGCTTGATTTCCTGGACGGAAAAAGGATTCCGGTTGATTTGGCACATACGAGCGACAAGCTGGCTTACGGCATTCTGAATTATATCGACAAAAGGAGCCTGAATGTCCCGGTGTTGGCTAGTCACTCCAACTTTCGAAACGTTCACAGCCATGTCAGAAACCTTCCGGATGAGCTGGCTATGGAGCTCATAAGACGAAATGGACTGATCGGCATCAATTTTCTGCGCAACTATATCAACGACACCGACCCCGGAGTGTTACACGATCACATTGACCATGGCATAAAGCTTGGGGCGCAGCACCTTCTGGCATTTGGCGCCGACTTCTTTTATGCATTGAATCATCCTGACCCGTCTCGTTACCCAATCTATTTTCAAGGACAGGACAACGCCTCCTGGTATCAAAAGATTCTGGCCGAAATAAGGGAGACAGGAGCGAAGCATTTTGAAGAGGGGATTGCCTATAAGAATGCGATTGGTTATTACTCGTCATTGAAGTGAAGAAGTTTGCCAACTATATCGACGGAAAGCTTGTGCCCTCAACGTCAAAGGATTATCTGGACAACTATAATCCGGCGACAGGCGAAGTCTACAGTTTGCTGCCCGACAGTTGCCAGGAAGACGTTGAGGAGGCAGTAGCCGCAGCAAAAGGAGCATTTCCGAAATGGTCTGGCCTCTCCCCTGAGGATCGGTCTCAGTACCTTATTAAAATTGCAGAAGCCGTGGAACAGTCCCAGGCCGAGCTTGCTCTTGCCGAAACAACCGACACGGGAAAGCCCCTTTGGCTTTCAAATGCCATGGATATTCCCAGGGCGGCTGCCAATTTTCGATTTTTTGGGCACGCTATTACCCAATTTGCTTCCGAGTCGCATCTGGTCGACGGTGTTGCACTGAATTATACCCGCCGTGGTCCTCTTGGCGTGGTTGGGTGCATTTCTCCCTGGAATCTGCCCCTATACCTCTTCACCTGGAAGGTAGCGCCGGCGTTAGCTGCCGGTAACACCGTGGTTGCTAAACCGTCGGAGCTCACTCCCCACACGGCCTCCCTGTTGTCAGAAATTTGTATAAAGGCCGGACTGCCTCCTGGCGTCCTGAATATAGTACACGGGGCCGGCGGCAAGGTTGGTCAGTCCATCGTCCAACACCACGAGGTCAAGGCCGTGTCGTTTACCGGAGGCACTGCTACAGGGAGAAAGGTTGCTCTTACAGCTGCCGAGACGTTTAAAAGAACATCCCTTGAGCTAGGGGGAAAGAACCCAACCATCATTTTTGAAGATTGTGATTTTGATTTGGCTGTTGAGAGCGCTGTTCGGTCATCCTTCACCAACCAGGGCGAAATATGCCTTTGCGGTTCGAGAATTTATGTCGAGGAAGGTATTTATGAGAAGTTTTTGGGTGAGTTTGTAAAACAGGTCGACGCTTTGAAAGTGGGCGACCCATTGGACGGTGACGTAAAAGTAGGCGCCCTTGTCTCTCAACATCATCAGCAGAAGGTGCTGCAGTATGTAGCGCTTGCGAAGCAGGAAGGTGGACACATTTTGTGTGGCGGCGACAGGCAAGTCGTTGTTGGCCGATGTGAGAGGGGATATTTTGTGCAACCTACAGTAATTGCTGACTTGCCAAACTCATGCAGGACAAACCAGGAGGAGATATTTGGGCCAGTAGTAACCGTTCAATCGTTTAAAGGGGCCGATCAGGCCATCAGCCTGGGCAACGAGTCATCATATGGTCTGGCGGCGAACATTTGGACGTCGGATCTGAAGATGGCACACAATGTTTCTCACAAGCTGCATTTTGGAATTGTCTGGGTCAATACCTGGCTTTTGAGGGACCTTCGCACCCCTTTTGGCGGGATGAAGAATTCTGGTTTGGGTAGAGAGGGTGGCTTCGAGTCGTTGCGGTTTTTTACCGAAGCCCAAAACATTTGCATCAAACTATAAAAAGAAAGGCCTCAATTGAGGCCTTTGATTTTTTACGAGTCGATGGTGATCGATTAAACAGCTTCGCCTTCTGGCTTAAGTTTGTTGATTTTGAATGGCTTACGCTCCTTATGTCCGCAGTAAGAGCATTCGTAATATTTCATCATTTCGCCGTCTTCATCATTAGTAGCCGTCCGTGTAACTTCTTCTTTCATCACCCTCAGGGTTTGGTAGTTACACTCGCTGCACTGTAGTGCATGCAGTCGACCATTGTACTTTTCAATCTTCACATAACCTGACACTTCATCAATCCAAACGTCATAGTCTACAGAGAAGGCAAGTTCTTCAGCCTGCATACCTTCGTCAAGGTATTCATCTTCCTCTTCTTCGCTCAGAAGCTTCATCTTACGACCATCAGGAGAAAGCCTTGGAGAGTATCTCAATTTCTTAAGACGCTTCTCAATATAGAAGGGGTAGTAAAACTTAAGTACGTTTTGAACAACCACGCCAGCAATGATACCAAGCATGGAACTAACGAATATCCTTACGAAGAACCAAAGAACACCTGTTTGATCAACCAGTGTGTTTGAATACAGAGCAGCACCAATGATTATAAGAAGAAATGCATACCACAAAAAGTTAATCTCGTTTTTGTTGATATAGTCATATTTAGTTTTCTTATCACCGATAGAAGCTAATCTGAGGAAATGATAAATAAGGACAACTAAACCGATAGCAACTAAAGCATAAGCCCCATATTTCCCATAGGTGTTCCAAGCTTCAAGCAGACTAGGTGAAATTTCTTGCATAGCGATTCGACGTTAATAGGTTCAAAAGTAAGTTTTGTTCGATGTAAGGTTTATGTGGCAATTAAATAACTCTTTCGTTGTGAGAATTGCACATTTACAGTATTGCAATGTACAAATATATTTAATTCAGCATTTATTCAATCTTATAAACAGCTAAAATTAAAAAAAAATTGACGGCAACCAAAAGTATTAGACTGCCGGGGCAGGTCGTTTTGGGCTACTGGTCAATGTAATATGCTAATCAAAAAGACAGGCATAGCTGCTTGACTTTCTTGTGGAAAGCAGAAATAGCACTCTCTTTCGCAACTTTTTAACGAAAATCAGGTTCAATAGTAGAAATACCTATTATTAGGTATGGAATTTGCAGGTGGTTATTGGTACCTTTGGGTAGTTTATTGACTCTTCAATTTCATTACCCCAAAGCCAACCATAATTATTTAGAATGCCTCAATATAAATTGGGAGTATAGATGTTGTTAGCAACCCAAATTTTTAACCCTAAGGGCAATTAGGCCTCTGTTTGTTATCAAAGTGTAATTTTTTTGTAAAATCTCATTTGACCTGATAAAAACGTTGGTAAAATTTAAAAATAGCATTAACTGGGTATAAACTTTAATTTTTACGATATAATTCATAATCTTGCAAACCAATTCAAATTATTTAACCATGAAAAAACTATTTAGAAATTTATTGTTCTTTAGTGCAATCGGATCTGTAGCCATTTTGGCAAGTTGCGGTGGTGACGAAGAAGAGCCGCTACCAGCTGCACCTTCAATTACTGTTACTGTTTCAGGTGATGCAGAAGTGTCTGGTTCAGAAATTACAGCTATCACTGGAGATGAGGTGTCGTTTGCTGTAACTATTACAGCCCCTGGAGCGTTCAACACATTGAACATCACGCCTTCCGTTGACGGTGTTGCTGGAACCCCTACTGTATTTACGAGAAACTCAACTGAGGTAACAAAAAATGCTGATAATACAGAGGCATCTATTACGATTACCTACACTTTTGAGGAAGAAGATGAGGACACAGAAATTACGTGGACGTTTGAAGCTGTAGACGACAGTGACCAAACAGCAACGAAGGAATTTACAGCAACTGTAAGTGCGCCTCCTTCTCCTGAAGCAAGGGCTTACACTGCAGTATTGCTTTCAGCTCCACTAGGAGATAAGTCTGCTGATGGGTTCTTCTCTTCAAACACCGGCTTAGTGTATTCTCCTGCCGATGTAACTGGAACTAGTGCAGCTATTTCTCCAAACATTGATTTCGGTTACTACTACGGTGCCACTGATAAAGCTAGTTTAGCTTCTCCTAAGGCTTACTCTTTGTTATCAAACGCTGGCTTCACTGCTCAAGTGGCTGGTTGGGGAACTCTCAATGAAACGATGCTGAAGAAGACTACGTTAACAGCAGCAGCTTTTACGGAGGTGACTACCTGGGCTGACCTTGATGAAGTGTATACTGCGGCTACTGATGCCGCTGCCGGAGTGAAAACTACTCTTGAAGCGAATCAGGTGTTGGCGTTCAAAACAGCTTCAACCAAAACTGGTGGTAGCAAGATAGGCTTGATCCTTGTGAAAAGTATCACCGCTGGTGATGGCGTAGCAGGTAAAATCGAGCTTGAGATTCTTGTTCAGGAAGACGCTGAATAATTAGCTCAATTAGAAAATACTTTAGCAAAGGCCATCCCGTCGGGGTGGCCTTTCTTTTTTTACGCCAGCGAACCCAGCGCCGCTTTGCACGCTTCCGGCTTCTCATACATGCCCATGTGGGCTGTCTCCTCCAAAAGCACAAACTGATCAGACCTAACCATTTCCTTCATCAGCAGACTTTGTTCTAATGGCACGGCACCGTCTTTTTCACCGGCAATGATGAGCTTTGGCTGGCCAAACATTTTAAGCACTTCGCTTCTTTCGGGCCTGTCCCGCATGGCAGCAGTGTAGGCAGTCAGGGTATCAAGCCTGGTTCCTGCTGCCAGGTCAACCACTTGCTGCACAATGCCCGGGTTCTTTCTTCTGAAGAGGCTGTGGAAAAGGCCAGGGACAAATTCAGTGGTAAAGCTTTCTACTCCGCTTTTGTTGACGTAATCAACCACCTTGTTTCTTGTTGCCTTCTTTTCAGGTGAATCAGCAAAGACAGTAGAGTGAAACAGACACAGGCCACTCAGGCTATTCCCATATTTTTCTGCCAGGGCCAGCGCCACATAGCCTCCCAGTGAATGCCCGACAACAATTGGTTCAATCTGTTCAGGTTCAATCACCTGATGGTAAATAACCTCAGCCACCCAATCGATGGAAAGTGGGTGGGCTAGCTCTAAATTGCTCCTCCCAAACCCGGGAAGGTCTACGAGATAGATTGTTCTGCCTGGAAAAGCCGACAGCATGTTTTCCCAGATGCTGTGGTCTTCGCAAAACCCGTGAAGCAAAAGTACGGGAGATTCATTAGAAGATGGTAGCTCTTCGAGGGGTAGTTTCTTTACAAATAGGGCCATACGGCCAATATAGTAAGATTATTTTAGTACGCCGGACGGCTCAAGCAGTTTGATGGCTGCCTCATAAATTCCCTGCGTATCAAAGCCGCATTCGTGGTGCAATTCATGCTGCTCTCCGTGCTCAATCACATCGTCAGGGATTCCGAGCCGCACAATTTTGGACGTATAACCGTTGTCGGCCATAAACTCGATGATGGCACTTCCAAAGCCGCCTTGCAAGCAGCCATCCTCAACGGTGATTACGTATTTGTGACTTTTGAAGATCTCATGCAGCATCGCTTCATCCAATGGCTTCACAAACCGCATATCGTAATGGGCTGCATCCACATGATCTTCTTCTAACATATGGCATGCTTCAGTGGCATAATTCCCAATGTGCCCAAGGGTTAGTATAGCCAGGTCACCACCTTCTCTAAGCTTTCTTCCTTGCCCGATAGGTATTTCTTTGAAAGGTGTTTTCCAATTAGGCATTACGCCGTTGCCTCTTGGGTACCTGATGGTGAATGCGCCTTCTTTTTGCAACTGGGCAGTGTACATCAGGTTGCGCAGCTCCTCTTCGTTCATTGGCGACGAAACGACCATATTCGGAATGCAACGCATGAAGGCGATATCGTAAGCCCCATGGTGCGTTGGGCCATCGGCTCCTGAAAAGCCCGCCCTGTCGAGGCAAAAAACGACCGGCAAATTTTGAAGGCAGACGTCGTGGATCACCTGGTCGTAAGCACGTTGCATAAATGTGCTGTAGATATTGCAGAAGGGTGTTAACCCCTGCGTGGCCAGGCCGGCCGAGAAAGTTACCGCATGCTGCTCGGCAATGCCTACATCAAAAGCCCTGTCTGGCATGGCTTTCATCATGATGTTCATGGAGGAGCCAGACGGCATCGCTGGCGTGATCCCCATTATTTTTTCGTTCTTTTCGGCCAGCTCAACAAGTGTATGCCCAAACACATCCTGATACTTAGGTGGCTGAGGCGCATCGTAAACCTTCTTGTGGATTTCTCCTGTCAGCTTATCGAACTTGCCCGGTGCATGCCATTTTGTTTGGTCTTTTTCCGCCAAAGCGAAGCCCTTGCCTTTCACCGTAACACAATGCAGAATCTTGGGCCCGGGAATGTCTTTCAGGTCATTGAAAATCTGAGCCAGATGGGTGACGTCGTGGCCGTCGACCGGGCCAAAATATCTTAAGTTGAGGGATTCAAAGAGGTTACTGCTCTTTATCAAAAAGCCCTTCACGCTGTTTTCGACTTTGGAAGCAATTTCCTGGGCGTTTGGCCCAAATTTGCTGATTTTTCCGAGGATGTTCCACACCTCATCTTTCACCTTGTTGTAGGTGTGGGAGGTCGTAATGTCAGTTAGGTAATCCTTTAGAGCGCCCACGTTGGGGTCTATCGACATGCAATTGTCGTTCAGCACTATCAGCAGGTTGCTGTTCGCTACGCCGGCGTGGTTCATGGCTTCGAAGGCCATTCCACCAGTAAGGGCACCGTCGCCTATCACTGCTATATGTTGCTTCTGGTTTTCTTTTTTGTAGTGGGAAGCCACTGCCATACCGAGCGCTGCAGAAATAGATGTTGAAGAGTGACCTACCCCAAAGGCGTCATATTCACTTTCCTTTCTTTTAGGGAAGCCAGATATCCCACCATAAAAACGGTTGGTGTGGAATACGTCCTTTCTTCCAGTGAGAATTTTATGCCCGTATGCCTGATGTCCCACGTCCCAGACCAGCTGATCGCTTGGCGTATTAAAAGCGTAGTGAAGAGCAACGGTTAGTTCTACAACCCCAAGGCTGGCTCCAAAATGCCCACCATATACTGACACATTGTCGACAATGAATTGACGTAATTCATCTGCCAGCTGAACTAGCTGTGACGGATCAAGTTTTCTGACGTCAGAAGGATAATTGATAGTGGAAAGAAGCTCGCCGGGCTGTATCAGCATACTATTCGCAGGTTGTGATATAAGGTAATCAACTAACCAGTTCCTTAAATGTTTATCGTAACTATTGAATCTTTATGAGTCAATCAAGGTGGCAAAGGTACATTTTTTTGACTAAAGGCTTACTATTATTTATTGAGTTGATAAATTTGATGCTACCTTACTGAAAATGGATATATCACAAACCGATTCTTCAAAGTTTGAAATCAAATTGCCATTGTTCGAAGGGCCGTTTGACCTGCTCTTGTTCTTTATTGAAAGAGACGAACTGGATATTCATGATATTCCCATCTCTAAAATTACTGCCGACTTTCTTGACTACCTGCAGCACCTCGAGTCAATGAATATTGAGGTGGCCAGCGAATTTATTCTGGTAGCAGCTACTTTGATGAGGATAAAGGCAAAGATGCTTTTGCCGAGACCTGTGTTGGATGAGTTAGGCAATGAAATCGACCCGAGAGAAGAGCTGGTTAAACACCTGCTTGAGTACAAAAAGTACAAGTCGGTGGTGGAGGAGCTTTCGAAAATGGAGGCAGACAGATTGGACAGAGAGATGAGGGGAAACCTCGAAAAAGAGCTAAGGTCTCTGTCAGAAATAAACAATGTGGAAGCCGAGTTGCAGGATATCGACCTTTACAAACTGCTGAAAGTGTATATGCGGGTGTTGGAGAGGTTCGAGTATGAGCAGAAAAAACCGATACACAATGTAGTGCAATACCCGTTCACCATTTCCAGTCAAAGGGACTTCATCATGAATAAACTGGGTGATGCTGGCCGGGTGTCGTTTGCTAATGTAATGGAAGATATGCCGACGAAAATTGCCGTGATATTTAACTTCCTTGCCATTCTGGAACTGCTGCAAATGAGAATGATTACCATTTTCATAGGAGAGGGGTTCAACAACTTTTGGATTGAAAAGCTTGAAGGCGAAGAAGTGGTAGTTCTGCCTGAAGAATAAAAAAAGCCATGAAATGCTTCATGGCTCTGGTGTTTACTTTGGCTGGTCTTTCTTAAACCCTCTCGAACTGAGAGAAAAAGAAGCCGGCTTCGATGGCAGCATTCTCGTCTGAGTCTGATCCATGCACGGCATTTGCCTCAATTGATTTAGCAAAAATCTTACGGATGGTTCCATCGGCCGCCTTGGTAGGGTCGGTGGCACCAATTAATTTACGAAACTCTTCTACTGCATTGGCTTTTTGAAGCACCAGTGCAATTATCGGTGCTGAAGACATGTAGGCGCAAAGCTCACCGTAAAAAGGACGTTCCTTATGTACTTCGTAGAACTTACCAGCGACCTCAGGAGTCAGCTTTGTTAGCTTCATTGCTTTAATAGTGAACCCAGCTTCCTCAATCATTTTTAGGATTGCGCCGGAGTTTCCTGCGCTGTAAGCGTCAGGCTTAATCATTGAAAAGGTAATTGATCCTGCCATTTTTTGATTATATATTAGAAAGGGTTTTCAAAACGCCCGCAAAGTTAGCAGATTAATTTGTTTTGAACGAACCCTTGCATTAAATACGCACTCCTTTAATCATTTGCGTTCGGGAATGCGTTTTTCTAATTAAAATATTCTTCTCACTTTTGCACTTCACATTTTACCTATTCTCCTCGGAAGGTATCATTTTACATGCAGCAAATTGACCAGTTCAGGGATTTACTCCTTCAACCCAAGCGAATAATCATCACTACCCATATAAAGCCAGATGCCGATGCATTGGGTTCTTCGTTGGGTTTGGCGAATTATCTTTTGGCAAAAGGGCATCATGTGGATGTGATTACCCCCACGGATTACCCTGAGTTTTTGGCCTGGATGAAGGGGAATGATGCTGTAATTAACTTCGAAGATGGAAATGAGGCGCTCTCGGCGAAGTTGATCGACGCAGCTGATATTATTTTCTGCCTCGATTTTTCCACGCTGTCCCGGATTGAAAAAGTGGGAGAGCTGGTGGCCGCCTCCAATGCAGTGAAGGTGCTCATCGACCATCACCTTAACCCGGGTGATTTCGCCGATTATAGCCTTTGGACGATAGAAGCTGCGGCAACCGCTGAGCTCGTTTTTCAGCTTATTGAGCAGCTGGGCGACAAGTCACTTATAGATAACGATATTGCAGAATGCCTGTATGCCGGCATTATGACCGACACGGGTTCATTTCGGCATCCTTCAACGTCATCCAGGGTTCACCGAATAGTGGCTGACCTGATAGACAGCGGTGCGGATGTCACCAAAGTGAGCAAACTGATTTATGATAACAACTCCATTGACAGGCTGAAGTTTTTAGGGTTCGCCTTTAGTCAAAGGTTGCAGGTGCTTCCCGAGTTTGGTGTTGCCTATTTTGTGATCAGCAAGGAAGACCTGAAGAAGTTCAACTCGAAGAATGGTGACACTGAGGGGCTTGTGAACTATGCCTTGTCAATAAAGGGCGTGGTGATGGCTGCTACAATCATCGAAAGAGACGGGAAGGTAAAAATGTCTTTCAGGTCGATGGGAGATTTTTCAGTCAACCAATTTGCCAGAGATCATTTTGATGGCGGGGGGCACAAAAATGCCGCTGGAGGAGCCTCCACTGATAGCCTGGAAGCTACTGTTGAAAAGTTCAAGAATTTATTGCCTTTATATAAAGAAGATTTAAACAAAAACATTTCATTCTTACATGTTTAATAAAATTAAAAACCTATCGGGGTTGCTGGGACTGGCAGCTTTGGTAATTGCCTGTGGTGGTGCTGACAAATTTACAACGAAATCAGGGGCAGAGGTGTCTTACATCCGCAACGGCGAGGGAGAGAAACCTTCAGACGGCCAGATTCTTACTATGCACATCTCTTACCTCAATGAGAATGGAAATGCGCTATTCAATAGTGTAGAAGCCGGTGGAGGACGACCATTGCCTATGCTTTACAATGATTCGGCCTGGCAAACTCAGGGAGTACTTTACGAAGTGTTCCGTGAACTGAAAAAGGGAGACAGTGTGCAATTTAAAATGACTGCTGAAGCGCTATTTGAAGATACATTTGGAACTCAGCTGCCGGATTCTATCAAGAGAGGCAGTCTGATCACCTTCAATTGCAGCCTGGTGGATATGATGAGTGAGGAACAATATCAGGAAGAGCAGATGGCGTTGCAGCAAGCTGAAATGGAAAAAATGCAAATGGAGGCCGAAGGTCAAATTATAGTTGACGGCGAAATCATAGACAAATATTTGGCTGATAATAATATCACCGCTCAAACCACTGAGTCTGGCCTTCGCTACGTTATCACAAAGCAGGGAACCGGAGCGACACCGACTCCGGGAAGCATGGTAAACGTGCACTATCTGGGTACTACCCTTGCAGGTGAGAAATTCGATGCTTCTTACGATAGGGGTGAGCCATTACAGTTTGTTATTGGCAGAGGACAGGTGATTCCAGGCTGGGACGAAGGCATTGCCCTGCTTAACACAGGTGCTGAAGCCACATTGTACGTACCATCTTCTCTGGCATACGGACCGAGAGGAGCAGGAGCTGCAATTAAGCCGAACGAAATTTTAAAATTTGAAGTAGTGTTGGTTGGGATAGAACAAATGTAGATTATGATGAAGCGAATTTCTCTTCTTTTACTCTTGGTGATTGGATTGGTGACGTTGGGATGTAATAAGGACGATGATCCGCTTACGCTACAGGAACAATACGATGCTATCGACAAGTACATTAAGAAGAACGACCTGAAAAACGTGCAAACTACCACAAGTGGACTCAGGTACACAATCACCAGGGAAGGTGCAGGCGCCTTCCCCAGAGTGAACGAGGTAGTTACAGTCAACTACGAAGGCAAGCTGCTGAGTGGCAAGAAATTTGATTCATCTTATGACCGGGGTGAGGCTTTCAAGTTTACGCTTGGTGTTGGTAAAGTAATTAAAGGATGGGACGAGGGAGTGGCGTTGTTGCCTGTGGGCAGCGAAGCCATATTGCTCATCCCTTCAAATCTTGGCTATGGTACTAGCGGTTCAGGGAAAGATATAGGCGCTAATCAGGTTTTGATTTTTAAGATTGAGGTTTTAGACAGCAAAAGATAAATAAAGTCGAGCAATGGTATTTAGAGTTAGAACAGCGGCGGTTATTTTGTTTGTTGCTACACTGGCAGCGTCACTTGCAAGCTGCGATCTTAGCGTGAACGAACCTGATCCCGTATTTGATGTGGAGGCGCAATACAAAAAGGACAGCATAGCCATAGACGAATATTTGGCTAAGTACGGCATTGAGGGCGTGCAGACTACGGAGAGTGGGCTCAGGTACAAAGTGCTGGAAGAAGGCAGCGGGCCTGCCCCCAATAAGAATGACATCGTTTCGGTGCACTTTACCATCAGTAGAATGGATAGCGCCGTAATAGAGACTACATTCACAGACGTGGCTTTGAAGTACAATATCTATGACTCGGCCATTGCCTACGTGCCTTACAAATTCAATTTTGGTGCTGGATTTGTTTTCTCAGGCTTTCAGGTGGCAGGGCTTAAAGAAGGCAGTCAGTTAATGAAATTGAATGACCGGTTTGTGTTCTACTTGCCTTCAAAATTAGCCTTTGGACAGGTTGCCTATGGGCAAATACCAGCCAACTCACCATCCGTGTGGGAGCTGAAAATGGTTCAAATTCGTTAACGCCAGAAATGATCGAGATTTGTATTGCATCCAACAATGCACACAAGCTAAAGGAGATAAAAGAGATACTGGGGGAGAGCTATCAATTGCTCTCCCTTTCTGATATTGGCTGCACCGAAGACATCCCTGAAACGCAGCCAACCATTGAAGGGAACTCGCTTCAGAAGGCCCAATACATTTGGGATCATTATAAAATCAATTGCCTGGCAGATGATACAGGCCTGTTGGTCGACGCTCTCAACGGCGAACCGGGAGTTGTTTCTGCAAGGTATGCCGGTGACCACAGAAGGGGGGATGACAATATTGCCCTGCTGCTAAACAAACTCGATGGAAATCCGCAAAGAGATGCGCATTTCAAAACAGTAATGACCTTTATTGATGCAGGCAGCATTTATCAGTTCGAGGGAAAGGTGTTTGGAAAAATAACTACAAGGATCACAGGTGCAGGAGGCTTTGGGTATGACCCTGTTTTTTTACCTGAGGGTAAAACACTTACTTTTGCTGAAATGGGTAGCAAGGAAAAAAATGCGATAAGTCACAGGGGCAGGGCCCTGGCAAAGTTTGCTGCCTTTTTGAAGTTTCAGCAAATGTCGGCAAGCCTAAAATGAAAGAACCACTTGTTGTAGGAATGACTGGAGGTAGTGCTTCAGGAAAAACGTTGTTTCTTAGCAGCTTGATTGAAATTTTTCAGGAAAACGAAATCTGCCTCGTTTCTCAAGACAATTACTATAAATCAAGAGACACGCAACCAGTTGATGAAAACGGCGTCAAAAATTTCGACACTCCTCTTTCGATAGATTTCGACGAATTTCGGCACGACCTGGAGGAACTCAAAAGAGGCAATACGGTGCAGAGGCAGGAGTATACCTTTAACAACCCCAACGTCACTCCAAAGAACCTGGTCTTTAAGCCCTCTCCAATAATTATTGCAGAGGGTATTTTTGTGTTCTACGATAAAGAACTCTCCAGCCTTTTCGACCTCAAGCTTTTCATTGAAGCCAAGAACTACCTCATGCTCAAGCGCCGGATAACCAGGGATGCCCTGGAAAGGGGATATGATTTGGATGACGTGCTCTACCGCTATGAGAAACATGTGGCCCCTACGTTCGAAAAGTACATAGAGCCCCTTAAGCATGAGGCGGATATCATCATACCCAACAACCATCATTTTAAAAAAGCCCTTCAGGTGGTGGTTGCTTATCTGAAAATGGAATTGGCCGGCAGAAAGGCATAAATCGACAACTTTACTGGGAAGTTTGCCGGAAAGCCTTACTTTTGCGGTTCTTCATGAAAACTCAGTTGAAAATATTAAGCAAGAAGAAAAGCATCACGCTGGCAGTGGGTCTACTGGCTGCCGTCGTAGTGGCATGCACGTCGGTTTTTCAGTTCAGCTTAACTTCTATTGATGCTGACGTTGACAAAAGTGAAGTTGCTCAAACCCAGGGAGACAACGACAATTTGCATTTTGAGGCTCCCCGTAAGGCCGACAATAGTACCGATTCGCAAAAGACAGTATACAAGATCCAGGCTGTTTCGCAGGGAATCCAACTGCATGTGACCTATAGTCCCATTGTTTGGGAGTCGTTCGACATTGATTTACCTGAATTCAAGGCGGAGATTCCGCAGCAGTTGTATAAAGCCGGTTGGGAGTATTTTAGGGTACTCTTCACAGATATTATCGCTGCCAACGCTCCTTAGAGGAGCGCTTTTCCTGCAAGGCCAATTCTGGCCTGTCTATAACCTCATTAAACGCACTTCCACGACATAATCTTAAGGGCGATGTCGTAAAATCACAGAAGATTTTTGTGCAGCACGATGATGAGTTATTTAATAAACTACTGAAAAATAAACATAACACTCATGAAAAATAAAGGTGGAATAATACTACTTACCGTAGTTGTTTCCTTATTGTGTATCTACTACCTCTCCTTCACATTCGTGTCGAAGGGAGTGCAGAGCAAGGCTGACCAGTATGCGACCGACGCCTCTGGAACGATTGATTTTACCAAAAAACAACAATACCTGGATTCGATCTGGAATGAGCCGGTCTATAACTTTTTGGGTATTGAATTTACTTACAAAGAAATAAAGGAGACTGAATTGAACCTTGGTCTCGACCTTCAGGGCGGGATGCACGTAACCCTTGAGGTGTCGCCGATTGAGATTGTAAAGGGGCTAAGCGGTGATAGCAAGGATCCGGCTTTCATCACATCGCTGAATGAGGCGAGACAAGTAACCCTGACGTCTCAGGCTAGCTTTGTTCCCGAGTTCTACGCTGCCTATCAGCGGAATGCTCCCGGCCAAAAGCTGAGCTATATTTTCGCCAACGCAGCTAACAGAGGTCGAATCAGCCTCCAGTCTACGGACGAAGAGGTGCTTGAAATCATCAATTTCGAGGTAGAAAATGCAATTGATCGTTCTTTTCAGATTCTGCGCACACGTATCGACAGGTTTGGAACGTCTCAGCCCAATATTCAGAGACTGCCAGGCACGGGCCGCATTCAGATAGAATTACCAGGAGTTGACAACCCTGAAAGGGTACGGAAGCTTTTGCAGGGTGTTGCTCAGCTTGAGTTTTGGGAAGTAAATGAAGTGAATGATATTTTCAACACACTTTCGGCTATCAATCAGCTCGTTGTTGACGATGAGAAAGCAAAGAATGCCGAAATAACTGTTTACCCGGACTCGAGTGCCTCAGAGGCAGCCACTGCATCAAATGACCTGGCTGGCTTGCTTTCTGATTCAACAGCTGACGATTCAACAGATTTGGCTGCACAGTTGGAGTCAGACACTTCAGATATATCATCGCTGTCGAGTGGGCAGTCACCGCTTTTCAGCTTGATGAAAGGTGGTTATGGACTGATGTATGATGTGAAGGACACTGCCAAAATCAACCGCATATTTGAACGCAAAGATGTGCAGGGTATGATTCCTTCGACGATGAAATTTCTTTGGGCAGTAAAACCTACGAAAATCGACGAATTTTCAACCGAGGAACTTCTGGAGCTTTACGCAGTTAAAACAAGCAGAGGTGGCAGAGCCCCTCTTACCGGCGAAGTAATCACAGACGCCCGTCAGGATCTGGACCAAAGCGCCCGCCCGGCAGTAAGCATGCAAATGAATGCTACCGGAGCCAAAGCCTGGAGAAAGCTTACCAGCGAAAACATCAATCGCCGCATTGCCATTGTGCTTGACAATTACGTTTATTCAGCGCCCATGGTGCAGGGTGAAATACCTAATGGTAGCTCTTCAATTACCGGCACATTTACGCTGGAGGAAGCCAAGGATTTGGCCAATGTACTGAAGGCCGGTACACTTCCAGCACCCACGACTATCGTGGAAGACGTAGTGATAGGGCCTACTCTTGGTAAAGAGGCTCAGCAGCAGGGAATCATATCAATTGTGGCTGGCTTGGCCATAGTAATCATCTTCATGGTGGCGTATTATGCCAAGGGTGGCTTCATTGCCAACCTGGCACTTGCCTTCAACGTGTTCTTCATACTCGGTATTTTGGCCCAGCTCAGTGCCTCGCTCACCCTGCCGGGTATTGCGGGTATAGTGCTTACCATCGGTATGGCGATTGACGCTAACGTGTTGATCTTCGAAAGGATTCGTGAGGAGCTAAGAGGTGGCGCCTCAATCAAGCAGGCAATCTCAGGGGGTTATGAAAAGGCTTACAGCTCTATCATTGACTCCAACGCTACCACTTTCCTGACAGGCCTTATCCTTTACACCCTGGGGCAAGGACCTGTGAAAGGCTTTGCCATCACACTGATGATTGGTATCGTTTGTTCATTCTTCTCGGCCGTATTCATTACAAGGGTAATCGTGGAATGGTGGTCTAAGAAGGGCGAAGAAAGTAAGATTAGCTTTGATTCAGCACTTTCGAAGAACTTCTTACAGGATACAAAAATAGATTTCATAGGAAAAAGACGGTTGGCCTATATTTTCTCTGGCTCGTTTATCGTGTTGGGTATAGTTGCTTTCATTATAAAAGGCGGCTTAAGCATGGGTGTCGACTTCACAGGCGGGCGCTCTTATATTGTGTCGTTCGCTTCTCCGCAAACCCCGTCAGAAATGAAAGTGAAGCTGTCAGACTCCTTTGATGGACAGAGCACAGAAGTGAAGTGGTATGGTGGTGACAATGTGCTGAAAATTACTACGAGCTTTTTGATCAACAACGAATCGGATGAAGCCGACTTGCAAGTGAGGGAAGCTTTGATCAGCGGCGTGAGCAGCATCACTGGTTTGCAATACACCGAAGACGATAGTAAAGTGGACGATACACACTTTACAATTTCGAGCTCCTCGAAAGTAGGTGCAACGATTGCAGATGACATAAAGGCTTCGTCCACGGAGTCTGTGATTTTTGCTCTTATCACAATCTTCCTTTATATACTGATACGATTCAGGAAGTGGCAATTTGGCCTGGGCGCCCTGGTGGCCCTGTTCCACGACGTACTCTTTGTATTGGCGGCTTTGGCAATTGCGAACTTGTTCGGCGTTTCCTTCGAGGTTGATCAAGTGTTTATAGCAGCCATGCTGACGTTGATCGGTTACTCAATTAACGACACCGTTGTGGTGTTTGACAGGGTGAGGGAGAATATGCAATTGAGACCATCAAGCGATAACAAAACAGTGTTTAACCTGGCGCTAAACGAAACAATAAGCAGAACAACTATCACCTCTGCAACCACTCTGTTTGTGGTGTTGATTCTTTTCTTGTTTGGTGGAGCAGTCCTCAAAGGATTCTCTTTTACGCTATTGATTGGTATTTTGATAGGAACATACTCTTCGTTGTTTATTGCAACGCCGGTTGTTTTAGACTTTGAGAAGAAAAAGAAGTAAAAGTGTAACAATCACTGAAAGAAGGAGTGCAGAAATGTGCTCCTTTTTTAATTTTCTTACTTGAGAAAGATGCAAGCGGATGCTGATCGTTTAGTTCAAATTGGGCTGGGTACCTTTGTATAGATCTTCAAGGTCTTTTGATCCAGCTATAAGAATTATATAAAAAGGGAAGCAGCTCTTAACTGACTTCCCTTTGCTTTTTTTATTTCAGGTCAACCACGGCTAAATCTTGACTTCATCCAGGTTGATAAACTCAATCTCCCGGTTGTCATTGAGCGACACGCCAATGACTGAGTCCTTTTGTACCTTCCCAGCAAGAATCTGCTTCGACAGCTCGTTGAGAATCAATCTTTGCATCACTCTCTTTAAGGGCCTGGCACCAAACTGAGGATCAAAGCCCATTTCTCCAAGGTAATCCAGTACGTCTGCCGAAGCCTCTAGTTTTATACCATTTTCTTCAAGTCTTTTCTGAATCAGCTTAAACTGGATTTCGACAATTTTCCTGATGTCCTTCTTATTCAGTGGCTCGAAAAGAATGGTCTCGTCGATCCTGTTGAGGAACTCTGGCCTCACAGACTTTTTCAGCAGGTCAAACACGTTCTTTTTCACTTCCGCCAAAGTAGCCTCTCTGTTCGAGTCGTCCATGGTGTCGAATGCATCCTGAATAATGCCAGAACCAATATTGGTGGTCATGATAATGATGGTGTTCTTAAAATTAGCCACTCTTCCTTTGTTGTCGGTAAGCCTTCCATCGTCAAGCACTTGCAACAGGATGTTAAAGACATCGGGGTGTGCCTTCTCAATTTCATCCAGAAGGATGACTGAGTAAGGTTTTCTTCTCACCGCCTCTGTCAGTTGACCGCCCTCATCGTAACCCACATATCCTGGAGGGGCTCCAATCAGCCTGCTCACAGCATGGCGTTCCTGGTACTCACTCATGTCTATTCTTACCATAGCGTTGTCGTCGTTGAACAGGTATTCGGCCAGCGCCTTTGCCAGTTCAGTCTTACCAACACCAGTTGTACCCATAAAGATAAAGGAGCCTATGGGCCGCTTAGGATCCTGAAGACCAGC
Organism: Imperialibacter roseus; assembly: GCF_032999765.1. Taxonomy (GTDB): domain Bacteria; phylum Bacteroidota; class Bacteroidia; order Cytophagales; family Cyclobacteriaceae; genus Imperialibacter; species Imperialibacter roseus. Next base: position 5,259,215 of record NZ_CP136051.1, on the reverse strand, counting down.
CCGGCTTCGCCTCACAGCGTCTGCCACTGCCTCAATGGCCTCAGTTTGTCCGGCCACTCTTTTTCCAAGCTCTTCTTCCAGCTTCAAAAGTTTCTCCCGATCGCTTTGAAGCATTTTGCTCACGGGTATGCCCGTCCATTTACCCACTATTTCAGCAATGTCCTCGGCTTCCACTTCTTCTTTCAATAGCGAGTTTCCTCCCTGAAGTTCCTTTAGCTGCTCCTGGAATTTCTTCAGCTTATCTTCACTCTCCACAATTTTTCCATAGCGAATCTCGGCTACCCTCCCATAGTCGCCACTTCTTTCGGCTTGCTCTGCCTCCAGCTTGTATTTTTCAATGGCTTCCTTTTCGTGCTGAATGCCTTGAATAACAGACTTTTCATGCTGCCACCTGGCCTTCAGTGCATCTCTTTGCTCGCTTAAGTCGGCAATCGTTCTTGAAAGCTCTTTTTCCTTCTCCCTGTCTTTTTCCCGCCGAATGGCCTCCCTTTCGATTTCCAGCTGCATAATGCGCCTGTTCAACTCATCCAGTTCCTCAGGAAGAGAATCAATTTCAATCCGAAGTTTTGAAGCAGCTTCATCCATTAGGTCTATAGCCTTGTCGGGCAGAAACCTGTCAGAGATATACCTGCTTGAAAGCTCAACGGCGGCTATCACAGCGTCGTCTTTTATCCGGACCCCGTGGTGCAGCTCGTATTTGTCCTTAATGCCCCGGAGTATCGATATGGCGTCCACTACGGAAGGCTCATCCACAACCACTGCCTGGAACCTCCTTTCAAGAGCCTTGTCTTTTTCGATATACTTTTGATACTCTTTTAACGTAGTGGCCCCGATGGCATGGAGCTCTCCTCGTGCCAGTGCGGGCTTCAGCAGGTTGGCGGCGTCCATGGCCCCTTCGCCTCCTCCACCAGCGCCAACGAGCGTATGTATTTCGTCTATGAAGAGGATAATTTCCCCATCGCTGTCGATCACTTCTTTGATCACTGCTTTTAGCCGCTCTTCAAACTCACCCTTGTATTTGGCGCCAGCCACAAGTAGACCCATATCCAGAGAGATAAGGACTTTCTCCTTCAGGTTTTCAGGCACGTCACCGTCAACAATTCTTTGGGCCATCCCTTCAACAATAGCTGTTTTACCCACACCTGGCTCACCCAATAGTATTGGATTATTCTTAGTCCTTCTGGAAAGGATTTGCAGCACCCTTCGGATCTCTTCGTCTCGTCCGATAACCGGATCGATCTTGCCCTGGCGGGCCATTTCATTAAGGTTTTTTGAATACCTCTCCAGCGACTTATATTTTGCTTCAGCGTTTTGATCTGTCACAGAGTTGCCACCCCTGAGTTCCTTGATGGCCAGCTTCATTTCCTTCTCTGCAAACCCGGCCGACTTCATGACTGTAGCAATTTTGTCTTTGCTGCTCAGCAACCCAAGAATGATGTGCTCAACGGCCACAAATTCGTCACCAAACTCTTTGAGATAGCCCGTAGCCTTCTGCAGGGCCGCCGCTGCTTCATTAGAGAGATAGGGCTGCGATCCTGAGACTTTGGGGTACGAATTTATTGTTTCTTCAATTTTGTCATCCAGGTTTTGTTTGTTGATACCTAATTTCTTCAAAAGAAAAGGCATAACATTCTCATCTGTCGACATGATTGCTTTGAGTATATGTGCTGGCTCTATGGCTTGCTGCTCATAACTTTGTGCGACTTCGGCTGCCTTTTGCACAGCCTCCTGCGATTTGATGGTATAGTTATTAAAGTTCATTTCCTTTTTCTTTGCTCCCTGTCGGTAGGGCAAATACCGATCCATGAGGTAATTGGATTATTTTTAGGTCAAAATGACAGAGAAACAAGATCGATCACAGACTTTTCAGACAATTTGGCGCACTCAAGCTTCATCAAAATGTAATACCAATTCCATTCTTTATTTCTTATTTTCAGGTCGAAATAGAAATCTTGAATGGAATCGGTAGCAGAGGATAATTTAGAGCAGCCACCAAAGGCGACGAAATTTGAAAAAGTTTTGCTTTGGCTGTCTTTGTATGTGGTGGTGGAGTTATACGTGAGTTCAGTCACAGAGTATACTCCCCTGGTGGACGATATAACATATTATGTCGATTTCGGCATATGTATGATTTTCTTATACGATTTTTTCAACGGACTTTGGAAAGCGGAGAACAAGTGGAGGTTTGTTGCCAACAACTGGGTAGACTTTGTTGCGTCCATACCGACTGTTGGATTTCTCCGGGCGGCTAGGATCTTTAAAATTTTCAAGCTTTTAAGAGTTCTCCGGTCTGCAAAGTACGTTTTCCAGTTTTTTAACCGAAAAACTTCCTTTAGCACCTTTCGGAATGTGGTCATTCTCAATGTAGTTGTCGTGTTGCTTTTCACGATCAGTTTCTACCATGCCGAGCGAGACTCTAACCCTCATATTTCCACCTTTACTGACTCGTTATGGTGGACTACTATTACGACGATGACAGTTGGCTTTCTGCAGGATATTCCACCCGTCACTCCCGAAGGGAAGGTGCTTTCTGTTGTGTTGATTTTTGCCGGGATGATTATTGGTGCTACCATGATTGCGACGATTACTGACTATTTTATTGAAGATGAAGACATTCAGGTGAACGTCAATAGGGTACATGACAAGTTGATGCAAGTAGAAAAAAAACTAGATGCCCTCACCGAAAAATTGGAGGAGTTGTCCAAATCCCAAAGGAATGGAAATTAACAGACGGGAGTTTTTAGCAAAAGGGGGATTGGGCTTGGCCGGTGGAACTGTGGGGTTGCTTTCTGCCTGCACAGAGGAAAAAAAGCAGCTCGAAACGCCATATATCAATTTCAACAAGTTGTTTGAGTGGAAAATGGTCACTACCTGGCCGCCAAACTTCCCGGTGGTAGGTGAGGGTTGCGTCATGATGGCGAAATGGGTGGAAACCATGAGTGGCGGGCGCCTTAAAATAAAAGTCTATGGTGGAGGGGAGCTGGTTCCGTCGTTGGAAGTGTTTGATGCCGTAAGCAGCGGTGCTGTTGAGATAGGCCATGGTGCTTCCTATTACTGGGCGGGCAAGGTACCGGCTGCGCAGTTTTTCGCAGCGGTTCCTTTTGGTATGAACGCCCAGCAGATGAATGCATGGATCATAAGCAGCGGATCTATTGCGCTATGGGAGGAGCTGTATGAACCCTTCAGACTGCTGCCAATGATTGCTGGGAATACCGGCGTGCAAATGGCGGGCTGGTTCAACAGGGAGCTCAATACCATGGATGACCTGAAAGGACTGAAAATGAGGATTCCCGGGCTGGGAGGAAAGGTGTTGTCGGAGGCTGGCGGCACGTCGGTGCTACAGGCTGGGGGCGAAATTTACACCAATCTGGAAAGGGGAGTGATCGATGCGGCCGAATGGATTGGTCCCTATCATGACTACCTCATGGGGTTTCAACGAGTGGCTAAGCACTACTACTACCCTGGCTGGCATGAGCCAGGCTCTGTACTGGAGCAAATGGTGAACAAAGACAAATTTGAGGCGCTTCCAACAGACCTGAAAGAGATAGTAAGGGCTGGAGCATCGAAGCTCAATGAATGGATGCTTGCTGAGTTTGACGCAAAGAACAGTTTGTACCTTAAAAAGCTCCGGGAGGAAGAGGGAACGGATATCAGAAAACTTCCTGATGTGATTTTGAGGGAACTAAAGAAAATAAGTGATGTGATGCTTGGCGATATGGCTCAAGGCGATCCTATTATTAAAAAAGTATACGACAGCTTTACAGCGTTTCGAGATCAAATCAAACCCTGGTCCGACATTAGCGAACGAGCTTTTTATAATGATGTGCTAGGTCAGTAGAGCTGTTGTTGACTATTTTTTGAGCAGATTCGGTAGAAAAGAGATAATCTCTGGAAAAAGAACTACCAGCAGAAGAAACGCCAGTTGTATCAAGACGAAAGGAACAATTCCTCGATATAATTGCCCGGTGGTGATGTGTTTTGGCGCCACCCCTTTCAGGTAGAAAAGTGAGAAACCAAAAGGTGGTGTGAGGAAGGAAGTTTGCAGATTGAGCGCCAACAATATCCCCACCCAAACGAGGTCAACGCCCAGCTTAGCAAATATTGGCGCCACCACTGGCACTATGATGAAGATGATCTCTATAAAGTCGATGAAGAATCCAGCGACAAATACAGCGAGCATCACTACAAACAGGAATGCATTCACCGACAAGTCGGAATTTTCGATGAGTTGAATAAGGAAGCGATCGCCTCCCAATGCTCTGAAAACCAAAGAGAAAGCCGTAGCTCCAATGAGAATGGTAAAGACCATCGTGGTGAGGTGTGTCGTTTCCCTCATCACCCCTTTCAACACGTCAAGGTTGAACTTGCCAGACATAATGGTGAGCAAAGTCGCTCCAAGGGCGCCAACTCCTGCCGCCTCAGTTGGCGAGGCTATGCCCGCAAAAATGGAGCCCAGCACAGCTACAATAAGCAGGAGAGGAAGCACGAAAGCTTTAATAACCTGCCCCGTTATTCCCCTTTCCCTGAAAGCCCTGATTTCTTCTTCGGGCATGCCGGGTGCTTTGTTCGGTTTCACAATGGCGTATCCTACAATAAAAGCCAGGTAGCAAAAAACCAGGGCAACACCGGGTACTACTGCTGCAGTGAAGAGGTCTCCAACCGATACGTTGAGCACGCTGCCCAGCAACACCAAAACCACTGATGGTGGGATGATTTGTCCTAACGTGCCAGCTGAAGCAATGGTGCCAGTGGCCAGCTCAGGGCTAAATCCCCGCTTGAGCATGGTTGGTAAGCTAATTAGCCCCATCGTAATAACCGTGGCCCCAACTATGCCTGTAGAAGCTGCCAGCATGGCCCCCACCAGCACAACGGCGACGGCCAGACCACCTTTGAACTTGCCAAAAATGAGAGCCATTGTTTCAAGCAGGCTCTCTGCCAGGCCAGATTTCTCCAGCATAATTCCCATAAAAACGAACAACGGCACAGCTATTAGAACAAAGTTGTTCATGGTGCCATAAATTCTCAGCGCAACCAGGTAAAAGAAGTCGGCATCAAAGAATATTAGACCGAAAATTACAGAGAGGCCTCCCAGCGTGAAGGCAACAGGGAAACCCCATAGAATGAAAATAAATATCAGACCAAAAAGCACTAGTGCCCAAACCTCATTCATGCTCCTTGATGTTTACACGGTTCAAAATGGTTGCGAGTGATTTGAGGGCCAGCGAAATTCCCTGGAGGAGTAATAGAGAGAAGCCGATTGGGATAAAAGCTTTGATAATGTAGCGGGCGGGAAGGCCACCCGGGTCGGGGGAATTCTCCCTGATGATCCATGAATTGTAGACAAAAAGCAGGGAGGTCTTGATGATCACTACACATATTGGCAGAAGAAAAAGCAATACCCCGCCTAAGTTGACGTAGGCCTGTTTCTTAGCGGACATTTCCCCATAAAACACATCGACTCTCACGTGTTTATCATGCTTGAGTGTGTAGCCTGCTCCAATCAAAAAAATGGCTGCGAAAAAATGCCATTCGAGCTCAAATACAGAAGCAAAGCTGACATTGAAGATATACCTCATTGCCACGTCGAAGCAAAAGACCAAGACCATGATGCCGGCCAGCCAGGAGATAAGGCGCCCGGAGTATTCATTCAGCGCATCAATCTTTTCTGAAATAGTGGTAAGTAGGTGCATATCAACTTTTGTGGAATGAAGATATGCTTTTCCTTTTTAAGAGCAAGGTCACATTAGCACAAGAGTGGGTAAATGATTTGCAAGGTGGGTAGTGGATGATTTGTGGCTTAGGCGGACGGCTATTTACCGATAGTAACCAAGAGAAGAAATCCTCGAACCGGTTAATCCCGCTCATCCCAGCCAAGATAAAAAAGAAAACCCCGGCAAGTGCCGGGGTTTAATAGTTTAAAGGTCGTCGTCATCAATCAGTCACTGATTCACGTCTTCAAGACGTTCACCAGTTCCATATATCAGTTTGACATCAAAAACACTTCCAGAAACAGCGTTAATAGTGGTTGTTGTGGAGAAATTGATCACACCATCGTTAAAACCAGGGTTTAACTCCTGAAGGTATCCTGATCCCTCGTCAGTAATTGTGTAGTCGCCATTCCACTCCACCTCGCCTGTGCTCAAAATGGAGAAGTTGGAAAGAAGAACCGCTGCGCCAGTTCCTGGAGATGTAGCAAGGGTAGGCGTGATAGTTACACCAAATATTACGTTGTAACCACTACCTTCATCAACGTTAAACAGGTCTATTACATGGCCGTTGTCGTCAATTTCCACATCAGCAAAAGCTATCATTGCCGTTGGCTCAACAACTTCTACTACTGGGGCACGGTATGAAATATCCGTTCTAAGATTGGTCACTGTTCTTGTTAACACGATGTTTCCAGAACCGTCGATACCCACCAGATCATTGAAGTCCTCCCCAGTGAGGCCGCTGCCTGCTTCTGTAAAAGAAACATCAGAATCGAAGTCGTCAAGAGGATCGGAAATACTTGATAGGTACCATCCGAATTCAGGGAAAATTGTGTATGGCACGGTAATACCAGTGTTGTCAATAGCCACTGAGTACTGGAAGCCAGTTCCTAGCACCGCAACAATAGGGAAGGCAGTTCCGCCGCCGCCTGAAAAGGTGATGCCACTAATTGCAGTTGTATATCCTACACCTGTAGTAGATGTTTGCACTTGATCAACCACGCAATCGCATGTAACAGTAATTGTGGCTGCGGTAGTTGGTGCTACAGCTGGCGCAACTTCTGTAACAGTTACGGAGTAGCCAGTGATACCGAAGAAATTCACGTCATCATCATCATCATCAAGTAGGAAATTACCAGCTTCAGTAATCGCAGGCAATACACCATTTCCAGCTCCATCGTCCACAGCCGTTTCGGTAACGGTTACCGTACCAAGCACTGTGGCACCTGCAAGCACATTGATTGTGATGTCATAGTCTTCACCGATTGTGTAACCTACTCCACCACTCACGGTCAGGTCAAGATCTCCAAGCAGTGATGTTGTGAGAACTGCCGCTGTAGTGGGCGCCGTTGCAGTTGTTATTGCAGCAGTTGGAGATGTTTGGAAAGTTCCACCCTCGCTTCTGATATCAAATTCAATATTGTTTACGTTATCTGTGCCAGTATTGCCGTCAATATCAAGTGTGAAGTTGATGTCTCTTGCAAATGGAGCAAAAGTAAGGTTCGCACCATTTCCAGCACCCGTTGGAGCTGGGAAAACCGCTCTGGCTCCTGAAATAGCTACTGCAGGCGACTCGTTAACATTTGCGCCAAATCTTGTAGGAACAGACGCCAATTCAGGGGTGATTGACTTGCCATTTCTGGTGTCAATAACTATTGCCTGATTGGCAGTAAGGGTTGGGGCCTGTAATGTGTAGGAAATACCAGACTCCGTGGCAGGTAAAAGCATGGACCACGCACCAGTAGCATTGTCAACTACGGCTGAGCCGACACCTTCGCCTATGAACCTAAAGTCACCCAGGCTAGCAGAGCCATTGTAAAAACCGCCTACTCCGCCACCAGAAAACGCAGTGCCGTTAAGGTAGGCAATGATTGTTACGTCTTGTGGAACTTCGGAAGTTTCGTTAGTTACGTCAGTCTCTATTGTTGCTGTACCATTGATGGTGGCAAAAGTGCCGCTAGCGCCATCAGCCGACAACAGAGTTATGCGAGAAGTCTCGCTTCTTCCCAATGGGTACACTTTGCTATTTATCAAAAGATAGTCTGTTCCATTGTTTATGGATCCAAGTTGCAGAATATAAGATACCCCAACGAAGCCGGGAGCAGAAATCTGAACAGGGTTGTCGCCTATTACAACATCTGTGAAAATGGCCTGGCCAGTAGCATCAGTTACTGCGTCGACACGGCCGGCAGCAGCATTACTACCCGCCAGAGAGATAGTTGCACCTTCAATAGGTGTGCCACCTTGGTTCTCTACAGTTAGGGTGTAAGAAGACAATAGTCCAGCTTGACGCAATGCTTCAGCGTTTTCGTCATTTATTGCATCAGTAAGTTGAGTTTGAAATACCCTCATCAGAGAGTCATTTGCACGACTAAGCTCGTACTGAAGAATGAGCTTTTCCAGATCGTAACCGTGTTTAGTTGCGGCCAATTCGGCTTGTTTGTCGAAGAAGTCTTCCTCTGTGAATTCGTCTTCGCACGACGTGAAGGTGAATACACCCAGCGCCATTATTACGAGCAAAAAATTGAGTTTAATTGTTTTCATGATTTTATGAAGGTTTGTTTTTTTAAATCATTAAAAGAAATAGCCAAAATTGAGGCTGATAGTTGACGGGATAAGTTCACCACCCAATCCAGGGCGACCCCGGTCGATGTTGATGTTGTCGAGTCCATAACGGTAGCGAATCTCCTGATAGAACGAGCTGCCATTTCCAAGCCCATACTCAAGCGCAAATCCGCCATGCATCGCAAACTGGTGGCTTTGGGTGCTACTGCTAACGTTCTCAACAGTGTTAGAAACTGGGGGTGCCAATGAACCATCAGCCATAGTGAAGTTCAAATCCCTGCTTTCAAAAGAAGCAATAGAGTAACCATAACTCGCTCCAATAAGAAATTTGGGAGATACGGAACTGCCATTTGTCGGGATACTAATGGCTGCCATTACTGGCAATTCAACATTTTTGATCGATCTGGATCGGTTCTCGTAGGTAACACTTAGGATGTTCCCTTCGAATGCAGATAAATCAATAACCCTGTCAGACAGACCACCGCCGATACCCATGTAAAGCAGTTCACCTCGAATACCGATTAAGTCAGAAACCTGGTAGCTGACTACAGCGCCACCATTTACATCAATTACCATACCTGTCTGGCTGAACTGGTTTAGGTTCGCACCAACCTTTGCCCCATACCGTAAAGGGCTAAAGGCACTAAGTCCATCATCCTGTGCGGACGCATCATGGACCCACAACCCACATAATAGAAATATTAAATGGGTGCTTCGCAAACGCCTTAAGCGTGAAACAAAACTTCTCATATATTATATAGTTAAGAATGGTTTAATTACGCAGTTCGTTATAACTCACAAAAGTCTAAAAGTAACCACAATCGATTTCGATGGAAATACCCATTTCTAGGTATTTTATCATTATCTAATCCAAAAGTTCAAAAAACACGGGACATGAAATAGGGAAATTTTTATTTGTTAGTCAAGTTTTAGCAAAAGTACTTTGTCAATTAGTATTCGCTATTTTGTGTACGCCGCTAATTTTTCCATCAAATGCTCCTTTTTTCTTGTAGCCACAGGAAGGGTCGTTCCGTCCTTCAGAACGATCGAACCTCCATCGGCTTTGTCGAGGCGAAGAAAAAACTTAAGATTGACGAGGTGAGACTGGTGCGCACGAAAAAATTGATTTGAAGAGAAAAGGCTATCAAAATCTTTCAGCGTCTTTGAAATAAGCAAGAACTTGCCATTGGCTAAATAGAACTTTGTATAGTTCCCTTCAGCCTCACACCGCACAATCTCATCCGTTTCGATCAGGTGAATGCTATCATGATCCTTTAGCAGTACCCTTTTGGGTAGCCGCTCATCTCTGGAACTCTCCAGAAGTAACTTAAGAGAAAGCTTATCAAAATGGGCTTTTAAAGATTCTCTGGCTTTAGATACTGCAAAATTGAGTTCACCTGGATCAACTGGTTTTAGCAGGTAATCTACAGCGCTGAATTTGAAAGCCCGGATGGCATACTCATTGTGCGCCGTCACAAAAATGATTTTGAAGTCGATCGTCTCAAACTTTGAAAGTAAGTCAAACGCTGTGCCTTCATTAATCTCGACGTCCAAAAAAACGAGGTCAGGTTTTTTACTGCTGATCACCTGAAATCCAGTACTAACTGAGTCTGCCTCACCTGCGATTTGGATATCAGGGTGTGAAACCTTTAAGAGAGCTTTTAGTGCCTCTCGCAGTGGGGCCTCGTCGTCAACTATGATTGCTTCCAACTAGTTTTGAACAGTTAGTATGTAGTAAACTTATTGAAAGGTAATAATAGTGAAACTTTTGTGCCCGGGCCAACTCGTTTAAGTCTGAAAGGTCTCCTGGTTAATTTTCGTCTTCCTTTTAGGAATTTTAATGGACACAACCATTCGTGCCGCCACCAATTCCGATAGTACTTATTGGTAGCAGGTAAACAGCCGGAAGGAACTTCGTAAGGGCCGAGAAGGTTAGCTGAGTCATTGGGTGTTTATCGTCAATTCAATTCCGGTTCGATCTCACTGGCCTGACAAAACCCAAATTCCTTTGCCGCTGGCATCACTTAACAACTAATAGTCGCTAACTTTACAGCTTTAATACCCACACATAGTGCAAGATATTCGAAAAATTTCTTCATCAGAGCTCGTCGATGTTTTTAAAACATGGGGAGAACCTGCTTTCAGAGCCAAGCAGGTGAGCGAATGGCTGTGGAAAAAGTCTGCTACGTCCTTTGATGAAATGACCAACCTGTCGTTGAAGACAAGGGATATGCTGAAGGAGCATTTCAGTATTTTGCCGGTAACCACTGCTACCAAGCAGGTGTCGGCCGACGGAACAATTAAATCTGGCTTCCGGCTACACGATGGCCACATGATTGAGGGTGTGCTTATCCCGGCCGATGACCGCATGACCGCTTGCGTGTCTTCACAGGTGGGTTGCTCATTGACTTGTAAGTTTTGCGCCACCGGTTATATGGAGCGCAAAAGGAATTTGGATCCCGCAGAAATTTACGATCAGGTGGTGATGATTGACAGGCAGGCAAGGGAAGCCAACAATGTGCCTCTTACTAATATAGTGTACATGGGCATGGGCGAACCGCTGCTCAACTATGCCAATGTGCTCAAGTCGGTAGAGTATATTACGTCTCCTGACGGGCTAGGCATGTCGCCAAAACGAATCACGGTTTCTACGGCTGGCATTGCCAAAATGATCAAAAAGCTGGGCGATGACGAGGTGAAGTTTAATCTGGCGTTGTCGCTCCACGCCGCCAATGATGAAAAGCGCAACCAGATCATGCCCATCAATGAGTCCAATACATTGGAGGCATTGAAAGAGGCCTTGCAGTATTTCTATCAGAAAACGAAGAACAAGATTACTTTTGAGTATATCATGTTCTATAGTTTCAACGACACATTAAAGGATGCTGAAGAGCTTTTCCAGTTTACAAAGGCTGTGCCCAGCAAGGTGAACATTATAGAGTACAATCCGATTGCAGAAGCAACTTATAAAAATGCCGACCCCGAAGCGCTTGATAAGTTCTCGGCCTACCTGGAAGACAGGGGGGTGGTGGTCAATGTGCGGCGCAGCCGGGGCAAAGACATCGACGCCGCCTGCGGGCAGCTAGCCATCAAAGACAAGCCCGCAGCCTGATCTTGATATCCACTATCCTTTCTATTTCTTACTAGCATTGAAAAGCTTCTGCTTTTCTTCTTTGCTCAGGCTCTCATAGCCGGAGTGCGAAATCTTGTCGAGGATAGCATCAATTTCATCCTGATCAGATTTAGTGTTGGACGCTGAGGCTTTCTTCGTGCCGGTGAATTTCGTGCTCTTGTGTGTGACCCTGATTTTTGGGGAGGGCTTGAATAAACCTTTGAACCATTCCATCACACTTACCACCGGCGTTCCAATATCGTTGCCTCGCTGGAGCTGTCGAATAAAGATGAAACCCATCAAAGCACCCCCGAGGTGAGCCAGCTCACCGCCAGCGTTGGCACCAATGGTTTGTGAAAAAGACAGCAGTATGTAAAAGATGGCAATGTATTTGATTTTGACTGGCCCGAGAAAGAGCAGGAAAAAGGTGTAGTTGGGCATAAACGTGGCGGCTCCTACCACAATGGCGTACACACCTGCGGAAGCTCCCAGCATGACCGATCCAGCCACTCTTTCGTGAAAGTAAGGGATAAGGTTATAAATGAGTATGTAGAAGAGCCCTCCAACGATGCCTCCAATCACATACATGGAAATGGCCCGCTGGTCGCCGAGATACTCTACAATGATCTTCCCGAACCAAAAAAGGAAAAGCATATTGAAGATAATGTGGAAGAAGCCTTCGTGGGTAAAGAAATATGTGAGCAGGGTCCACGGTTTGACGATGAAGCTATCGATGGACGCAGGTAACATGAACTGGCGAAGGATCATCTGATAGACATCAGGGTTGCCCGACAAGACCAATATCACTTTGAAAATGATCAGCGCTACAAAAATAATCACATTGATCATGATGAGCTGGATCAGCCCATTGTTAGGCCTGCTCCAGGCGTTTTTAAAATCGTCGAAAAGTCCGCCGTTTCCGTACATAGTCTTCTAATAGAATTTGCTGGAGTTTTTTTGCCAGTATTTAATCACTATAAATGCGATGAGCATACCACCCAGGTGAGCCAGGTGAGCGACATTGTCCCCCTGAGAACGGTTTAGCTCTGAATACAATTCATAAGCTCCGTAGAAAAATACCAAATATTTTGCTTTGATGGGTATGGGGGGGAATAACAAAAACAGTTGCGTATTGGGAAATAGCATTCCAAAAGCCATTAAAATTCCAAACACCGCTCCGGAAGCTCCCACCATGGGCACGTTTTCAATCCTACCCACAAGGTCTTGCACAAATACCCTGCTTTGGCTGATATACTCCGGGTTGTTTGGGTTTTCTACATAAGCATCAATAAAGCTAATCAGGCTTTCGTAGTACTGGCTGGCATGCTGCACCACAAAAAGGTTGAAAGCTTCGGGGTCAGGGTCGGCCAGGTAGGCCATCGCATCATTTGAAACAGCCGAAGTTTCGATATAGTCAATGGTGGCATATAAAAGGCCAGCGCCTATGCCAGTGACCATATAAAAGAAAAGGAATCTCTTCGGCCCCCAAAAGCGCTCAAGCATGTTGCCGAATATGATCAGGGCAAACATGTTGCCAAACAGGTGCATAAAGCCACCATGCACAAACATGTAGGTGATGAACTGGTAGGGCGCAAACGAGTCGGCCAGAATATACCGCAACCCAAATGTGGCTGCGAAGTCCATTTTTAAAATACTTTCCAAAAAAAACACCACCAGATTTACTATCAGGAGGTTTTTCACCATGGGTGTCAGGTTGAACATAGGCGTTTATTCATTAAAGAAACTGGCAAGCCGATCAAGGCCTAATATGTACATGGTTGCCTGGCCGCCGGGCGTATAGTTAGGTTGGGTGCAGGCAAAAAGCTGATCGATCAATGAGACCATTTCTTCGTTGCTAAGCATCTTTCCATTTTTGAGCCCGGTGCGTTTGGCCATTGACCTCGCCAGATTCTCTTTACGATTTATACTCAATTCAGATTTATAAACTTTAAATTGTTCTATCAACCCCTCCAGCACTTCCTTCTCGTTGGAGCCGGAAAGTTCGGCAGGCATGCCGTTGATTACGAGGGTATTTTGGCCGAATATACTGAAAACAAATCCCAGTGCTTTCATTTCTTCCTCCATTTCCATCACTAATTGATAATCGGAGGGGTTGAGGTTGAGCTGCTGTGGAAAAAGAAATTGCTGCGAAGCTGCCTGGCCTTTTTCGAGGTGGTGTGTGAACCTCTCGAAAAGTATCCTTTCGTGGGCGTGCTCCTGATTGATGATCAGCAAGCCTGATTTCACCTGCTTACAAATGTATTTTTTGTGAAGCTGGAACGGGGGATTGATTTCTGCTTCAAGTGTGGCCGCTTGAATCTCCTGCGTGGGCTCCTCCGGCGTTGCGTCGCTGGCAAAAGTTTTAACAATAGGTTCCGCACCGGCAGCCCCCTCTTTCTTCACATCTTCAAAAGAATATTGGGCTTCCAGATTGGCATCTTCGTAGAGTCTTTCCCAGTTCTTTGCGTTGTTTTTACTCAACGGGGAGCTGAAAGACGACGAACTGGCCGGCATAGGTCTTTTCGCCTGGCTTATCTCATCAAAATTAAGCTTTGAGCGGGTGATCGCCTCAAAGTTCACGTCGTAATTGAAGTCCAGAGAGGGCGCTATGTTATGTGCGCCAAGTGCCTGCCTGATGGCAGATTTTACCACACCATATATCATTCGCTCATCTTCAAACTTCACTTCAGTCTTCGTCGGGTGCACATTGATATCTATTTTGGAAGGATCCATATCAATGAAAAGCACATAAAACGGATGGGTGTCGGCCGACAAAAGGCCTTCGAAGGCGCTCGTAAGAGCGTGATTCAGGTAATTGTTTTTGATGTAGCGATTGTTGATAAAGAAGAACTGCTCGCCACGGGTTTTCTTGCTGAACTCTGGCTTGCCAATGTAGCCATGGATTTTGATCTGGTCGGTGCTTTCGTCCACCGGCACCAATTGTTCCCTGTAATTTTTGTTGAAGAGCCCGATGATCCGGCCCGATAGCTTTCCTTCCTCGAGCTGATATACCGGGAGGTCATTTTGATGGAGGGAAAATGCGATGCCCGGATGAGCCAGCGCCACCCGCTGGAATTCATCAATAATATGGCGCATTTCTACCGGGTTGCTCTTGAGGAAATTACGCCTGGCCGGCACGTTGAAAAAAAGGTTTTTTACTGACACCGTGCTGCCCTGGGGCGTTACGCAGGGCTCTTGCTTTTTTATCTCCGATCCTTCAATGCATATGAATGAGCCCAGCTCCGACTCTTTTCTTTTTGTTTTGAGCTCTACCTGAGCCACGGCAGCAATGGAAGCGAGGGCCTCGCCCCTAAATCCTTTTGTCTGAATCCGGAAGAGATCTTCGGGCGTTCTTAGCTTGGAGGTGGCATGTCTCTCAAAACTCATGCGTGCGTCAGTTTCCGACATGCCAGCTCCGTTGTCTATCACCCGGATCAGCTGCTTGCCAGCCTCCTTCACAATCAATTGAATGGAACTGGCACCAGCATCTACGCTGTTTTCCAGTAATTCTTTGACGGCCGATGCAGGGCGCTGTACGACTTCTCCCGCTGCTATTTGGTTGGCTAGCGACTCAGGAAGGAGACGTATGATATCACTCATTTGCTATTTTTTGAAAAAGATACCTCTGAAGCGAAAGTAAAGGTAAACAGGAACACCTAGCATTAAGAAGTAAAATACCTGATTGCCGTAAAAAAGATAGCCAACAAACCCACCGAGCAGGATCACAGCAATGACGAGCTGGAGGAGCGACGTGGAGTAATTGGTGCCTGTGAACGATGAGCCCGTTTTTCTTCTGAATGCTCCGGCAATGCTGGAGGTAGTGCCACTTTCGGCATCCTCATTCATATCATTCTTTATTTTTCTGGTGCGCTCTTCGATATCTTCCTTGACAGGATCGTAGTGTCTTGGTGTATAATCAAAGTTCTTATACCTTGGCAGGCGAATAATTGAAGGAATTCTCATAATAAAGCAGGTCTTCCGTTCTTCAAAATTTGGTACCGCTTTTGCTACTGTGTGCAGAAGGGTGAATAAAATCTTTACGTTTTAAAACAAAGTTAGGTTATATTTTAGGATTAACACAGATCAAAAGATCAATGTTCCAAAAACTTTACACGGCCTCAATAACCCTACTTTGCCTGGTGCTGATGCACTTTGGAGTCAGGGCACATGCATGGGGCGAACAGGAAGTTTTCGGTGAAATAGTGACACAGAGGTGGATGTTGACGCTGGAGGAGGTTGATAGAAGATCGCAAAACGACTCTATTTTACAATTTCTGAATCAAAGGGAACTTGGAGGTATTTTATACCAGCCGCACCACTTACTTTCCGAAATTGCAGCTCACATCGACTTGGTTGAAGAAGGCACGGAACATCAATTGTTGATCGGGCTCAATCTCAGTGCCGCTGATCAAAAAACCTATCGCAACCTTGGCCTCACACCACCGTCGGTGCTGGCAGCAGTGGCTGACGACGATTTGACAAGAAAAGCGGCCTCACGTGACGCAGCTCTGTTACGTGCTGCAGGCGTTGATTTTGTGATGATAGACCTCTTTCGACTTTCTTTTTGGCAAGGCTATGGTGAGCAGCCCGAAGCTGTAAAACAGTCTGCCGTTGCTTATCTGAAAGGTCTCACCGAAGGAGGGATTGATGTTGTGGGTAATTTCTCATCCAGTGCGTTTGGTGAGTCAAGACTTCCTTTAACCGAAGAGCTCAGCCTGTCCAAGGATGCCGAAATTAGGGGGATCAATATTAGTTCTCTCCAAAATCAGCCAGTGGCTTTCGAAAACGGCTACGAGGCGACTAAATTCCTGGCTAAGGAGTTTAGCTACCATCCAATCACATTCGCCTCTTACCCATCAGAAAAGGCCTGGAATCAAGACTTGAAGAACCCTGTTGCTGATTTTCTTTTCGTGTCGCCGGGGCAGGCATTTCACGAGTCGGCAAGGCTTGTTGATGCCAAGATTAAATACAAGAAACAAAAAGCGGTGATCGGCAAAATTTCGCAATGGAAATTGCAGCGACTCCTGCTCCGAAGCCAGCCTGAGAACTTTGTGACAGCCGCAGGCAACACAGCTGAAAGGTCATTTGCTTTTCAACTGAATTTGAAGTCTGCTACGCTTCTGACAAATGCTGAGTCCTTGATTCCGTTTAAAAAACTGGAAAATCAATCCTTTGCAACATCCTCTTTTGGTAATGTGAGCAAGGATTTTCTTGAGCATATTCACAAGTATGCGTCCGTAACAGAATTTGCCTTTCCCAGTGGGTTGATGAGCTCAGAAATGCCAGCCTGGCAAATCGCTCATTTCGACAATTACATCGCCGCTATCGATCTGGCGTGGTTCGATGCCCTGAGCCACGAGGAGCAAGCCAGGCTGCTGGTTTTTTTTATCAAGCTGCAAAAAGAGCGGACGAAGGTTACGTTGGTGCTTTTGGGGTTGAGCGAAAACCTTGAGTTGTTTGCAGGCATTGAACACATAAGCTACCACCCTGTGGGCGGCGAACAGGCGGAGCGGCTGGCACCACAGCTTCTTTTTGGGGCCTATGGTTACTCAGGTAAATGGAATGGGTCGAAAGAGCTTTTTGCCAATGCATCTTCAACAGCGTCGCTTGCCAGGCTAAAGTATGGAGAGCCATGGATGAGAACCATTAAAGGACTCAATGTGGTGGACAGCATTGCGATAAAAGCCATTGCAGACAAGGCCACTCCCGGCTGTCAGATTTTAGTAGCCAAAGGTGGCGTGGTGCTTTACGAAAAGTCCTTTGGCTACCTGAGCTACGACAGCCTGATGCCTGTTACCAACGAGACACTTTATGACCTTGCTTCGTTGACCAAGGTGAGTGCCACTTTACAGGCGTTGATGATTTTGGTGGATCAGGGAAAAATCGATATTAAATCCAACCTTGGAGCCTACATTAAGAGTACGCTAGACACAAACAAAGAGAGGCTGATTGTGGAGGATGTGCTGCTTCACCAGGCTGGGCTCAAGCCCTACATTCCTTTTTGGCAGCGATCTTACGAAAGCAAAAGAAAGAAGATACTTGACCCTATGTTCTTCAACGCCTCCGCTGGCGAAGAATTTTCTATGGAGATTCTGCCCGGCATGTACTCAACTCCGGCTATGAAGGACTCTGTTTGGCGATGGACCTTGCAGACGGATTTGATGACCTTAGGGCCAAAAGATTCAGTTTACACCTACAAATACAGTGACCTTGGGTTCATGGTCATCCAAAAACTAGTGGAGGAAGTTGCCGGAATGCCACTCGACGAGTTTGTGAGCAGAGAGGTGTACAAGCCTCTTGGCATGGATCGGCTTTGTTTCCAGCCTTTGTGTAGTTATCCTTACCAGTCGATCGCACCAACTGAGCTCGACTTCTATTTCAGAAAAAACATGGTGTGGGGAACGGTGCACGATGAAAACGCAGCGATAATGGGTGGAGTAGCCGGGCATGCCGGCCTGTTTGGAAATGCGAATTCACTGGCAATTTTGCTTCAAATGCACCTGCAAAAAGGTTATTACGGAGGCAGACAATATGTTGACAATAAGACAGTTGATTTGTTTACTCAGCGCCTGTCTAACAATGCTCCACGGGCGTTAGGCTGGGACATGAAAGACCTCTCTTTCACAAGAAATAATACTTCTTTTTGGAGTTCTGAAACTACTTATGGTCATACTGGGTTTACTGGTACGGCGGTGTGGGTAGATCCGGAAATGGAACTGATTTATATCTTCCTTTCCAATAGGGTTCATCCGGACGCTCACAATAACAAACTCGTAGAATCGAATATACGTACAAGAATCCAGGACGTAATCTATCAGTCGCTAGGTTGGCAGCTTACTTCCGGTGAATAGTTAGCAAGAGATATGAACATCGGAATAGTATGTTATCCCACGTTTGGTGGTAGCGGAGTGGTGGCCACCGAGCTTGGAAAGGCCCTGGCCAAAGAGGGGCACAGGATTCACTTCATTACCTATTCACAACCCACACGACTTGATTTCTTTAATGAGAATCTTTTTTATCACGAGGTAGACGTTCAGTCATATCCCTTGTTCCAGTATCCGCCCTATGAGTTGGCTTTGGCTAGCAAAATGGTGGAAGTGGTTCAGTTCGAGAAGCTAGACCTGTTGCATGTGCACTACGCTATTCCTCATGCGTCGGCCGCTTACATGGCTAAACAGATACTGCGGGTCAAGGGGATAGAAATTCCGGTGATTACGACGCTGCATGGTACTGATATTACGCTGGTCGGTAAGGATCCGTCGTATGAGCCTGTGGTCACGTTTTCGATCAATCAGTCCGATGGTGTAACTGCTGTTTCAAGCTCGCTGCGAGATGAAACCTATGAGCACTTTGCTATCACAAAAGATATTGAAGTCATTCCAAATTTTATCGACCTCGAGCGATTCAAAAAGCAAAAGAAGGATCACTTCAAGAAAGCTATATGCCCTAATGGAGAGAAACTGGTTGTGCACACTTCCAATTTCAGAAAGGTAAAACGGGTCGAGGATGTGATAAAAATCTTCATCGGTATCAGGAAGGAGATGCCAGCGAAGCTTCTTATGGTGGGTGATGGTCCCGAAAGAAGTAAGGCAGAAGCACTTTGCCGTGAGACATGTTCGTTTGAAGACACCAGGTTCCTGGGTAAGCTTGACCACGTGGAGGAAGTGCTGTCAGTGGCGGATTTGTTTCTGATGCCTTCTGAAAAGGAGAGCTTCGGTTTGGCAGCGCTGGAGGCTATGGCATGCGAAGTGCCGGTGGTGTCGTCAAATACAGGTGGCCTTACAGAGCTCAATGTTGATGGCGTTTCCGGCTTTACCTGTGACATAGGTGACATTGAAAGCATGACGAAAAAGTCGCTTCACATTTTGAAGGACGAGAATTTACCCAACTTCAAAGAGGGAGCGCTTAAACGTGCCAAGGAGTTCGATATTTCGAATATCCTTCCAATGTATGAGTCGTTTTACAATAAAATCGTGGAATCGTTCAAAATAAGTGCGGTATAGTGGAATTTAAGGGGACAGGAATTTTGTTGTAAATCGAGCCAATTTTCGAGCGCAAAATAAATTTTTGTTGGAAATAAGAAGTAAGGAAAAATGCCTGCAAGCGTTAGAACGAAGGTAAAACCGAACAACAGTGGTACCACGCAGCTTTTTAAAAACCCTGTTCTTGAAAAACTGACAAGGGCCCACTATTCAGTGACACTTGGGATACTCTGCTCAATAGCCGCTTTTTTGTTGTACTGGTCGGCCATGGAAATAGGGTTTTCTATCAGTCAAACTGCCAGCTTGTTTGTAGCTGGCTACTTCAGCTGGACACTGGCTGAGTATATGCTGCACCGCTTTGTGTTTCATATGGCACCGACCAACAAGATCAAGAATGCCATTCAATACACTTTGCACGGCGTTCATCACGAATATCCTAAGGATAAATCAAGGGTCGTAATGCCTCCGACCGGCGCATTAATCATTGGAAGTGTGCTATTTGTGATCTTCTGGATCCCGATGCAGCAGTACGCATTTGCGTTTGTTCCGGGCTTTTTACTTGGGTATGTGACCTATGCCTTTATGCACTATGCCATACATGCCTATCAACCGCCTAAAAACTTTCTGAAGGTACTGTGGATCAACCACGGCATACACCACTATAAGGACGATGACCGGGGGTTCGGCGTTTCATCCCCATTTTGGGATTTTGTATTTGGGACGTTACCAAAAAAGTAGTCAATGAAGGTCGCACTAAGCGACCTTCATTTTGAAGTTAAACATTCACCAATAGTCAATGTGTACTAAAGTGGTGGTGTTTGTTAGTCTCAGTACCTTTTTGATCTGACTCGGCTAAAAACTTGTAGAATAGGTCTTTAACGAGTGTAAAAAAGAATCTTCTTCTGCCTTTCATAGTTATAATGCTCAAATGGTAGAAATAAGTTAAAGTATTACTTTAAGTATTCAAAGTCATTCAAGAAGAAAAATATTAATGTGATATTGAAAGTACAATTTGATATTTAATTAGTACAAATTATTACTTAGCATTCAAACAGAACAAGTTATTTTGTGTTAAGGACTGAATCAATAACTTTAATTGTTGGTTAATGGTTATAACGAAAAGGAACACATGATAGGCTACCGCTTTACTGACTATATACCCTCCAAAGACAAAGAGAAGACTGAATTTGAGAACCTGCTTAACATTTTCCATCAGCTCCTGGTAATTACTTCGGGGGATGTTTCGGAGGCTTTGAGTTGGCTGACCAACCTCGACAAACAATATTCCATCACGAATCCGGACTACGGCATAGGAGATTTTATAGATGACCTTAAGAACAAAGGGTTTATTACTGATAAGACGCCGGATGGTGAGTTTAAGATAACGGCGAAATCGGAGAGAGCCATTCGAAGAAATTCTCTGGAGGAAATTTTCGGAAAGCTGAAGAAATCGGGCAAGGGAAATCACGCCACGCCTATGCCAGGTCACGGAGATGAGCCCGGCACCGACAGGAGAGAATTTCAATTTGGGGATACCCTCGAGCAGATTTCACTGACCGATTCTATAAAGAATGCACAAATCAATCACGGGTTTTCGGATTTCAGGTTGACTGAAGACGACCTGGAGATAGTGGAAACAGAATACAAGACGCAGACCAGCACCGTGTTGATGATCGATATCAGCCATTCGATGATTTTGTATGGAGAAGACAGGATTACGCCGGCGAAAAAAGTGGCAATGGCGCTTTCTGAGCTGATCATGCACAAGTACAAAAAAGACACGCTGGACATACTCGTTTTTGGCAACGATGCCTGGCAGATTGACATAAAAGACTTGCCGTATCTTAGCGTAGGGCCTTACCACACCAACACTGTTGCCGGGCTTGAGTTGGCAATGGATCTGCTACGGAGGAGGAAAAATAAGAACAAGCAGATATTTATGATTACAGATGGGAAGCCTACCTGTATCAAGCAAGGGATTAAGTACTATAAGAACAGCTTCGGGCTTGATCCAAAGATTCTGAACAAGACTTTAGATTTGGCAGCTGCCTGCCGCAAACTCAATATCCCTATCACCACCTTCATGATTGCTTCCGATCCATATTTGAAGCAGTTTGTGAAGGAGTTCACTATGGTTAACAACGGCAATGCTTACTACAGCAGCCTTAAGGGACTTGGCGAACTGATATTTGAAGATTACCGCCGGAACAAAAAGAAAAGATTTTAACCAACCAGAAAATTAGTAAGCACAAATGAAATAGCCATAAAGAGAACCATCCCAACGGAGTGAACAAATTCGTTATAACTTGGAATATTTATTCTCAAAGGGACTTACCAGGGCTATTCCATTTGGCGGCTGAAAAACAAAATTTACACAAATGAAATATAGGGATCTCTCCTCTGCGCAACTACGCAAAATACATACACTCGGCGAGCTCAAAGCATGTGGCTACCAGCCCGAATCCATCAAAGACGAACTTAGGCGCAACCTGATAGCCAGGCTCAAAGCCAAAAAGAGCGTTTTTGAGGGGATATGGGGCTATGAAGAAACGGTGATTCCTGATGTGGAAAGAGCCATTTTGTCGAGGCACAATATTAACTTTCTGGGACTACGGGGGCAGGCCAAGACAAGAATGGCACGCCAAATGATTGAGCTGCTGGACGAATACGTTCCGGTGATTGAGGGAGCAGATTTGAATGACGATCCGTTGAACCCGATTTCAAGGTTTGCCAAAGACCTGGTGGCTGAGCATGGAGATAAAACGCCCGTTAGCTGGCTGCACCGGGATGAAAGATATACCGAGAAACTGGCAACGCCCGACGTGACCATTGCCGACTTGATTGGAGACGTGGATCCGATAAAAGCAGCTTCGCTGAAGCTTCCCTATTCGGACGAGAGAGTGATTCATCATGGCCTTGTGCCCAGGTCGCACAGAGGGATTTTTGTGATCAATGAGCTGCCGGATTTACAGGCCCGCATACAGGTGGCGCTCTTTAACATTCTTCAGGAGGGTGACATCCAGATTCGGGGCTTTAAACTAAGGCTTCCTTTGGATATTCAGTTTGTGTTCACGGCCAACCCCGAAGACTATACCAACCGGGGAAGTATAGTGACGCCGCTGAAGGACAGGATTGACAGCCAGATTATTACGCACTATCCTAAATCTATTGAGATAGGAAGGAAGATAACTGATCAGGAAGCAAGGGTTTTGAAAGAGCAGTTGGCTATTGTGAGTGCCGGAGAGCTTGCCAAAAATCTGATTGAGCAGATAGCCTTTGAAGCACGCTCCAGTGAGTATGTGGATGCGAAGAGTGGCGTGTCGGCCAGATTGACCATTTCTGCCATGGAAAACATGTACAGTTCGGCTGAAAGAAGGGCACTGATCAACGGAGAAAAATCGACCAGTGTGAGGGTAGGGGATTTTGTCGGCGTGCTTCCCTCCATCACCGGAAAGGTGGAGCTGGTTTACGAGGGTGAGCAGGAAGGCCCTGGCATTGTGGCGCAAAACCTGGTTGGCAAGGCGATCAGGAGTCAATTTTTGCTTTACTTTCCCAATCCGGAAGAAATAAGAAAGAAGAGAAACGCCCCCAACCCTTACAAAGCAATCACTGATTGGTTTGGCGAGGGCAATATGGTCGACATATTAAATGAATCGACTGAGCAGGCGCATCGCAAGTTGCTTGAGGGAGTGCCCGGATTAAAGGAGCTGGTGAAAGAATACCATAAGCAAGCAGACGAAAAGCTGAGATACTTTTTGATGGAGTTTGCCCTTCATGGCCTGGCTGAATTCAGCCAGCTTTCCAAGCATCATCTGGCCACGGGCACGTCGTTCAAAGATTTGCTGAGCAGCATGTTCAGCATGCCTGGCCCTGGTGAGGAAGATGATGAGGATGACGATTTTAATCCATAATATTAAGGCTGATATTGATTCAGTTGTATCATGCCGGTGTCACTTCAGGAAATCAAAAAACTTGTTCGGAGGGGAGAGGGTCAGCAGATAGAGTTCAAGCGGAAGGTAGCCCATCCGGAAAAGATTGTGCGGGAGATTGTGGCCTTTGCCAATGCCGATGGAGGTTATTTGCTTGTTGGCATTAGCGATGAGGGGGGCATTCCCGGTCTAAAATATGCCGAAGAGCACGACTACCTGCTGAAGAAGGCGATCGATGAGTTGTGCAGGCCAGCCCTGAGCTACAAGTCGGAGATAGTGCCTATCGATGATAACCTTGGGGTACTCTATTATTTTATTAAACCCAGCAAAAGACGCCCGCACTATGCGCTTGCCGACACCACACAAGCTTACGGCAAGGCCTACATCAGAGTGGGCGACAAAAGCATTCAGGCAAGTGACGAGATGCGTCAGATTTTAAAACAGAGTCGGCGAACAAAAAATATCAAGTTTACTTATGGTGAGAATGAAAAAAAGCTGATGGAGCATTTCAAATTCAACAAGACGATTACCCTTTCTGAGTTTGTATCCATAGCAAAAATTCCCGGCATCGTTGCTTCCAGAACATTGGTGCGGTTGTGTCTTGCCAATGTGTTAACAATTCAACCTCTTGAAAAAGGAGATTTGTTCACACTGAAGGAGAGCTTTTGAGCCTTCACTTAATACCTAAAGAAGAGGAATGTACATGTCTATGCCACTGACAGATAAGAGTTTCTGTCGTCAATCCAGGTGGTATGGAGTGTTGAGTAAAGTCAAAAAAATGACAAATTTTTTATAAAGTTAACTTAGAGATTTAGGCATTTATCATTAACCTTAGAGCAACTTGTATTGTTGGTTTTTTTGATAAAGTACACATGGCTAAAGCATCGAAGGAAGGGAAAGTTTTTGTACTCGACACATCAGTTATTCTTTATTCTCACGACTCAATCATGAACTTTGCAGAGCACGATGTGGCCATCCCCATCACCGTGCTGGAAGAGCTTGATAATTTCAAAAAGGGGAACGACACCAAGAATTTTGAGGCCCGGGAGTTCATCAGGCTGATAGATACGTTGTCGGAGAATTACATGCTGCAGGATTGGATTCCACTGAACGGCAAGACAAAGGGCAAATTCAAAGTGGTGATGCAGAGCAATCCGGAGGTGGATGCGGAGAAGGTGTTTGATGAGCCGAAAGCAGACCATAAGATTCTGAATGCTGCCCTCACGCTAAAGAGCGAAGAAAAAGCTAAGAAGGTGATTCTTGTCAGCAAGGATATCAACCTGAGGCTGAAGGCCAAATCGCTGGGCTTGCTGGCGGAAGATTATGAAACTGGCAAAATTAAGAATGTAAGCGATCTATATACAGGCAAGTCGATCATCGAAAACATAGACCCTGACCACATCAGCAAGCTGTATGAAGAAAATGTCATCGACAGAAAAGAAATCCTTAAGGGTGTTAAACCTACAGCCAACAACTACTTCATTCTAAAGAGTGACAAGAACTCGATTCTTTCCACTTACAACCCCAACTCAAAGAATGTAGAAAAGGTGGATAAGGTGCCGGTGTATGGCATTAAACCCCGCAATGCGGAGCAGACCTTTGCCATACACGCAATTATGAACCCGGAGGTAAGACTTGTGTCAATTACAGGGGTGGCAGGCACGGGAAAAACCCTGCTGGCACTGGCGGGCGCTCTGGAGCAGAAACGAAACTACAAACAGATTTACCTGGCCCGCCCAATCGTTCCGCTGAGCAACAAAGACATCGGTTACCTGCCGGGCGACATCAAATCGAAGCTGAACCCCTACATGGAGCCACTGTGGGACAACCTCAAATTTATTCAAAACCAGTTCAGCGAGTCGGATAAGGAATATTCACGGATAACGGATATGGTGAATCAGGAGAAGCTGGTGATTACGCCGCTGGCCTATATCCGGGGACGAAGCCTCTCCAACATTTTCTTTATCGTCGACGAGGCACAGAACTTAACGCCCCATGAGGTGAAAACAATCATTACCAGAGCAGGTGAAAACACTAAGATCATTTTCACTGGAGACATTTACCAAATAGACACGCCTTACCTCGACTCTCAAAGTAATGGACTATCGTATCTGATCGACCGGATCAAGGATCATCCTCTTTATGCCCACGTGACGTTGGAAAAAGGAGAAAGGTCTGAACTGGCGAACATTGCGAACCAGCTGCTATAATATTTTCTAGGTTGTCGCTTCTCTTTTACTACATTTAGAGAAGAAACAACGTGTTATGGCATTACCGGATCTTCCGGATAGGGTATTGAACAGCTCCTTTCACAGGGATTTCTTCGCCAGGGGCTTGCAGGAAGTCGACTATCAGGATCTTCAAATATTGAAAGTCTACACCAGCAGATCGTTGTTTGCAAAGTCTTACGGCTTCAAACTTGGCGGGCAACGGCATCACTGTCGCTATACTTTTGACGAGCTTGGCCTGGCTACTCAGTTCACTATTTTCGAAAGAGGCAGCATTGAATTTGAGCGCCGTATTGACTTCTACAGGAATAAATTTACTCCGAACGACATTCTTATCAGCCTGGCTAACGTCATCTCAGGTATTTACAAAATACCAGTCGGCGGACTTTTTTTTAATAGCCGTGTCGATGGCTATTTGGACGGGCTACCGGCCAGGCTTTTTGATTTTCTTGCCGATGAGTGGAATATAGATCTTGGTGATAACAGGGAATTTGATGATTTTGAAGAGCTGGTTGGCACTTTGGTGCTATTTCTAAAAACGCAAAGGGTAAAAGACCCTAGGGTGCTGAGAAATGGCAATTGATTTTTGTCTAGTAAGGGGCTAGGTGAGCAGGTTTGTTCAGAAAGGGTAATTATAATTGGATGCTACGATTTCTACTACTAACGCTAACCGTATTCACTTTTTTATCTTTTCATTCGTTCGGGCAGCAAATTTCCGACGTAAGGATTGATAAAAAATTTGAAAGCGAATTATTGACTGATGTGCTCAGTCAAATTGAAGCAAACTCATCTGTTAAGTTTTTTTATGACCCTTCCTGGCTTGAAAATGTGCGTGTTTCAGGGGAATACGCTGATACGTCGTTAAGGTCGGCGTTGGAAGACTGGACAGCGAATACAAGACTCAACTATCATTTTTATGATGCCTTTAATGTAGTACTCTATCTGAGGAGTGACCTGCTCTCAACCCTGAACCTGGCTGGCCTGAAAGACACCGACGTTATTATTGTTGGCGACTCTACAAATGCTGTGTCGGGCAGTGCCGTTGCTGTGAGAGGAACCATACGAAATGGGCAAACCAACGAACCGCTTCTTGGAGCCAGTGTTTATGTGGATGAGCTGGCCAGTGGAACAGTGACCAATGCAGCCGGCAGGTTTAGCCTCCAGCTTTTGCCCGGCGACTACCACGTAAGAGTGAGCCATGTAACGTTGCAACAGGAAGCCAAACGGATGTTTGTTTTTGGCCCCGGAGAATTTCAGTTGGATCTTTATGAAAAGACGATACAACTCGAAGGCGTTACCATTGCCGGACAGGCTCCGGATATTAACGTGAAGGGCATTCAGATGGGCACTGTGCAGTTGCAGGTGGAAGATGTGAAGAAGCTGCCTGCATTTTTGGGTGAGGTTGATATTATTAAATCGCTTACTCTGCTGCCAGGTGTAAGTACCGTTGGTGAAGGCACCACTGGGCTCAATGTGCGGGGCGGTACTGCCGATCAAAACCTCATTTTGCTTGACAAAGCCCCTGTCTACAACACCTCGCACCTTTTTGGTTTCTTTTCCATCTTCAGCCCAGATGCGACTGATGACGTGACTATTTACAAGGCTGGTATTCCTGCCAACCTCGGCAGCAGGGCCTCATCGGTGGTGGAGGTAAAGCAAAAGTCGGGTAGCAAGGAAAAATTTGGTTCACAAGGGGGGATTGGTTTGGTGGCGAGCAGGGTAATGGCGGAAGGGCCAATCAAAGAAGGTAAGAGCAGCTTTATTGTGGCCGCCCGCAAGTCTTATGTCAATTATCTGTTCGATACCTTCATCAAAGTGGAGGAATTGGTGGGAAACAAAGCCGGCTTCTGGGACTTGTCGGGCAAACTGGACTTTGCATTGACCGATCGGCTGTCTTTGAAGGCATCTGGCTATGTGAGCAAAGACAATTTCACCATTGCTAACGAGTCGTCGTTCGACTACCAAAATGGGCTGGGCTCTGCGGAGTTGGGTTATGTGTTTTCGGAAAACTTGCTTGGAGGACTGTCGGTAGCTTACAGCGATTATCAATATCAATTAGGTGATCTTCAACTGGCTGACCCCTATAAGGTTTCGAGTGGAGTGGGCCAGCTTGATATAAAAGCCGATATGACCAGGTACACCGAAAAGCATGCCCTGCAATTTGGGGGAGGCACTACTTTTTATGGGTTTAAGCCCGGTGAAAGAAGTGGGATAAATGCCGACTCGCAGATTACGCCGGTTGCTTTGCCGGAGCAACAAAGCCAGGAAAGTTTTTTGTATGCAAACGACGAAATTAACCTGAACGACACGTGGTCAGTAATGGCGGGACTTCGGTATTCGATGTACCGCAGCTACGGGCCAGCAGACGTTTTTGTTTATTCAGGTGAAAGGCCTGGAAGAACATCAACACTGACGGACACCCTTCAGTACTCAGGCAATGAAACCATCAAAAACTACTCAGGCCTGGAGCCCCGGCTGTCGCTTAGGTACAGCCTCGATGATGAGACTTCTCTAAAAGCCAGCTATAACCGGATTTACCAGTATATCCACCTGGTATCGAATACCACAGCCATTACGCCGTACGACATCTGGATGGGAAGTAACTATTATTTAATGCCGTTGATAGCTGACCAGTATAGCATCGGCTACTTCAAAAACTATGAAGACAATACATGGGAGACCTCTGCTGAAGTATATTTTAAGGACATAGATAATCTGGTGGACTACAAGGATGGGGCCGATCTGGTGCTCAATCCTACTTTGGAAACGGAGCTCATTCAGGGCAAAGGCATGGCATATGGCCTTGAGCTGCTGGTGAAGAGAAGCAAAGGCAAGCTCAACGGGTGGGCAAGTTATACCTACTCAAGAACGCTCCGGAAAATGGAGGGCGCTGACAGGGAATCCACAATCAACAAGGGCAACTGGTTTCCATCTTACTATGACAAGCCGCACGACTTGACACTCTCCGGCAGCTACAAGGTAACCAGAAGGTGGACGATCAGCTCGAACTTCACCTACTCAACAGGGAGGCCCTTTTCTGTTCCTGAAAATGGGTTTCTTTTCGACGGGGTGCTGGTGGGCAACTACACGGAGAGAAATAACGGGCGAATTCCTGACTACCACCGCCTCGACCTGGCCTTCACACTTGACACCAGTTTGAAAATAAAGAAGCTTTGGGAAAGCAGCTGGACATTTGCCGTGTACAATGTATACGGCAGAAAAAATGCATACAGTGTTTTCTTCAAAGACACGGCAGACGCCAGACCAACGGCCTACAAGCTGGCCATTTTAGGTGCTGCGTTTCCTTCTATAACCTACAACTTTAAGTTTTAGTCATGCAGGTTGCAAAAAAACTATCGTGGTCGGTGTGGGTGTTGTTAGTAGCGTGTATTGATCCCTACGACTATCCCTTTAAAGAGCAGACCAACTATTTGGTGGTTGAAGGAGCGGTTACCACCGAACCGGGCCCGTATGCTATAACGCTTACAACCACACGGAACATCAATAATGAAGAAAATGCATTCAAGCTACGTGAGCAGAATGCAAGGGTGATCATTGCTACGTCATCGGGCAAAGTGGAGAAGCTTGTTGAGAAAGACACCTCGGGAGTTTATTATACCTCAGCAAGTTTCCGGGGGCAGATTGGCGAGAGCTACCAGCTTACTGTAACGCTGGAAAATGGGATGATTTACAAATCGGAAGAAGTTGAATTGCTGCCAATGCCCCCAATTGACAGCATCAGCATCAAGTATGGTTCACAGAAATACGTTTCTCAGGCAAATGCCATAGTTGACAGAAAAGGATTTTACATAACAGCTTTCGTTAACGACCCGCCTGAAACAGAGAATGCCTATCTGGTGAATTGGGACTACACATACAAAATATTTACACATCCTGAACTGGCCAATTTTTACGATGCAGAAGGTTGCGAGTGCTGGGTTTCAAGTCCCAAAGAATGCTGTGCAGTTTGCTGGGTTGAGGAAGAATCACCGGATTTTGCCGTTGCCAATGACAGGCTTAATAATGGCAGTTCGCTCACACAATACGATCTTTTCTTTTTGCCGGTCGTAGGTATCATGCTGTATGAGAAGATTCACCTTGAAGTGTCAATTAGCTCGTTATCAAAGGATGCCTACTTTTTTTGGAATGCTGTATACGATTCCCGCTATAGCCAAGGAGGATTGTTCGATCCTACGCCAAATACTGTTGAAGCCAATGTTTACAACGTGGATGATAAAGAGGAGTTGGTATTGGGTTATTTTTATGCTTCTGATGTAAGAAAAATTTCCAGGTTCATACATCCGACAGATTTTCCCGAGCGTATCGACCCTGACACGGGCTACCCCGACACATGCCTTCTTTATCCCAACACAACGGCTGAAGAGCCAGAATACTGGAATGAGTAGTCGTATGTACATATCATTTGTTCTGGCTATGGGGGCACTAACCCTGCAGGGTTGTGTTGATCCGTATGACTACCCTTTCGAGGAAAAGACAAACTATTTGGTAGTGGATGGAGCAATTACAACTGAGCCGGGCCCGCACAAAATAACCCTCACCACTACCAGAAATATAAAGAACGAAAAAAATGCCTTCAGACTCCGTGTACAGAACGCAAGAGTAACGGTTGCTACTTCTTCCGGGCGGGTGGAGCGGCTGGCTGAGCAAGACAGATCAGGGGTTTACTATACCTCGGACGATTTTAGGGGGGAAGTGGGAGAAAAATATCAGCTGAAAATAGTTTTGGAGGATGGCCGGGAATACCTGTCAGATTCAGTCGAACTGCTGGCGATGCCCTACATAGACAGTATTGGAATAAAGTACGGAGCAGAAAAGTATGTGTCAAAGCTTAATTCAACTTTGGAAAGCACAGGTTTTTTTGTCGATGCGTTTGTGAAAATCCAGGCTAATCAGAGTAGTTACTTCCGGGCCGAATGGCACTACACCTATTTGTTGAACACCAATGGTGCTGCTCCGAATACCTGCTGGGTCAATGTTGTGCCAGTCGTGTACAGAGTGTTCTCTTATGAAGCTAGTGGAAGCAATAGCAGCAAACAGCATCCTCTCTTTTTCCTTCCGGTGAGAGGTGTGATGTTTGCTGAGAAGATAAAGGTTAAAGTGATTTTTTCTTCCCAGACCTTGTCCTCTTACCAGTTTTGGAGCAGTGTTTACAATACCACCTATAACCAGGGAGGCATTTTTGACCCGACACCGGCCTTTATTCCGTCGAACATTCATAGCTTAACTGACCCGGCTGAAATTGTGCTTGGGCAGTTTTTAACATCAGACGTGAAAACTATTGTAAGAGAAATCTATGCTCAGGATTTTCCAGAGCGGGTAGATACCGGAAGTCCCTGGGCAGATATTTGTCTTAGGTATCCCAGGGAAGATCATTCCACAATCACTGATATTGAGCCTCACGACTGGAATGAATAAAGCAAAATTTCATATTGCTATTCTATTCATTTCAGGGCTTGCTTTGAACATGTGCGTTGAGCCTTATGACTATCCCGCTGGTGAAAGGAGCAACAACCTGGTGGTAGAAGCACTAATTTCTAGCAATCCAGGGCCGCAAGCAGTTAGGTTGACGACCACCAGAAACATTTACAATACAGGGAACCAGTACATTCTATATGTGAGCGGTGCAGAAGTGTCTGTTCTCGACAGCGATGGTCGTTCCTTTCCTTTCAATGAACAGGGAGGGGGACAATACTACTCCGATTCGTCTTTTAGTGCCGTGGGCGGAAAGGCGTACAGGCTCCGGATTGTCACGAAGGAAGGAAAGGTATATGAATCGAATGAAGAAACTGCCTTGCCCACTTCGGAGATGGACAAAGTAGAGATAGCGTACACTGTTAAGTCAGAAAAGAATGAACTCGGGAATTTTGTGGATGTTGATGGCTTCAGCGTTAAGGCCATCGTCAATGATTTACCCAGCCAAAAAAACTACTACCTGCTCAGGATGACCACCATATTCAAAGTGCTGACTGAGCCATCTGCTTATCAGGTCTTCGACCGGGAGCTTGGCAACTACGTTACTCAGCCTAAATCCTGCTGCAATATTTGTTGGGTTACCAAACCCCTTGATGAGTTTGTTGTCTTTAGTGACCAGCTGGTAGATGGAAGGGAGGAGGCTGAAATTCCGTTGACCTTCTATCCTGTAGATCAGAAGTACTTTTATGACAAGGTGTATTTTGAAGTGACTCAGTATTCTCTCACGGCCGAAGCTTATGTGTTTTGGAAAGGGTTGTACGACCTGAAATTCCGACAAGGCACTCTTTTTGACCCTGCACCGTCCGGATTACCCGGTAATATTTTCAACGTTGACGACCGCAGCGAACAGGTAGTAGGATATTTTACCGTGTCAGATGTTACAACAAAAGGAGAGTTTATGACTAAAGATTTTATTCCGAGAAACGTAGTCTATACTTACAGGTACGCAGATGACTGTAGAACTCTGCCAAACAGCACTACAACGCAGCCAGCTTTTTGGCGGTAAAAGAAAATGAACCAAAGAAAAATGAAGAAGCTATATACACTCATTTCACTTCTTATTCTTGCCTGCTCAGTTGGTGCGGCACAGGACAAAGTTATTGACCAGTTCAAGCTTTTTGCGGCCAACAAAACACAGGAAAGAGTATATTTGCACATGACCCAACACTATGCCCAGCCGGGTGATAGGATATGGTTCAGCGCTTACGTATTTGACGATGCCAATCAGAGGTTGTCAGATGGAAGTAAAGTGCTTTACCTGAATGTGGTAAGCAAAACAGGGGACGTGGTTGTGGATGAAAAGGTGTCGCTTGAAGCAGGGGTTGGTGAGGGGTATATTGATGTGCCGGCGGACTTTAGCAAAGGGTTGTATGTGGTAAGGGCCTATACCGGGTGGATGAGGAATTTTGGGCCGGAGCATTTTTTCAGGGACTGGCTTTGGGTAAATCAGCAGCCGGGCGAACTGAGTCTCGCTGATGGCGAGCTCCCGCATGTTGATGACATGGAAGTTGCCATAACCGCAGAGGGTAATTTGACACCTGTTTCAGGGCTCACGTCAAGGTTCACCGTAAGAGTATTTGACGGTCTTGGACGAGGGGCGGTACTTGAAGGTGAGGTAGTGAACAAGGCGCATGAGTCCCTGGCTACTTTCTCCACCAACAAGCACGGCTACGGTGCTTTTATCTTGCGTCCTGAGGCTGGGGAAAAATATGAAGTAATTTTAAAAGATCAGCGAGGGGATGCGGTCACTCATTTCTTACCCGAAGTGAAAGCAGAAGGCATCTCTATGCTTGTCACAACCCAGCCCACCGTGGTGAGGGTATCGCTTCAGAGTAAATTAGCGGCTGTTGAAAGACAGAAACTCAGGCTCATTCTCCAGTCAAAAGGCACCATTTACCTGGATCGGGGGATCGATTTTGCTGCCCAGCCTGCTCAGGCCCTCAGCATACCAGCAGCTGGCCTTAAAACAGGTATTTACCAACTGTCGTTGCTCGATGGGGATGGGATAGAAATAGGTCAGCGAGTATTTCAGATATATCCGGCTTCCGATGAATTAACGCTGACAACCGATCAAAGAAATTTCAAAAGAGGAGAAAAGGTGAGGACGTCTTTCGCTGCCAGCAATGTGGCTGCCTACTCAGTTAGCGTGTCCGACAAGCTGCTCGAAGGTGACTATGTCGCCCCTGCCATCGACCAGATATTTTATATGGCCGATGTGCTTGCGCCGGATGCCGCTGAAATGATCAAGTTTTTCGATAACAGCTTTAAGTCCCCTGAAAACTGGGATTTGTTTTTGCTCACTAAAAAGCTGCCGGCTTATTCCTGGCGAGAAATAATGTCGTATAAGGCAATCTATCCTAAATGGCCTTACGAAAAGTATATCAGTGCCTATGGGCAAGTACGAACTTCTGATAGCCTGCTGCTGGGCCAGGAGCTTTTCACATTCTATAGCTTTGCCCACGAGGAAATCATTCCCGCCCGAACCGATGAGTATGGATGGTTTTTGCTTCCTGTTTTTGATTTTTCAGGGCCTACTAAAATTGTATGCTTATCCGACAATACCAACGTTTCGTTTTCGGAGATGAAAATAGACATTGAAAGCGGCCTTCCATCCACTGCTCTGGAAGTAGACATGATGAAAAAGTTAGCCCAAAGCGGAGTCACCTTTGCAGATCAAAAGAGAGACAAGCTGGTGTTCAAAGGGTCTTACAGAAAGCTGGTGCCTGGGCTGTATCCTGAGAGGAAAGAATCAGAAGTGAGCAGAGAGTTTTCACCTCTGACAAGGAACACTGAAGACTATCAGCTTGATTTACGTCAATATCTGAGCTTTAGTAGCCTAAGAGAGGTATTCATTGAAATAGGCCGTGGTATAGTGGTGAGGGAAAGAGGGGGAAAACGAGTAATCATGATGTATAACCCGGTTAACGCTACTTTATTTAACGATCCGGCGCTGATTTTCATCAATGGCATCCCGACTATTGACTATGATCTGGTGCTTACACTAGACCCTGATGTGATAGAAACCATCCAACTGTATCGGTCTGCCACTGCCCAGGAGCGCTTTGGTGCGATGGCCAGGAATGGCATTCTGTCTATCTCTACTAAGGACAAAGCCCTTGAAATTCCCAACCAGGAGAATATCAGCTTCAGTTTTGAGGGATTTCAGCCCGAAGAAGAATTCACCAATGCCAGCCTGGCGCAGCAAAAAGCGTACTTGCCTGATCTGCGTCACCTGCTTTACTGGCGCACCGGAACTAGTCTACCCACTTACATAGAATGTACTTCGTCGGATGTGCTATCGAACTACGAGGTGAACATTATCGCAATCACTCCGGACGGAAGTTTAAAAACAGGCACTGCGGAGTTTAGTACTCTTCCTGTTGAAATGGCGGGCAACTAATCTATGGCGTACTCTGAGATATCCTTTGTGCCGGGCATCAAATGGAAGAAGTTGATTTGGCGCTGGATAAGGTCTTGCAATTCAGCAGTCATAAAGGCCTTCTTGTTTCTGTAGTAGCTACTGATGTACGAAAGAGCGTCTCTGGCAAGCGCCATGTGGTGGGGGTTGGTTGGGTCGTAGTAGTTGTTGAGATAATAGAGCGATTTCAAATAAAAGCTTAGGGAAATGTTTTCAATCAGCACAGGGCATAACCGACCGGGATCTCTTGCCAATCTTCTCACAAGCTCCTGCATCTTTTGAATGGAGATGTCTTCGTCCAGCCAAAAATTGCGGACTGGGTCAAAGCTTTCAACCTGATAGTCAATAAAGTGATAAAGGTCAAACTCTATCATCTGATCAGACTGGTTAACCAGGCGCAGCATGGTTTCGTCTTCATTGATAAAGAGGACTTTAAGAAAGAAGTAGTAGTCAGAATAAGACCCTTTGTAAAAGGACGGTGGTTCCAGGTTCCCGTTCTCAAAAGCTGATTGATAAGTGCGGGCACTTTGCTCAAGCCTTTCAGCCAGACCCTCCACATCTGTTGATCTGAACCGGTGGCTTGCACCTTTGTACGAGTACTCATATTCCCTGCCAGAGTAGCAGCTTACTCCAGCGGCCAGGTTTGGCGGCAACTGCTGGAGGAAGGCATAATGATTGAGTTTGAGGGCATAAAATCCAGGCGTATTTGGGTAAGAAAACCGACATAGCACTGATGGGCTCAGCGAGCCATTCATAATGTATTTGAACGTATAATATTGCAGATCGACGGCCATCCCGTTGAGCATAGTCTTGGTATTGGCAGCTATGGTTTTCGAATAAAGCAGAGAAATGATGTCCTCGTTGGCTGCTTCGAACAATCGATCCCGGTCAAATTCCGCTAGCTTGTTATGCCATACCAGCGAGTCTACCTGAATCGGCCGCTTCCTCTCAAACTGCTCGATGAGCATATACATGAAAAGCACCCGAACGAATGGGGCATTGGGAGCTGCGTTAACGGCATACACCAACTCGTCACTTGTGATTTCGTCGCCCACGTAGATTCTGAAAAGGTAATGAAGAATGCCGCTGACCCGTTGCTGGTCGACTGTGCCTATGTGTCCAGATCGGGTGGCTACCACTCTGTAGGCAGTCTGGTTCAACACCCTGAAGGCCTTGTCAATCCGCTCTTCTTTGTTAAGCCCTTTGGCCAAAACTAATTGCAGTTCGGCTTTTCTGGATTGCTGTAGCAGAGGCTCCAGCCTGGCGAGCAAAAGGGTATCCTTTTGCAAGGTATCCTTCAACTGGGCTTTTGGCATGGCTTGAATCCACTTGATAGAATTCTTTTTTGCGAGTGCCACGAGCGCCTCATAACCATCATCAAAGCCAATCGAATCTGCTTCCACTGGGTCGCTGCTCATTTCATTCAGCAGTTTGTAGAGAAATGAAGCCCGCTTTTCCTGTAGGTTGCGGTTCAGGAGGCTGTCGCCTTCCAACGAAGAATACCCATAAAAGTCAGCCTTCAAAATGCTGAGGTCATTGTCGTTCAGGTATTTCCTGAGTGAGTCAATCGAGACGGACTCAGGTTCGTATTTGTTCTTTGGAAAGTAGATTCTCTGCCGTCTTTTGAGAATGTCCTGGTCGTGGCCGGTGTAGGGTTGGTAGGTTATTTTGTCAATACCGTAGCCTTTAAGCTTTCGCAGCTCAAAAAAGCGGTCGATGGGCACACATTCTACATTTGACAGCGTCGGTAGGTAAGGGAGGCTAATTGTCCTCAGCTCTTCCAGCGTTAGTCTTGCCACCTTTCTAAAAGGTCTTTTTACCAGTACCGAGATTTCCGAAGGCGTGGCAGCACCCTCCCACTGCGCCAGAGTAATCCACTGGCTGTAGACCCATCTGCTTGGCCTTTTGCCCATCGTAAAATTGAGCAGGTCGTCGCTGTACTTTTGTTGAGTTTTCCCGGTGGTCTCTTCATCCATCGACAACGTTGTTGCCAAGGGCAGTGTGGCTTGCTGGCTTAAGATAGTTTGTATAACCTGCTTTTTATTGACCTTTTGTTTGACGCCATTTTTATCGAGAATAAATGCAAAGCGCAGGTTTTTGATATTTGACACTGGGTGTGCCTTTAGTTCCGTTTTGCCATCGGGTGTTGTTGTTAACCGAAGGCGGTGTCGGAGAAGCCGTTTCTCCCACTTGCCCTGTTTTTTGGCCAGGAGCTCGACTTGGGTGGTGTATGAGTAGTTGCTGATTTGTCCTTTTGAAGGGACGCAAAATGCAAGGAACAGAAGACACAGCCAGGCGATTTGGATTCTCATTGGTAGTAATTTCCAGAATTACCGCCGCTTAAAAAAGAAAAGAATGCTTAATTGGTGTTCGGAGGAAGAATTTTCCGAAAAAGATGAAAAGTGGTCCCGGCAGGAATCGAACCTGCACCTCAAGCTCCGGAGGCTTGCATAATATCCATTTTACTACGGGACCGATAAGAATTGAAAAGCAAATGTCTTAATGCTGCACGAAGAAGTGGTCTCGACAGGAATCGAACCTGTATCTAAAGTTTAGGAAACTTCTATTCTATCCATTGAACTACGAGACCTTGATGTCTTTTCAACAAAAAGGAGTGCAAAATTAAATTAATAATTGACGTTTTTCAAGTAATTGGGGTAAATGCTAATGTGATGCTCCAATACTTCCTTGTAAAGCGTTTCACGCAGCTTGCTGATGTCCCCCTTGCTCGTGGCTGAAATGAAGATCAATTTTGTGTCGGGTTTCTCGGTGTAAAGAGCCAGGGCACGTTCTCTTGGTGTGGGCGCTACCGGCTCCTGGATCTCAAATTCATCCGTTGTTTCTTCCTGCGGCTCCTCAGGAATGAGATCTATTTTATTGAAAACAGTGATAACAGGCTTAGCATCGGCGCCGATTTCTTTCAGTGTTGCTTCCACCACCTTTGCGTGTTCTTCAAAAGACGGGTGCGATATGTCCACTACGTGCAGGAGAATATCTGCCTCCCGTACTTCGTCAAGTGTAGACTTGAACGACTCGATGAGTGCATGGGGCAGTTTTCTGATAAACCCGACTGTGTCTGAGAGCAGGAAAGGAATATCGTTGATAACCACTTTCCTGACAGTGGAGTCAACCGTGGCAAACAACTTATTTTCGGCCAGCACATCAGATTTGCTAAGCTTGTTCATAATCGTGGACTTGCCAACGTTCGTATAGCCCACCAGAGACACCCTTACCAGTTGCCCTCTGGCTTTGCGCTGTGTAATCCCTTGTTTTTCTATTTTTTCCAGCCGCTTTTTGAGCACAGTAATTTGATCCCGAATGGCCCGGCGGTCAGTTTCTATTTCTTTTTCACCAGCACCGCCCCTGGTGCCGGTTCCGCCCCTTTGCCTTTCAAGGTGAGTCCACATTCTTGTAAGCCTTGGCAGCAAATATTCATATCGTGCCAGCTCCACCTGGGTTCTCGCCTGGGAGGTTTGGGCTCTCTCCAGAAAAATGTCGAGGATAAGAAGGCTCCGGTCGTATATTTTTACTTTTAGCTCGTTTTCCAGGTTTCTGAGTTGAGAGGGCGTAAGGTCGTCGTCGAAAATGACCACATCAATTTCTTCCGCTTTCACGAAGGTGTTGATTTCCTCTAATTTTCCCTTGCCCACGAAGGAGCGTGTATCAGGTCTGGGCAGCCGTTGGGAAAATTTTCCCTTAATTTCCAGGCCAAGCGTTTGCGCCAGGAACTCCAGCTCATCAAGGAATTCCTCCGCCTTTGATGGCGGCTGATCTTTATTAATCAAAGCTACTAACACAGCTTTGAGTGGAACTGGGGCCGTAGAGATAAGTTTATCCATTTGTTGAAGTAACTTGCAAGTAAACCAATAAATAGCAATCGTTCATCGAAAAGTTCACCCCATTCATCTGATTATTGATTTTCCTTCTCTAATAATTAATACTTTCGATAAGACAAGAAGGAGTTAGACCTCCATCTAATTTTAAACTTCATTAATTAAGTTTAACTAATTAGAGGAATAATAATAATTTGCACAACCATTGGAAATATAGTCAGTCTGTCGCATTTGGTTTTTGTTTCTCGGTTTTCTTTCAAATATGTTTTAACGAAGTAGAAACAATTACTTGCATCGACCGTTTATAAACCACCTCGCCTTATTATGAGAATTGCTATCGTCATCAATTCGTCCTGGAACGTATTCAACTTTCGAAAGAACCTTATTCACGCTCTTTTGGAGAGGGGAGATGAAGTGATAGCTATTGCGCCAGAGGATGAGTACTCTAAAAAATTGGTGGCAATGGGCTGCGAGTTTTATCCGGTTCCCATGAACACTACGGGAGTAAATCCGATACGTGACCTGCTGCTTCTGTTTCGACTTATCAGAATATACAAAAAAGTGAAGGCAGATGTTTTTCTTCACTATACTATTAAGCCAGGTATTTACGGCACGCTCGCTGCCAAACTTGCTGGTAGTGCCGCTGTTATTAATAACGTGAGCGGCTTAGGAACTGTCTTTATTCAAGACAACTGGGTTTTATCTGTGGCGGTGCAGCTTTACAAGCACTCGTTCAAGTTTGCCGATCACATTTTTTTTCAGAACCCTGACGACAAAAAGCTCTTCATATCCTTGGTGAATCCTGAAGGCCCTTCTACAAGCGTTATTCCTGGTTCGGGTATCGACCACCACAGGTTTTTTCCAAAATTCAATACAAATGGGCATTTCACTTTTCTGATGGTGGCGAGAATTCTGGTGGAGAAGGGAGTGAAAGAATATGTGGAAGCAGCCAGAATTTTGAAAGGAAAAGGCCTTAATGTAAAGTTTCTCCTGCTTGGGCAAATTGAGAAAAAGCATTTGAGAGCAATATCTGCCGCTACGGTTCAGCAGTGGCATGACGAAAAGGTCATTGAATATGTGGGAGTTACCGATAA
Source organism: Imperialibacter roseus (assembly GCF_032999765.1). Taxonomy (GTDB): domain Bacteria; phylum Bacteroidota; class Bacteroidia; order Cytophagales; family Cyclobacteriaceae; genus Imperialibacter; species Imperialibacter roseus. The sequence continues at coordinate 5,219,853 of NZ_CP136051.1, read as the reverse complement.
GGTTGAGGACTGGATTGCCAGAGCCCATGTGGTCGTACTTCCATCTTACAGAGAAGGGCTGCCCAAAACCTTGCTGGAGGGTGCCGCTATGAGCAGGCCCCTGATAGCGTCAGACGTCCCCGGGTGCAACGCAGTAGTACATGATGGTGTTACGGGACTGCTTTGCAAGGAGCGAGACGTTAACAGCCTTGCTGATGCCATGCAGCGAATGATGTTCTTCACCGACAAAGAAAGAAGCGCAATGGGCGAAAACGCCAGACAGCATGTTATCACACACTTTGACGACAGCTTCGTTGTTGACGAGTACTTAGAAAAAATTGACTCCTATACTTCCGCTGAGACACCAAAAACTCATCAATTAAAAGAAGTATTTGGTTGAGAATCTTTACTTTTCCGCATTAATTGACCTCCAGGGTTAACTTTTCTACTTTATCGAAGCATGGTATGAAGAACTGTGGAAGAACAGTTGTTTTTTTTGCATTACTTATATTGAGTTCCTGCAAGCTCTACAAGCAGGATATCATGTTCAAGATGGACGAGGAGTTCACCGAATCAGACCTCAAGCAGGCAGTTTCTTTGGCAGAGAAGAATTATCAGATAAAGAAAGACGACTATCTGAGGTTAGATGTGTTCACCAACGGAGGCGAAAGAATTGTTGATCCAAATTTTGAGCTTCGCCAGGGCATGACGAATCAGAACATGCAAAATACCCGTCAGTTCGTTTATTTGGTCAGGCAGGATGGTCTGGTGAAACTACCCATGGTTGGAGATGTCGATATCCTCGGCATGACTATATACGAAGCAGAACAAAAACTTCAGGCACTTTATAGTGAGCACTATATAGACCCTTATGTTGTATTGCGTTACGAAAACAGGAGGGTGATTGTGCTTGGCGCCAACGGCGGACAGGTGATTCCGCTGGTCAATGAAAATACTTCACTCATTGAGGTGATTGCTTTGTCGGGAGGAATTAATCAGGGGGCTAAAAGTCAGACTGTACGGCTAATTAGGGGGAACCTGAACAACCCAGAGGTATACATGATCGATTTGTCAACCGTTAGTGGAATGCGATCATCTATTGTGAGGCTGGAGCCAGGCGACATCGTCTATATTGACCCGTGGAGGCGGGTGTGGATAGAGTCTCTCAGAGACGTATCCCCAATTTTAAGTCTGATCACTGGGGTAATAACTTTGGCTTTGGTAGTAAAAAGCATCAATCTTAACTAAAGTGAGCAATTGACAGAAAGCAGCAACACAAGCGGTGCAGGTTTAGGTTCGGATGTGAATGAATCAGAAGCGTTCAACGACCTTGACGTCGAAAAGCTACTTCAGGTAGTAAGGAGTAGTATTTTGTATGTGGCAGCCATTTTTGCTGTCGCTGGAACCGCTTCATACGCTTTTCTCAGATACACCAAGCCCGTATACGAATCCGAGTCGCAACTGAAACTCAATATTCAGAATGAAGCAGTGATTTTGGGGGTGCAAAATCCCCTGGAGAACTCTGGCGTGAACTCGCTATCAGGTGAGATCGAACTTCTTAAATCAAACCTGTTTTTCAGTCGGGTGGTTGAGGCGATTAATTACAATGTGTCTTACCACTACTATGGGAATATCCTTACTGAGGAGCGATACCGGAACAGCCCATTTGTGGTTAGTTATAAGTTGCATAACGCTGGTTTTTTCGATAGGCCTATCGATATCGAAATTATTTCGGAAAACGAATTTGAACTATCCTTTCCACCAGCTGAGCAGTCAGGCACCTCCCGGCATGAATTTGGCGAAACCATCAGCACCGCTGACTACAACCTTCTGATTGAGAAGACTGAGAATTTCGCCGATGACAACGGTATTGGCAAATATTACTTTACGATTAACAGCGAGTCGGCCCTGATAAATTTTTTCCAGTCAAACGTTACGGTTCAGCCACTCAACTTTAGTGCAAAAACGATAAAGATCTCTTTGAGAGACTTCAATAAGTATAAAGCAAGGGATTTTGTGACCGCTATTGACACCCTTTATCTCAAATACACAACGGAAGAAAAAAACCAGGCTATTGAGCAAAAGCTTTCATTCCTGAATGAGCAACTGGGAATTACCGAAAGGAAAATAGAAGAGTACGAGGACTATTTTGAAAACTTTACCATTGAGAACCGAACCACCAATATTCAGACGGACTTAGGTCGAACAATCGTGCTGTTACAGTCGCTCGACTCACAGCGATACGACCTTCAAAACAAGCTGACCAATATTCAGATGGCACAGGAGCAAATGGACAGGAATGAGCCATTGCTGCTAGCTAACTACAGCTCCAGGTCTTTACCAGAGTTCATATCCAGTTCTTTGACAGAATATAACAAGTTGTTCGGCGAGCGGGAATTGTTACTGGGTTCTTACAGTGAGAATACCTATGCCGTCTCTCGCATGACTCAGCGGCTGGCAACTTTGAAGAAAAATGTAACGAGCATCACAGAGGAGTACAGAGAAAACCTTGTGAAGGCGCTCAGGGAGCTGGACGTTAGAAAGGCCAACCTCGAACGTAACTTCGTCGAATTACCTTCGATGGGTACCGAGTTTAACAAAACAAGAAGGTTTTACAATCTTCAGGAGGAGTTCTATTTCTCCTTAATAAAAAGCAAGGCCGAGCTGGAAATCGCCAAAGCGGGAACGGTTCAGGATTTCGACATTCTGTCGCCCGCATCTTTGCCAGTGGATCCGGTGCATCCGAAACAGCTGCTCATTTATGGTGTTGGTGCCGTTAGCGGCCTTTTGTTGAGCCTTCTCTTTATTGGCTTGAGGTACCTGTTGGACAATAAGATATCTCATCAAAGAGAGCTTGAGCGCCTGGTTAGCGTGCCAGTTCTTGGTTCCATTCCGGTGTACAAGAGAGAGAAGTTGCTGACTACAAGGCTGTTGGTACATAAAGTTCCTCAGTCGGTATTAAGCGAGTCGCTACGCAGTATCAGGACAAACATGGACTTTTTACTCAATGGTGGAGACCAGCGGGTAATTGCTGTGACTTCTACCATTAGCGGTGAAGGCAAAACGTTTGTAGCAGTAAATCTGGGTGGTATTTTGGCTAAAACAGGACAGAAGGTGCTTGTGGTGGATCTTGATATGCGAAAGCCCAAGATACATTTGGCGTTTGGTAGAGAGAAAGATGACAAGGGGATGTCTACTGTCCTTATCGGGCGGGACAAATTTGAGGATTGTGTGCAGACGACAGAGATTGAGGGACTTGAATACTTAGGCGCTGGCCCTATTCCTCCAAATCCCTCTGAGTTGATGCTTGGGGAGAGGTTTGACAATTTTATCAGACAAGCATCGAAAACGTATGACGTAGTAATTCTTGATACACCTCCTGTTGGCTTGGTGACAGACGGCGTGATTGTAATGAAGAAAGCGGATTTAACCCTGTATGTAGTAAGGGCTGACTATTCCAGGAAGGTTTTCTTAAAAACGCTACAGAAGCTGATCAAAATGAACAAGTTCAACAACATTTCTGTCATTCTGAACTCAGTAAAAATTCTGAATAAGAAAGGCTATGGCTATGGTTACGGCTATGGCTACGGTTACGGCTATTACGACGAGGATCATAAGGAAAAAAGTTAAGTGATTCGTCAATTGACTGACTATCAATAAATAATAGGTCAATACTTCAATTTGGCATTCAAGCAAAATCATTGCGAATTTTTTCGAAAACCAATCTTTCTATTAGAACGGATTTAATTATTGCACTTTTTTTTGAGAGGAATTTAAATAATTGCCTATCTTACATAAACCCTCTGCGACATAATGAGCAAAGAAGTTTTTCACTTAGAAAGATTGTTTTCGGGGATTCAATACCCTAGTTTTTTTGTTCCTACCTTTGTCACACTATTAATCATCACATTTAATGGCGGAAGATTTTCGTAAGAAAGAGCTTAAAGAGCTGGTAGAGAAATTTGAGGACTTTGTGAAAGGGAGAGTCAGCCATTATTTTGAGGAAGACGACTTCGAGAATATCATCGACTATTACCTTGACAAGCTGAAGTTCAGCAAAGCATTAAAAGCAGTCAATGTGGCTTTTGATCAATTTCCATTTTCAGTGGAATTAATGCTGCGAAAAGCAACTATCCTCACATCGCTTGAGGAATATGACGAGGCACTCAAATTACTGGAAACTGCTGAAAATCTACAGCCTGGAGATTCTGAGATCATTCTGCTGAAGGGTAATATATTGTCTCTCAATGGAAATTATGATGAAGCCATTGATGCGTTGAACAACGCACTGGAGTGGATAGAAGATAAGGACGAAGTTTTTTATAATATCGGCCTCGCTTTTCAGGGTAAAGGAGACTATAAGCAGGCGGCTGATAATTACAAGCTAGCCATAGAGTTCAATATCAATCATGAAAATGCGCTGTACGAACTGGCTTATTGCCTGGATGTAGCAGGTGAGCTTGAGAGCAGCCTTGATTATTATAGGCAATTCATTGACAGAGATCCGTTTTCGGAGTATGCCTGGTATAACCTCGGCATCGTATACAACAAGCTTGGAAGGCACGTAGAGGCTATCGATGCGTATGAGTACGCAGCCGCCATCGACGATAGTTTTAGCTCTGCCTACTTTAATATGGGCAATGCTTACCTTAACATAGAGGAGTACGACAAAGCGCTAAAGGCGTTTCAAACTACCGAAGAGTTAGAGGGGCCGAGCTCCGAAACCTATTGCTATATTGGAGCCGCCTATGAAAAATTGGGTGAATTAGATGAAGCGCTGTCTTTTTACAGACGAGCGGCCAAGCTTGACGACATGTATGACGAAGCCTACTTTGGCATTGCTTCATGTTTGAAGGCTCAGGAAAGGTGGTTTGAATCCATTCATTTCTATAATAAAGCACTCAAACTCAACGCTGAAAACCCCGATTACTGGTTAGCAGTTGCCGAAGCGGAATACAAAGTTGGCAATATTGTTTCAAGTATGGACGCTTTTGAAGAGGCAACCATATTAGATCCCAAAAATCCCATGGCCTGGCTTGGTTGGTCGCACATTTATTTTGAGCAGGGCCAATATGAAAAAGCTGTCGACACTGTTTCTTCCGGCATGGACGAATGCCCCGAGGAGTCCGATTTATATTACAGGGCTACAGTGTATTTAATAACTGCGGGACGATTCAAAGAGGCCTTTGCAATTTTGGAAAATGCCTTAACTTTGAATTTTGAAAATCACGTCGTCCTCTTTGAGTTTTTTCCAAAACTTGAGACTCAGAAGGCACTATACAAAATCATTGAGCGCTATAAGTCTAATAATAAAGATAAATAAGAATTGCCTTTTATCGAAGGGTGTTTGAAAGCCATGCCTGGAGTGTAGTGGCTTTTTTTGTTGGGAAATTTAGGAAATTGAAATGTTAGAAAACTATGCATTAAGTAAGGTTCCGGAGAGAACCAAGAAGCCACGGCAGACAGGTTTTACCATGGTGATGGATAAGGGGAGCAGCCTTAGAGAAGCAGCGGATTTGATAGAAACATGTGGTGAGTATGTAGATATTATTAAGCTTGGCTGGGCTACTTCATATGTGTTCCCAAAGCTGAAAGAGAAAATTGACCTCTATCAGTCGGCGGGCATCCCAGTCTATCTTGGAGGTACTTTGTTTGAAGCCTTTGTAATCAGAGATCAGTTTGAGGACTACAGGAAGGTTTTGGACAAATACGGATTGAAGTATGCGGAGGTGTCGGACGGCTCCATTACCCTCGATCATGACAGAAAATGCGAATACATTCGGCAGTTGTCTGGTCAGGTGACGGTATTGTCAGAAGTCGGATCAAAGGATGCTGCCAAGATTATCCCACCCTACAAATGGATTGAGCAGATGCAAACGGAGCTGGACGCCGGCGCCTGGAAAGTGATTGGAGAGGCCAGAGAAGGAGGAAACGTTGGTCTGTTCCGAGACTCCGGAGAAGTTCGCCAGGGACTGGTAGAGGAAATTTTGACCAAAATTCCGTTCGAGCGGATTATCTGGGAGGCACCGCAAAAGACACAGCAAGTTTGGTTCATCAAATTGCTGGGGGCCAATGTGAACCTGGGAAATATTGCCCCACAAGAGGTAATTCCTTTAGAAACGATAAGACTGGGCTTGAGAGGTGATACATTTGACCACTTCCTGTCTCAGTTCTAACTAACTATTATTGGGAGGTCATTTCTGTTTGAAGAAATGGCCTCTTTTTTCAATACCCTGGACATCATTTTAATGCCGAGAAAGTTAACTGACTATTTTTTGCTCTTTTTGAAGGGCCTGGCTATGGGAAGTGCCGACGTGATTCCGGGAGTCTCCGGTGGAACAATTGCCTTCATTACAGGAATTTATGAAGAGCTGCTAGACGCTATCAAAGCATTTGACCTGACTGCGCTTAAGCTGCTTTCAAGCTTCAAAATCAAGGAGCTTTGGAAGCACATTAATGGCAATTTTCTTGTCGCCCTGCTTGCTGGCATAGGACTGAGCATTATCATCTTTGCGCAGGTGATTACGCACTTGTTGGAGCTGTATCCGATCTATGTTTGGTCTTTTTTCTTCGGTCTTATCATCATTTCCTCCATTACCATTGCCAGGCAAATCAAAAGGTGGTCTCCTGGTGTTATATTTGCCTTTATAGCAGGTTTAGTTTCTGCATACATCATTGTTTCGTCCACACCTGCCACAACCCCAACATCGTGGTGGTTCATTATCCTGAGCGGGATGGTTGCCATAACAGCCATGATACTTCCGGGTATTTCGGGCAGTTTCATTTTGCTGATCATGGGCAAATATGAATATGTTTTAAGAGCGCTTAAGGAGTTAAATTATCTTGTTATAGCACTTTTTGCAGCTGGCTGTGTCATTGGGCTTTTATCCTTTTCCCGAGCCATTTCGTGGTTTCTGAAAAAATACCACAACATGGCCATCGGTTTATTGTCGGGGTTTATGGTCGGATCGCTATACAAAATATGGCCCTGGAAACGAGTGGCGCAATTTAGGCTGAACAGCGCCGGCGAACAGGTGCCATTTATCGAAAACAATGTTTGGCCACATTATTATCATAAGCTTACCGGGCAAGATCCTCAAATTCTTTTCGCTCTGCTTTTTATTGCACTTGGCTTTGGCGTTGTGGTGATTATTGAAAAAATTGCGCACACAACCGTCAAGTACAAAAACAAGTAATGCCGAGGCTGTTTGGACTAATCGGGTTTCCACTGACCCACTCTTTTTCAAGAAAATATTTTTCGGAGAAGTTCCTGAGAGAAGGGATCAGCGATGCTTCCTATGAGCTGTATGAGATGGAAACCGCCGCCAGCTTTCCAGCTTTGTTTGCCGAGAATCCCAATCTGGTAGGGATAAACGTCACCATCCCTCATAAAAAGGCAGTCATTCCTTTGCTGAACAAGCTTGACCAGAGTGCTTCAAGAGTTGGGGCGGTCAATGTGATAAGAAAAGAGCGGGACGGACAGCTAACAGGATTTAACTCAGACTATATAGGTTTTTTGCGGTCGTTGCAGAGCTGGGCCGGTGATGCAATAGTTGGAGCAAAAGCCCTGGTGCTTGGCACAGGTGGAGCGGCTTCTGCAGTAAGGGTGGCACTGGAGGACTTGAAGATTGAATTCCTTCAGGTGTCTAGGTCTGCTGGGAATGGAGTTATTACCTACGGAGATTTGAAAAATGATCCCACGATTCTTGAATCGAGGAAATTGATTATCAACACAACACCATTGGGCACGTACCCGGATACCGGAAAATGCCCGGAGATTGATTTCGAGAGAATTGGTTCCGGCCACTTATTCTACGACCTCGTCTACAATCCAGCCGAGACACTTTTTATGAAGAAAGGGCAGGAGCATGGCGCCAAAGTAAAAAACGGATACGACATGCTGGTGTTGCAAGCCGAGAGAGCCTGGGAAATCTGGAATCAAAAGTGATGAATATTTCGTTTATTCGTTGACCAACAAATTTCTACTCTTTGGACTTCGAACTAACATCTGAATACCAACCCACAGGGGATCAGCCAAAGGCAATTGCAGAGCTTGTAAAAGGTCTCAATGCCAACGAACCCGCCCAAACGCTGCTGGGAGTGACAGGCTCCGGCAAAACCTTCACAGTGGCCAACGTCATCAAGGAAGTGAATAGGCCAGCCCTTGTCCTCAGTCATAATAAGACGCTGGCAGCACAGCTTTTTGGAGAATTGAAGCAGTTCTTTCCTAACAATGCTGTTGAGTACTTCATTTCCTACTACGACTACTACCAGCCGGAAGCGTTTATTCCAACCACAGGACTTTACATAGAGAAGGATCTTTCTATCAACGAAGAAATTGAAAAGCTGAGGCTAAGTGCCACTTCGGCGCTGCTTAGCGGAAGGCGGGACGTGATAGTGGTTGCTTCAGTCTCCTGCATATACGGTATAGGCAATCCGGATGAGTTTGGCAAAAATGTTATTCGGTTAGAGGAAGGGCAGCAGATCACCCGAAATCAACTGCTTTTCAGCTTTGTGGATATTTTGTACAGCAGAACGGAGGTAGAGTTTAAGCGGGGTAACTTTAGGGTGAAGGGGGACACGGTTGATATTTTTGTTGCGTATGCCGACTTTGCCTACCGCATTATTTTCTGGGGAGACGAAATTGAATCCATTCAGCGGATCGATCCACAGTCAGGTAAAAAGCTCAGCGACGAGAAAATAATAACAATATTTCCTGCCAATCTTTTTGTCACCGGGAAAGATGTGATCCAGCAGGCCATCATCGAAATTCAGGACGATATGATGGCTCAGGTCAACTATTTTGAAAGTGAGCGGCGGTTTCTCGAAGCAAAACGGTTGAAAGAGCGAACAGAGTTTGATCTTGAAATGATAAGAGAGCTCGGCTATTGCTCGGGCGTGGAGAACTATAGCCGCTATTTCGACAGGAGGCAGTCGGGCCAAAGGCCTTTCTGTCTGCTTGACTATTTCCCTGAAGATTTTGTGATGGTAATTGACGAAAGCCATGTGACTGTGCCGCAGATCAGGGCTATGTGGGGAGGCGACAGGTCGAGAAAGGTGAACCTGGTGGACTACGGTTTCCGGCTTCCATCGGCACTGGACAACAGGCCGTTGACATTCAATGAATTTGAAGGAATGCTGAGCCAGGTAATATTTGTTAGTGCCACGCCGGCAGAGTATGAGCTCAGAAAGTCAGAGGGTGTGGTCGTGGAACAGATCATCAGGCCAACCGGTCTTTTGGATCCGGAGATTGACGTCAGGCCGAGTATCAATCAGATAGACGATCTGTTGGAAGAGATTGATGAGCGGGTGAAAAAGGAAGAAAGGGTGCTGGTGACTACGCTTACTAAAAGAATGGCGGAGGAGCTTCAGAAGTACCTTGAGAGAGCTGGCGTGAAGTCACGCTATATCCACTCAGAGGTGAATGCACTTGACAGGGTAGAAATTCTCAGAGAGCTAAGGCTAGGTGTTTTCGATGTCCTTGTAGGTGTCAACCTTTTGCGTGAGGGCCTCGATTTACCGGAAGTTTCGCTGGTCGCTATTTTGGATGCCGACAAAGAGGGCTTTCTTAGAAACCAGCGATCGTTGGTTCAGACAATTGGTCGGGCGGCCAGAAATGAAAGCGGAAAGGTGATTATGTACGCCGATAAAATCACTGACTCCATGCGGGAGGCCATTGATGAGACCTATCGGAGGAGGGACATCCAAATTGCTTACAACAAAGAGCACGGCATTACCCCCCGATCTGTTAAAAAGAATATCGGCTCAATTATGGGTCAAACTAAAGTGGCTGACTCCAAAAAGGACGGAAGGAAGTACTACGTTGAAAATGAGGAGCCAAGTATTGCCGCCGACCCGATTGTTCAATACATGCCAAAGCCTGAGCTCGAAAAGCTGATCAAGCAAACACAAAAAGCCATGGAAAAAGCGGCCAAGGAGCTGGATTTTATTGACGCAGCGAGGTTGAGGGATGAGCTAGCTGATTTAAAAAAGTTGTTTGAAAAATGATCGTATGCAATGCAATAGGATGGATTAGCTGAGTTTGTTTGGTGGCAGTGCAATTAAAAAGAGATAAATGATGTTCTGTTAATGTAGACAGAAATAGATTCCTCCCTACCGTCGATAAAATTGCATCGAATGTTTCAGGTTTTAATCGTACCTTTGTCCTCTTAATTATCGAAGCACAGTAGGTAACTTGTGCTTTTAAATAACAAGAACCCTAATGAGTGCACCTAAATTTTCATCTCAGGGAAATTCGTTTTATGGCGAACTGAGGTCAAGAATAAACGAATACTTTCAAGAGGCAGGAAAGCCGTCGACTGGTAACTATAAGCTATACTTCAAGGCCGTTGTTCTGGTATTGAGCTGGGTGGGTTTCTATATCCATTTAGTCTTTTTTACTCCAGGCACCTGGTTGGCCCTCACAGAATCTGTAATAATGGGAGGTTTAACGGCTGCCATAGGATTCAATGTGATGCATGATGGTTCGCATGGAAGTTTTAGCCGCAAAGAGTGGGTGAATAAGCTCGCAGGTCTATCGCTCAATTTTCTTGGAGCTAATGTGTTTATGTGGAATACCAAGCACAACGTTATTCATCACACCTACACCAATATTGATGAAATTGACGATGATATTGATGCCAGGCCGTTCCTGAGACTTTGCTCTACGCAGCGTCACCGAAAAATTCATCGCTACCAGCATATCTATGGTTGGTTTGCTTATTCGTTGCTTTACCTGTATTGGGTATTCTTTACAGACTACAAGAAGTACTTTACCCAGAAGGTAGGCTCTATGCCGCTAATGAAGATGAAGCCCAAGGATCATATCAGCTTTTGGGGTTTCAAAGTGATTCATGCGGTGGTTTACATGGCGTTGCCAATCTATATGGTAGGTTTCCTGCCATGGCTAACAGGCTTCCTGGTAATGGGCTTATTCGCTGGATTGGTGCTTACGCTCGTATTCCAATTGGCACACACAGTGGAACACACTCATTTCCCCGTTCCGAATGAATTGAACAAGCTTGAAGACGAGTGGGCGATTCATCAGATAAAGACAACGGCCAACTTTGCCACTAAAAATAAGCTGATCACATGGTGGGTTGGTGGCTTGAACTACCAGATTGAGCACCATCTGTTCCCCAAAATATCTCATATTCATTATCCTGCCATAAGCAAAATCATCAAGAAAGTGTGTGAGGAGAATGGTATCGTGTATATTGAATACCCCCGCATGCGGATCGCCCTGGGCTCCCATGCAGCCTATTTAAAGGCCATGGGCCAGGCATAAAAGAAAGCCCTTCTCCATGGAGAAGGGCTTTTTTGATTAAACCTTCGGCAAAGTCCATCCATTATTGTATTTCGCTTTCATCAGAGCGTTGGCTTCGGCATCGTTCTTGAATTGCCCGCTTGCCGCATCCCAGAAAACTTTCCTCCCGGTTTTGTAAGCGATATTGCCCATTTGCGCATTAATGGCCGCAATGCTGCCTGTTTCAATGCCGCACTTGAGTTTGGATGAATCATTTGCCTTGATGGCATCAACAAAATTTCTGGTATGGAGATCAAGCGCATTTCCCTGCGGGCGCTGATCTGGCACATCGTCCATTTTCCAGGCAGTCATTCCGTCTTTCTGTTGGGTTTCGGGGATGATCTCCCAGCCACCTCTGTTGACTACCAGCGTGCCGTTGTTGCCAATAAAAGCGATGCCTTCGGTCTTGCCGTAGTTGCCGCCGTCAATTCCCGTGGCGTGCTCCCACAGCATATTGAACCCGTCGTATTCAAATACCGTTTGCAGTGTGTCTGGCGTTTCTGAGGCGTCATCCGGGTAGGCAAACTTGCCACCTGAGGCCATCACTGATTTGGGGGCCTTCACACCCATAGCATAAAGTGCAATATCAATTTCATGCACGCCCCAGTCGGTCATCAAACCGCCGGCGTAGTCCCAAAACCAGCGGAAGTTGAAGTGGAAGCGGTTGGCGTTAAAGGGACGCTTCGGAGCAGGCCCAAGCCACATGTCGTAGTTGACACCAGCAGGCACTGCTGTGTCTGGCAAAACAGGCACCGGCTTCATCCACCCCTGATAAGCCCATACCTTCACCAGTCTGATTTGTCCCAGTTTGCCAGAGCGAACCACGTCAAGCGCCTGCTCGTAATGCGGACCACTTCGCTGCCATTGCCCAACCTGCACGATTTTGCCATATTTTTTCGCAGCAGCTACCATGAGGTTACATTCTTCCATGGTATTGGCGATTGGCTTCTCCACATACACATGCTTTCCGGCCTGCACAGCATCGACCATGGTTTTGCAGTGCCAGTGATCTGGCGTGCCGATGATAACAACATCAATGTCTTTGTTTTCCAGCATTTTCCGGTAGTCGCCATACTGGGCGGGTTTTTTACCCCTCATTTTCTCCACGTCAGCGGAGCGTCTGTCAAGCACGCTTTGGTCAACGTCGCATAGAGCGACGCAGTCGACCTCGTCCATGTTGAGGTGTGAGCGCATGTCGCTCCAGCCCATGCCGTTGCAGCCGATCACACCATAGCGCAGCTTGTCGGCTGCTGCGACCGGCTTCCGTACGCCGGCGAATGACGAAAAAGGCATTTGGCTAAGTGCCAGCCCGCCCGCAGCGGCCATGCCGGTCTTTTGTATAAATGTTCTTCTGGATGTTGAACTCATAATAGTAGGTATGTTTTGAATCGTTTATTTCTCAATATCCTAATTCGATACCTAAAAAGGAAGGGCTAATTGCGTGGTCAGGCATATGGGTTGTTCGATGGGCAATAAAAAAGCCCCTCCGTTGCTGGAAGGGCTCTGATATTTAGTAGCAACTGGCTAATTATTTTGCCGCTGCAAAGCGCTTGGCAACTGCATCCCAATCTACCACATTGTAGAAAGCTGCAACGTAGTCAGGTCTTCTGTTCTGGTAGTTGAGGTAGTAAGCATGCTCCCAAACATCAAGACCAAGAATAGGTGTGCCACTGCAACCTGCGTCAGGCATCAATGGATTATCCTGGTTGGCAGTAGAGCATATTTCAAGCTTGCCGCCTTTCACACAAAGCCATGCCCAGCCTGAGCCGAATCTGGTAGCTGCTGCCGCAGAAAATTTTTCTTTGAAGCCGTCGAATGAACCGAAGGCAGCGTTGATAGCATCAGCCAAAGCACCTGAAGGCTGGCCGCCTTTGCCAGGGCCCATAACTGTCCAGAAAAGAGAGTGGTTCCAGTGACCGCCGCCGTTGTTGCGCACAGCTGGCACGTTAGAGTGGCTTTTCAGCAATTCTTCGAGCGACTTGCCAGCCATTTCAGTGCCTTCGATGGCTTTATTCAAGTTCGTCACGTAAGCATTGTGGTGCTTGCCGTGGTGTATTTCCATGGTGCGGGCGTCGATGTGCGGCTCCAGCGCATTGGTTGCATATGGTAATGCTGGTAATTCGAATGCCATAATTATTGATTTGTTTTATGGTTGAACATTTATCTTACTGAACAGTAAATCTACTAAGAACTGCCCAAATAAATAACGCCAAAAGGTGGGTATAGTTCCTTGATGTAATAGATATGTACATGGAAGTATCGATGAGTTTATTCCTTCCCCCTCAACCTCTTGAAAAAAGTGTTAATCAGTTGTCGGCATTCCTGTTCCATAATTCCCGATGACACCTTTGTTTTCGGATGCAGCACATTTTCCGTCAGCAGTGAGTAACCTCGCTGTAAATCGGATGCCCCGTAAACAACTCTGCCTATCTGCGTCCAGTGGAGGGCACCTGCACACATCACACAAGGTTCAAGCGTAACGTACAGTGTACAATCGTTCAGGTATTTGGAACTGAGGTAGTTTTCCGCTGAAGTGATCGCCAGCATTTCTGCATGGGCGGTTACGTCAGTAAGCTTTTCTGTGTGGTTGTAGCCTTTGGCAATGACTTTGTTCTGACAAACAATAACGGCGCCGACCGGAATTTCATCTTCCTCCAGCGCTCTTTCAGCTTCACGCAGAGCGACTTTCATGAAATGATCGTCGCTGAAAACTGTGAGCCCACTCACTTGAAGTTCTTTTTAATGGATACGCTTTGCATGATCTGTGGTGCCAAATCCTTCCATTTTCTCATATGCTGGTAAGGCGATGAAAGCGTGAACACGAGCGTTTGGTTGTTGACAATGGTGTACTGAATATAGCTGTAAGCACGGAGCGCTGATTCGTTGGTAATGGCGTCTTCCTCAGGTTTAACTATTGCAACAAACTCAAATACGGCAAAATCCCGGCCGTTGATAGTTTCGATGGCGTCTTTGGTGAAACTCACTTCATCGTAAAGAGAAGAAATGTTGGCTTTATAAAAATCCTTCAGAATGTTTAAGTCACCCTGGGCCCATTGGTTGTTACCTCTATTGATGCCAAAATCGACCGTGACACCGTAGTCAGTGTACAGAGCCATCGGTCTGCGGGTATACACATACTTACTGTTGATCTCCTGCTCGTTCATCGGACGAAAGTCGGAAGGAAGGCTCACGGTGATGTAGTCAGTTACTTTGGTGGGGCTTAGTTGGGCTTTAACGGTAAAGGTGACCAAAAAAAGTAATAGGCAATATGATGATCTCATGGGCTTAAATAGCGTTCTGGTTCATACAAAACTAGGGAAAATATCAGGCTCTTGTCATTCTATTCGAAAAGACGATTTTATTTCTGTCTTTTCAGCCATATACGAGGACTTTTCTTTGTGTGTAACACAGCGTGGACGATAATTTTTTCCTTTTCAATTGTGAAGTGAACGCAGAATGGAAATCGTTTTAATTTTGCCATTCGAACCAACTTATATCGGGGTTGGTAAATGAGAGGACTAGTCTCCAATCTCAAAAACATAGTTTCCAGGGCATCCAAAAAATCTCTCCCCGTCCAGTTACTTTCTTTTCATACCAGATAGCACTTTCAGTAATATCCCTTTCGGCGTCCGGCTTGATAACCACCTCAAAGGTCATATCCTCTTTTCTATTCTTTTTCTGACTTCTTGCCAGGAAGAGCCGGACATTGGGTTTTTCTCATGTTCATCGAGCCTTTTGTCAAGGAGTTCTTTGTGCTCGCTAGATAGCGCATAGTCAGCTTCTGTTTCTTCAGATTTTAGCACACTTAGTGCAATTCTTAGAGACTGCTCATCGGCATTCTCTATCAACTGATGAAGCTCATCCTTTATGTTTTCGGCACTCATAATAAATGTTTGATTAAAGATAACAGCTTTGACGGATATATGGATTTGAAATAGGTACAGAATTGAAATTCATTTGACCAAAGTATTGCTAACTTTGCCTCCCAAAATTCAAAACGACTAGCAATGCTTCGAACTCACACTTGTGGCGAATTAAGACTTGAACACGTAGGAACTACCGTAACACTTTGCGGGTGGGTGCAACGCCTCCGGGACAAAGGCGGCATGGCCTGGATCGACCTGAGGGATCGCTATGGCTTGACACAGCTCATGTTTGATGAAGGAGCAACTGCTGCCGACATTCAGAAAATGGCACAGGGTGTGGGTCGTGAGTTTGTGCTGAAAGCTACCGGCGAAGTGATAGAAAGGGTGTCGAAAAACCCTAAAATGCCGACTGGCGACATAGAAATCAGAGTGACGGCGATGGAGGTGTTAAATCCCGCTAAAGTACCTCCATTTATTATAGAGGACGAAACCGACGGTGGCGATGAACTTCGCATGAAGTACCGCTACCTGGACCTGCGTAGAAACTCTGTAAGAAGCAACCTTGAGCTTCGTCACAGGATGATGCAGTACACCCGCCGCTACCTTGATGGCAACAAGTTTATCGAAGTGGAAACGCCAGTACTCATCAAGTCGACCCCGGAAGGTGCCCGTGACTTTGTGGTACCCTCCCGTATGAACCCGGGGGAGTTTTACGCCTTGCCGCAGAGCCCCCAGACTTTCAAGCAGCTGCTGATGGTGTCTGGCTTCGACCGTTACTTCCAGATCGTGAAATGCTTCCGTGACGAAGACCTCCGGGCAGACCGCCAGCCTGAGTTTACCCAGATCGACTGCGAGATGTCGTTTGTTGGGCAGGAAGATATTCTCAACATATTCGAAGGGCTGGTGAAGTCGCTTTTCAAAGAAGAAAAAGGACTGGAATTTGGCGCCTTTCCTCGCATGAGCTACGATGAGGCGATGGCTAAGTATGGCAGCGATAAGCCAGATATTCGCTTTGGTATGGAGTTCGTGGAGCTGAATGCGCTTACCCAGGGCAAAGGCTTCCAGGTGTTCGATGCCGCTGAGTTGGTGGTGGGCATTTGTGCCAAAGGTTGCGCCGAGTACACCCGCAAGGAGCTGGACGGATTGACCGATTTTGTCAGACGACCACAAGTTGGAGCCAAAGGCATGGTTTACCTCAAATGCAATACCGATGGCACTTTCAAATCTTCGGTAGATAAGTTTTACTCCGAGGATCAGCTGAAGGAATGGGCCGTAGCCTGCGGTGCCGAGGCTGGCGACCTTATATTAGTATTGGCTGGAGACAAAGACCAGACCCGCAAAGCCATGAATGAGCTGAGGCTGGAAATGGGCAACAAACTTGGGCTGAGAAAAAGGGACGATTTCAAACCTTTGTGGGTACTCGACTTTCCCTTGCTTGAGTGGGATGAGGAAACAAAGCGCTTCCATGCGATGCACCACCCTTTCACCGCACCGAAGAAAGAGGACATGAAGTTGCTGGAGACAGACCCCGGTGCCATCAGAGCCAATGCCTACGACATGGTGATCAATGGTGTGGAAGTCGGCGGTGGCTCTATCCGGATCCACGACAGACCAACGCAGCAGTTGATGTTCAAAACGCTTGGCTTTACAGATGAAGAGGCCAAGAAGCAGTTCGGCTTCCTGATGGAAGCTTTCGAATATGGCGCACCTCCGCATGGTGGTATTGCCTTTGGCTTCGATAGACTTTGTTCACTGTTTGGTGGCGTGGATTCCATCCGTGACTTTATTGCATTCCCTAAAAACAACTCGGGCAGGGACGTGATGATTGATTCGCCGTCTACTATTTCAGCTGAGCAGCTGAAGGAGCTGAATATTTCTGTTGGCAAGGTGTAAGATGAAGGGTTCTTACCTTCTTTTTCTGCTGGTTCTGTTGGCACCATGGAGCGGCCTATGTCAGACCGTGGAAAAGGTGGATTCGGTTGCCAGAAAAAAAGGGAAGGTCATTGCGGCCCCCATTTTGGGTTATTCGCCTGAGTCAAGGTTCTTTGGCGGATTTATGGGCATGTGGATTTTGCCCAAAAAGGGGGTAGACACAAGCAGCTTCAAGCGACCCAGCACACTGGCTCCGATATTTATTTACACGGCCAACAAGCAAGTGATCAGCTCGCTGCGATCAGAGCAATATTTTAAGAATGCCACCTACCTGAGCAATACCCTGAGGGTGCGTAACTACCCGGACTTTTTTTTCGGCATCGGAAATGACACGCACCCGGATGACCTGGAAATGTTTCTGGATCAGTTTGGCCAGCTGAACGGTCGGTGGATGAAGATTAGGGACGAAAAATACTTTTTTGGATTGTCGTACGACTTCAGGTATGACAAGCTTAGCGACTTCAAAGATGGGGCAGTGCTGGAGACTGGAGAGGTGTCGGGCACCAAGGGTGGTTGGACTAACGGGCTAGGGCCAATATTTATCTTCGATACAAGAGATAACGTCCTCTACCCTTCAAAAGGTTGGTACGTCACCAGCAACCTACATTACTTTAGTAAAGTAGTGGGTAGCAACTATTCCTTTGCACAGTTGAACATTGATTCAAGGTACTTTCGGGAAGTGATCTCGCCAAAACATGTTTTGGGGCTTCAGCTTGTGATTAACTCCGTGGCCGGTAATAATATCCCGTTTTACAGGCTTCCGCAGCTAGGCGGAAACGACAGGCTGAGGGGAATCAAGAATGAAAACCTGTACCGTGACAAAGTCTCCTGGTATTTTCAGGTAGAGGGACGAAGAACGCTTTTTTGGAGGCTGGGAGGGGTACTTTTTGCAGGTGTTGGAAATGTTTCTCCGGGCATAGTTTCGGCTTTTCAAACCCCGGTGAAGGCTGTGGTTGGCGCTGGCGGGCGATTCAGGCCGATAAAGGATCAAAAGCTCAACCTCAGACTCGATTTCGGCGTGGCAACTGATGGTTTCTATGCTGTTTATCTCAACGTTGCCGAGGCATTTTGACCGTCTAATTGCTTAAATTATCCTCAAAATCTCTGTTATGCTAAAGTATATCCTAGGTGGGCTCGGCCTGATCGCTGTCGGGTTAGCTTGGTTCTTCTGGCCAGTGATGGCAAACAACATGGAATCTTACACAATTAACGACATCAAGGAGAAAGGCTTCATTATCGTGGGGCATCGTGGCGCAGCTGGCCATGCTCCTGAAAACACGATGGCATCGTTTCGCAAAGCCATTGAGTTGGGTGCTGATGTGATTGAGCTGGACGTTCACAGGAGCAAAGACGGGCATCTCATAGTCATGCACGATGCCACAGTGGACAGGACCACCAATGGCTCAGGCGCTATTTCAGCCATGACTTTTGATGAGATTCGTGCGTTGGACGCAGGCAGCTGGTTTGGCGAAGCATTCAAGGGTGAGTTGGTACCCTCACTGGCGGAAGTCATTGTAGGCATCAACGGCGAAGTGAAAGTATTGATAGAAATCAAATGGCCAAAAGAAGGGCTTTACGATGGACTTGGAAAGCAGGTGGCCGAGGAGGTGCACAAGTATGGAGCCGAAGAGTGGTGCATTATTCAGTCGTTTGATTCAAAATATTTGGAGGAGGCTCATGCCAGTGGCTACAACATACCTTTGCAAAAGCTGCTGGTCAGCCAGACGTCGCTTTTCTTTGTCCCGTTTCATAAGGACAATAAGTTCAGACTAGGACGAGCCTCCGTTGCACATGTGGAATCGATGAACTACTACCATAAAATGATCAATGCGTCGCTTGTTGAACGGCATCACGAAGAAGGCTTGACAGTTATTCCTTACACTGTGAACACAACTGACGAAATGATAAAAGTACTTGGCATGGGCGTAGACGGGGTGATTACGAATTACCCTGATGTTGCGTTGGCCCTGAGAAACGAATTAAAGTAGCGCCTGCAGGTTGGTGAGCTCCACCTCTGAGGCGATGTACCCAAAGGCCGACCAGCTTTCGCCGGCGACCACTTTCTCCAGAATGTCCCTGCCCTTTTCGATGTTGCCGTTGAGAAGGTACCAGTTGGCCACTCCATAGCCTTGTGTGGCGAGTTGAACCCCATCTTCTTCGTCAGCATTAAGAACATCTTCTGGTTTTAAAAGACCTTTGTACATAAG
The DNA here is from genome assembly GCF_032999765.1 of Imperialibacter roseus. GTDB lineage: Bacteria > Bacteroidota > Bacteroidia > Cytophagales > Cyclobacteriaceae > Imperialibacter > Imperialibacter roseus. The sequence goes on along the minus strand of NZ_CP136051.1, from coordinate 5,200,564 downwards.
AAGGCGCTTGTGATAGGAGTCGTTCTCTATGATCTTCATTTTTGGTTTGATCGCCTCAAGCACTTTGTCAGCCGCTTGCAGATTCCCCAACTTCCTGTAAGTAATGTACATCCAGTCAGAGGTAGCCACCAGCAGGTCATCGTTGGTGGAAAACTCCATACATTTTTTGTAAGCTGAAATAGCCTTATCGTAGTTGCCTTTCAAATAGTAGGCAAGTCCAAGATGATACCAAACATTGAACTGAGTACTTGACAGTGGTATGTTAAGCTTATTCGGTATCCCATCTTTTTCGATCATGGTTTCTTCCCCACGCATATAAAAAGCCGCCTTCTCCAAATCCCTGATGGCATCTTCAAACTGCCTGATGGAAATATACCGGTGGCCCCTGTGGCGATAGATCCTGTACGAATCGGGAAATTCTCTTAACCCCTCGGTGTATACTTGTATGGCCTCTTTGTACATCGACATGTAAGCAAGCCTTCGTCCATACCAAATGATGAAGTCCAGGCTGTCAGGATACGCATCGAAATTTGCCTTAGCCTTTGCCAGGTTTGTTTCGAGGGTTGTCCTTTGTTTCTCAGAAAGCTCTGGTCTTTTAAGCTTTTTGCCCAAAAGAGATACAGCCTCGTAAGGTTCTTCATCACTTTCTGCAGAAGTTTGAACTGTCTCTGTGGTCTCCTCACTTTTTTCCTCATTGCTGGGCTCAGTTGGGATACAGCTATTTAAGAGAACCAACAAGAGTGCAAAAGTGAATGCTGTTGAAAGAGGAAGCTTTTCAAAAAGTGGTTTTAGTAAAAAGGATTGATCTGGGATGTTCATTCAATAATAACTATAATATCGGGCGATGCTTCAAATAATTTTCATAATACTAAAAAATCTTGAAAAAAGATAATTTCAAAAAAACCATACAGACTGAGGTCTGGTTTTTGAACGCCGATGAGATAGAATTTTAGTTGACGCCTGGCTGTTTGATGGTCTTTCCAGTTGCTTCCTTGGAAGTTGTTACCATCGTTTTCACATCCTCAAGCAATTGTTTAGCATCGTAAATAATTCCGTCCTTGATCGTATACTTTACACCGCCAACTCTTACGACTTCATTGTCTTCTGTCAACTTGATGGCGCCTGTTCCGTACAGTACCTGAAGGTTTTGCAGCGGATTCTCTTCTACTATGACAAGGTCGGCCAGCTTACCCGGCTCAATGCTGCCAATTTCCTTTTCCATACCGAGGGCCTGTGCTCCATATAAGGTAGCAGAACGAATAATTTCCAAAGGATGGAAGCCGGCTTCTCTCAGTAGCTCCATTTCTCTGATATAGGCAAAACCGTACAATTGGAAAATGAACCCTGAATCTGAGCCGGTAGTTACCCTGCCGCCCCGGTTTTTATATTCATTTACAAATGTCATCCAAAGGCGATAATTCTCTTTCCATTGAATTTCTTCTTCGGTGCCCCAGTAGTGCCAGTACGAGCCATGTGACTGCATGCTTGGCTGGTAGAAATCCCACAGCGAGGGAAGTGTATAATCCCGGTGCCATTCGGCAGTGCGGGCCCTCATCAAATCACGATTGGCCTCATAAATATTGAAGGTTGGATCCAAGGTAAAGTCGAGATCAATGAGTGAGTCCATCACTGCGTTCCATTTTTCTGAATATGGAGCGGCAGCCTGCTTCCAAAGCTTTCCGGCTTCGCCAAAACGATGCTGTTCGTTTTGATAGTTGTAGTCGAGTCGGAAGTCCTGGATTGTGCGGTTGTCGAACATAGCCTCGGGCAGGCCATACCAGTGCTCCATGCTGGTGAGTCCCCAGCTGGCGGTGTTGAGCACATTGGCCCGGGCCACGTCCATTTGCGCATGGTGGCAGGCAGCTCTCAGACCCAGCCGCTTATTCTCTCGCAGCGCAGCTTCCATAATGTCGGGGCTGGCACCGAAGAATTTGATGCCATCGGCTCCTTTTTTAGCATTTTCCTGCACCCAAAGACGAGCTTCTTCGGGGCTGTTGATGCCCCCCTCTTTGCCCATTCCAAAGGCAGTGTAGGCCAGGATGCGGGGAGCGGTAATTTCGTTTTTCAGGCTTTTTTTCTTGTGTTCAAGTGTCCAGTCGAGGCCATTGCCAGCTGAAGGTTCACGAATCGTAGTGATGCCATGCGCCATCCAGAGTTTGAACACATATTCAGCTGGAGTTCCCTGCGTCACGCCGCCGATGTGCCCATGCATATCGATAAAGCCGGGAAGCACGTACATGCCCGTAGCGTCGATTTCCTTGCCGCCTTCTTTGAGTTTTGGGCGTCTTTCGGCGTTGATCTCAACACCAGGATAGCCAACCGTCTGGACGCTTTTGATTTTGTTTTGTTCGATAACGATATCCACTGGCCCGATTGGAGGCGCTCCGGTGCCGTTGATCATGATGGCACCTCGAATGATGAGCTGCGTGTAGGGGCCGTCACCTTCAGCCCTGGCGGGTGATGGGGTGATACTTCTCCTTTGGGCAGAAACATCAATGGAAAATATTTGAAAAAGCGCTAAAGCCGTAAGGAATATAGTCTGTTTGTTAATTCGCCTCATGGTTGGGGTATGCTAGGTTTTTGAAGATGTTCATCAAGATAGAGATAAGTGTTGATCCGCCCAACAAGCGCTTTTACAGAAGGTAATTTTAACGTATTTATTAGTTTTCAGAACTTTTTACTTGTTTAGGTCTTTAAGTAAATAAAAGTCAAAAGATGGCCAGTACTTATTCTACGATGCTCCCGCTGGGAACCAATGCCCCGGATTTTAAACTTTTAGATGCCGTTTCTGACAAGCTCCTTTCGCTAAGCAATGTCAAAGCTGAGAAAGGCACCGTGGTGATGTTCATTTGTAATCATTGTCCCTATGTCATTCATGTGTTGGATGAGGTGTTGGCGATTGCCAGTGAATACCAGCTAAAGGGTGTAGGTTTTGTGGCCATCAGCTCAAACGACGTGGTGAACTATCCCGAGGATGGCCCTGAGCAAATGAAGATCATGGCCAGAGAGAAGGCTTTCCCCTTTCCTTATTTGTACGATGAAACTCAGGAGGTTGCCAGGGCCTATCAGGCTGCCTGCACCCCGGATTTTTATGTGTTTGATGCCGACTTGAAATGTGTTTACAGGGGACGACTTGACGCAAGTACACCAAGAAACGGGCTGCCGTTGACTGGGAAAGACTTGCGAAATGCGCTTGATGCTGCTTTGTTGGATAAAGCGGTGAGAGAAGAGGAGCAGCTACCCTCGATGGGTTGCAATATCAAGTGGAAGAGTTAGGTAGAAAGTAGTGTTGCAGCGGCAGCTAAAATCAGCGCTACTATTCCCACTATCTTCTTGTCGATGGCCAGCTTCACGGCAGAGGCCCGACTGTGCACATGAAGTTTCTTGTAGATGTTCTTGATGTGCGTTTTTACGGTGTGCGGACTGATGAAGAGCCCTTCAGCTATTTCGAGGTAGTTGTTCCCATCCACAAGCCGTTGGATTATTTTTACTTCCTGCTCGGAGAGCCCATATTCCTGAATAGCCTGGTCTTTCAATTTCGAATCCTCGCTCAGATTTGGATCTGAACTAATCAAACCAATCATTTTGCGGGCGATGGTTCTCGACATTGGTGCACCACCCTCCAGCAGTTCTTCAACGGCTTTTACAATATTGGACGGGCTTTCGTCCTTCAGCATGTAACCCACAGCCCCGGCTTTCAGAGAGTTGAATATTTTGTCGGGCTGCTCAAACACCGTGAGCATCATTACTTCAATATCTGGCAGTGACTGCTTTAGGCGAGCGGTCGTTTCTATTCCGTCGATGCCAGGCAATTCAATGTCCATGAGAACTACCTGAGGTAGCTCTTGTGCAGTGGCCTGTTCCATTTTGTTGAGAAAATCCTCCCCGGTTGGACTGACTAGTACCAGGTCAATACTTTGGAAGTATTTAAAGTTGTCGATGAATCGCTTTCTCAGCGACGGATTATCCTCAACCAATGCAATACGAATAGCCATAGGTTTTTTGTTCAGTGTCAAAGGTGGGGTAAAGAACTAATTGGCCCAATACCCAATTTGGGGTAAATCAAATAGTGAGGTTAATGGTAGACCCCTGATCTTTTGCGGATGAGATACTAAAGCCGCCTCCAATTTCCTCCATACGTCGTTTCATATTTTCAATGCCATAGTGCTCACCTTCAGCCATGGCTTCGGTATCGAATCCGACACCATCGTCGGAAATCTTTATCACCAGGGAATCCTTCAACGACAAGTCTATGATGATGCGACGAGCCCCAGCATGTTTGGCAATGTTTTGAATACTCTCCTGCACCACCCGGGTAATGTTGAGCGCCTCCCGGGAGGCGAGCTTATAAGGGTAGGCGATGTGGTTAATGATTTCAAAAGAGAGGCTGGAATTATACTTGATTGCGTTGGTTAGGTATTTTTCAATGTGATCGATAAAATCGGCCAGGGTTATTTCGCTCTGATGCAGGCTCCAGATGCTGTCACGAAGGCTTGTGAGCGTGTCCTGCGCATCTGCTTTCAGACTGCTCACGATTTTTTGCACTTCTTCATCTTTCCTGAATCCCTCAATTTGATCCGTAATCTGCAGGCCAGAGAGAATACTTGTCAGCTGAGCGCCTACATGGTCGTGGAGGTCGCTTGAAATGCGTTCTCGTTCTGACTGAATTTTTTGAACCAGTTCTAGTTGCTGTACTCTTCGCTGGAGCTTCAGCCTATTGTAGCCCAGGTATAGCAGGATAAGCAAAACGACCACTCCACCAATGAATGCATAAAGCTGGAGATTCTTTTGTTGGATAAGCAAAGCCTGCTCGGCCAATTGCAGGTCCCTGATTTGTATCTGCTGCTCCTTCTTTTCAGTTTCATATTTTGTTTGCATCTCGGCAAGTGCCTCCGACTGAGCTTTCGCATATGAAGAGTCTTTTTCAACACCCCACTTCCTGTATAATTCTGTCGCTCGCTGAAAGTTTCCGGCCGCCTCATAGTTCAAGGCGAGTGCCTCATATATGTTTTCAATCTTGTAGTCTACCTGATCGTCCTCAGCCAGTTTTAATGCTCTATTGCCATATTCAATACCTTTCGACGGGTTTTTTAGCTTGGCATAAATGTTGGAAATATTGGTCAGGTCGGCTATTTGCATGGCAGTGCCGGGCACTTTCTCACGTATTTTTTCTGCTGTCAAGAACATCTCCAGCGCCCTGTCATAGTCATCCGCTGACTCGTAAACCGTTCCCAGAATGTGCAGACCGTTTGCTTCCGCATGCAAGTTGTTGGTTGCTCTGGCCCGTTCTATACCCCACGTGACAAAGTATTCGGCTGAGTCGTAACGAGACAGGCTCCCATAACAAGAGCCGATGTTGTTGAGCACCACCGGATGCGGCTCAGGAATTTTTGGCAAAGCCTTCTTGAAGTTGGAGATCGCCTTTGCATACTGACGCAGCTCCATAAATACAAGACCGATATTATTGAGAGCAGCCATTTCTCCATAAGGGTTTCCAGCTTCCTCGTGGCTTCTCAGCACGTCATAAAATATGTTGACTGCCTCCTCAAACCTCCTTTTCGACACCAGGTAAAGACCCCTGCTGTTCATGGTGAGGGTGTGGTATTTTTTATCGCCGAGCGAATCAGAGAGGTGCAGGGATTTTTCGAAATAGTATTGAAGTGAGTCTTCGTTTCGGTAGGTCTCGTAATAAATAGCCAGATTATACATGGATCTGGTGAGACCTGGAGCGAACGCTTTGGTCAGTGCTTTTGCCCTGGCCGAATGACTGTACTGGTAGATCTTTTCCGGATTGGAGTAGCGGTATTTTTCTGCCAGCGCATTGAGGATATTGATCCGGCTGGTGTCCGGAATATTGGTTTTCAGTACATTTTCAAGACTGTCAATGAAGGCGGGTTGGCTACTTGAGCTTAGGGAGAAAAAAAGCATCAATGCGGCAAGACACAATTTCGGTCGCATGAAGATTTACGGTATAAGTTGTTGGCTCCGGTAAGATAAGCTTTTATTGGTTTTTTTCCTTTTGGAATAGTACTAATCAAATATTTTGTGATGTAGCGTGCCAGTTGAACGGGCTTCTTTTTTCGGGAAAAGGTTAGTGTAATATACCCCGAAGACGGTATTTCGGACGGTCTTGGCCCGGTCTAATTTTATGGTGTCAAAATCCAATTAGACTGAAAGACCTGATCAAATGAAAGTTGTCATACAGATTTTTACCATTGCGACCCTACTTTTTTCTTCAATGTCTGCCCGGGCGTTAAGTGCCGAAAACTTTTCCTCGTCTGACTTAAATACCCACAATTCTACAGTTGCCCTGTTCACAGGAGAGGGCATAGTAACTGGTTCTGCAACAAGTTCTTTCAACAGCGGATTTGATTTCTCAAGGGAAGAAACTGCGGGCAAGGAGGATGATGCCGATTACCTTGTCGACTTTGTATTTGTGAGTAATGAAGGAGTGAACCTCGGTAATGAGGGAAGCACTTCGCTTAGCTCCACTGGTAGACGGTTTTTGCTTATAGGCACTGGAGATATCGAATCGGTCACAGAAGTGGCGGAAAGAACCAATGCTTCACCCTGGGTGACAGTGTCATGGGATTGGCCTGACGGAACACAGGGCGCTCCCATTTCAGTAGGGCAGCTGTGGGGAGTATACACACGTGAAGGCCATTATGCCCTAATGGAGATCACAGGTCTTCCTGATGGTGGATTTGGCACTTCTTTTACATTCGACTACAAATATCAGCCTGATGGGAGCAGGTTTTTTGATGGCGGTGGTTCTTCCGCTCCGGAGGTTGTTGTGACCTCACCAACATCAGCCTCCAATTGGGAAATAGGCACCACCCAATTCATCACCTGGGAAAGCAACAACGTCGACGCCGCTTCGGGTAGCGCAGGCGGGGTTAACCTTTACTACAATACCGGTTCGGGTGATGTGGTGATTGCCGAAAATGTGGATTCTCCTGACGGAGAAAACAGTTATGAGTGGACGGTGACGGGTTCGGCTGTGTCAACTGCCCAGGTTAGAGTGGAGGCAGACCAGGATGCGGGCGTGTTTGACCTATCCGACGAATTTACTATTTCTCCGCAGGGGGATATTACAATTTTGTCGCCCGTCGGCGTTGAGGAGAAGAAGTTTGGTCAGGCTTTGACAATTACGTGGACAAACAATAGCACGTTCACTCAAAATGATTTGTACTACCTGTACTATAGCAAAGACGGGGGCTCGCAAATTCAAATTACTGCGAATTACGGGTATGCGTTATCGCCGAGTGGCAATCAGAACAGCTACAGCTGGACCATCCCCGATTTTGGTAACGATGATGACAGTCAGGTAACCGTTCGTGTGTGGAACTCTACAAGAAATGTGGAAGCCACCACAGGTGCTTTCAGGGTATACTATGAGCCATCGGTGACAATTAGTTCACCGACTGGTACAGAGGAGAAGAAGTTTGGTGAGACCCAGACGATCACATGGAGTAATGGAGATAACCTCTCCAGCGACCTTTACTACCTGTACTATAGCAAAGACGGGGGCTCGCAAATTCAAATTACTGCGAATTACGGGTATGCGTTATCGCCGAGTGGCAATCAGAACAGCTACAGCTGGACCATCCCCGATTTTGGTAACGATGATGACAGTCAGGTAACCGTTCGTGTGTGGAACTCTACAAGAAATGTGGAAGCCACCACAGGTGCTTTCAGGGTATACTATGAGCCATCGGTGACAATTAGTTCACCGACTGGTACAGAGGAGAAGAAGTTTGGTGAGACCCAGACGATCACATGGAGTAATGGAGATAACCTCTCCAGCGACCTTTACTACCTGTACTATAGCAAAGATGGGGGCTCGCAAATTCAAATTACTGCGAATTACGGGTATGCGTTATCGCCGAGTGGCAATCAGAACAGCTACAGCTGGACCATCCCCGATTTTGGTAACGATGATGACAGTCAGGTAACTGTTCGTGTGTGGAACTCGACAAGAAATGTGGAAGCTACCACAAGTGCATTCAGGGTGTATTACGAGCCATCAGTGACAATTAGTTCACCTGTTGGCACAGAGCAGAAGAAATTTGGTGAAACCCAGACGATCACCTGGAGCAACGGAGATCAGCTGTCCAGCGACCTTTACTACCTGTACTATAGCAAAGACGGAGGTTCACAAATTCAAATCACGGCTAACTACGGCTATGCACTATCGCCCAGTGGTAATCAGAACAGCTACAGCTGGACCATTCCCGACTTTGGCACTGATGACGACAGTCAGGTAACGGTTCGTATGTGGAACTCGACACGAAATGTGGAGGCCACCAGTACTGCATTCAGGGTGTATTACGAGCCGTCCATTTCTATTCTGACCCCAGCAGGAGGAGAATCGTTTCCGCAAAGTTCTCAAAGAACAATTAGCTGGCATATTGGGGACGCCAAGACGTCCGATCTGTACTATCTGTATTATAAGGTTAATGATGGGGCGGATGTATTTATAAATGCTATCTACGGTTACCAGCTTACAGCCATCGATAACGGGTATAGCTACAACTGGACTGTGCCTGCCATCACTGGGTCTAATGTAAAAATTAAGGTGGCCAATAGTACCAGGGCTGTCGATGACGTATCTGCTGCCTTCACCGTCTGTGCCGTTTGTGCTCCGGTTACTCTCAACAGCCCCAATGGTGGTCAGACCCTAATGGTCAGCAATGAGACAACTATTTCCTGGTCTCTTTCCAGTACCTGGAATAACTCCGACAATATTGTACTAAGCTACAATGCCGGCGCTGGCGATCAAACCATTTTTTCCGGATTATACTCCGCCGTGCCAGGCAACTCCTACACCTGGACGGTACCCGACGATGTGAGTTCAGAAGTAAAGGTGAAAATCACCAACACAACCACTGCAGAGTCCGACGAAAGTGACAGCTTTTTCAGTATCGTGCCCATACCGGTTCGTTCAGTCGAATTTTCCAGTCCGTCAGGTGATGTGGTGTACCTCGGTGGATCGGTGGCCGTCGAGTTTTTGCCTTCGGAAATAGCGGGAAGTGATGTGCTTACTTTTGAGCTGTCGACCAACGGCGGCGTGAGTTTCCCTTACACGATACAAACTGGGGCACTGAATACCCTGGACAATATTGCCGGGTCATATTTCTTCGATTTTGTGCCGTCCAACTCTTCGTTTGTTTCTGAGTCCTGCATGATCAGGGCCAAATATGAGTCCACTGTGCTGGGAACTTCAGATGTATTTTTCATAGCCAGTCCCGCTATCTACAATTTGGCGGTCAGCTACCCTCAGGAAGGGGAGAATGTACTCGTTTATGACCTTCCCGTCGATATCACCTTTACAAACGACGGCCTCAGCACCTTCGACCTCTACTATGTGGTGCCCGGCCAGTCGCAGGTACTCATTGAGGACGCTATCGACATTTCTGCTGACTTTGACGTGACCTATAGCTACACCCCGGATTTTGTGGGTGAGAATGCCAAATTCAGAATCGTTGGTGGAGGCCAAACCATCGAAACAGAAACATTTGACGCAGTATATCCAGTGGTGGCTACTGATGAAGGATACGACCCTGTCAGCCTTATAGACTTTGGTATCAGGCAAGCCAGCACGACAACGGTGTTGTCTTATCTGCTGAATGTGACCAACGTTGGCGTAACTGTCACTTCAACTAACCCAGACGATTTTGAGATTTCGCTGAGTGAAGGTTCAGGCTTTACAAACAGTTTGGTAATAGCACCTCAAGCAGGCATCAGGAGCATTCCTGTGTATGTCAAGTTTGCCCCAGCCACCAATAACGGTGCGCTTTCGCAGGGCATCTTAAGAAACCGATTTGTCGATTCCAATCTGTCGAATATTGATATCGATGTAAATGTGCAGGGCAGAGCGGCAACCTCCGGGCCTTCACTGGTGCTTTTTGCTCCGGCGAATGCTGCAGAGCTGATCTCAAACAGCGTTACTACAATCAGGTGGGGAAGTACGCTGGTCGATCTGCTCAGCGTTGAGTATTCGCTTGACGCTGGAGCCAACTGGTTCCTGATAGAAGACGACCTGTCTGCATCCTTCACAGAGTTTGATTGGTTGGTTCCCGAAGTTGCCTCACAAACAGATGCCATTATCCGTCTGGTGGATCAGTCAGGCCTGGCGACCATTGCCAGCGCTGAAGTATCAATCCTTCCCGCTCCTTCCATCAGCTCGCTTACGTTGATCAACAGCGCCGCCGATCTTCAAATTGACGGAAGCGGCTTTTCATCTATTGCCAATCACAACCAAATCACCTTCCCTGGTTTCCCGGACATAACTGCCTACCCAACATCGGCTTCGGCCACCCAGCTGGTGGTTGAAGTGCCACAGGGAGCGGTTTCTGGTTTCATCAAAGTAAACGTTTCTGGTAAGGGAACGGCCATTTCTCCCGATCAGCTGGTGCTTTCGGGAATTACGCTAACTCCTGATCAGGGCCAGGTGGGCAACACTATCTTTATCAACGGCAGTGGCATTGATTTCGATGCGGCCACATCTGTTTCTGTAACTTTTACTAATGGCATTTTAGGAGCTGTGGCAGCAACCTCCGTGGTGGTGGAAAGTGCTGATTTGCTTTCGGTAGTGGTTCCATCTGGTGTGGAAGCTACCGGTGCAGTGGAGGTGGATGTAGACGGGACCGTTTACACATCCGCACAGGCGTTTAAAATTCAGTCGATTGATTTCACACCAAAAACGGCGGGAATCTTTGAAACTGTCACCATTTCAGGTGTGAATACGTCATTCCTCAACAACAACACCCAGGTGTTTATCAATGGCCTGGCGGCTACAGCATCCGTCGTTTCAAATACCCAAATCAATGTAACCGTGCCTCAGGGAGCCAGCACCGGCAAGGTGACTGTGAGCACTAACAATGGGTTCTTCGAAGCTACGGGAGACCTGACAGTCGAGCAGCACAAGATCACATCCTTGTCTGCTACCAAAATCACCAAGGGACAATCGCTGGTCATCACCGGAGACAATTTTACGGGAGCCAGCTTAGTAAAGATCAACGGAGAGAGCATTACTTACCAGTATTACTACTTCGGAACGCCGTATTTCACCATAGACTCCGATCAGCAGATTACGGTGCATATTTCGCCGTCTTCCATTGCGGGTACCGGAAAGGTGAGCATAACCAAAGGAGGTGTGGACGTAGAAAGTACTGAAGACCTGACAGTCATTCCAGCCATTACCTCTTTAAGCACACTTCAGGCGGCGCCGGGTGCACAGGTGACGATCTATGGCTCGTACTTCAGTGGCGTCGACAACACGGTGTATTTCAACCAAAATAAGCCTGCGGCAATTGTTTCACAAAGCACTTCCTCAATTACAGTCATCGTACCTCAGGACGCTATTGATGGCTCAGTAACTGTAGTGAATAATGACGTATCTCAGCAAGGTGTGTCTTCTGCCAGCTTCGACGTGGTGGCAGCACCGGTGTTTACGAGTTTCTCGCCGTTGAAAGCCGCTTCCGGACAGGTGGTGACCATCACTGGGCAGAACTTCCAGAGCCCGGCGCCGAGCAATTTGGTGGTCAATGGGAACAGCGTCACGTTCAGTGTAGTTGACAACAACACCATGCAGTTTACAGTCCCAACCTGGGTGTATGGAGCCGGGAAAGTTGAAATAACAAAAGGCGGAGTTACCGTGGAAGGGCCACAGCAGTTTACTGTTTTGCCAAAGATCACCTCATTTACCCTGGCCACCGGAGCCGTGGAGGGAGCGAGTGTATCCATTTCTGGCACAGGCTTTAATCCGACTGCTTCCAACAACCTCGTCACGTTCTATAACAACAAGCAGGCGAACATTTCCAGCGGAAGCAGCACCTCTCTGAACGTAACAGTCCCGGTTGGGGCTGTCACTGGTAAATTGAGAGTGACCAATCAAAGCATCCTGGAGAGCGGCGAGAGCGCTAACGATTTTATCGTCGTTCCTCATGCGATCATTTCATCATTTTCCCCGGCAAGTGGCCAGGTCACAAAAACAGAGGTGACTATTACCGGCGAGCATTTCAGTAGTCCGGCCGTTTCCGCTGTCAGGTTCAGCGGCACTAACGCTACTTTCAATGTGGTCTCAGACACTGAGATCAAGGCTACGGTACCTTCCATCTTCAACAATGGAGTCATCAGCATTACCAGGGCAGGTGAAACAATCCAGTCAGCCAATAATTTTGAAATTGCCCCCGACATCACGAGCCTTTCCGCTTCGACGCTTGCATCGGGCGCCACGCTCAACATTGGGGGTACTTTCCTCAATTCCGTTTCGCAGGTAAAGGTCGGCAGCAATGTTGCCACCATCACAAGCAACAGCAATTACTACGGTGTTTCTATCACAGTGCCAACGATGACACCTGGCAACTACAAAGTTACAGTGACGAAAAACGGTCTGAGCGATGAAAGTGATGCAGAGCTGACAGTTGTTGCACCGCACACGATCACTAGCTTCACTCAGGTAGCAGGGTTGAACCAGGATGTGACGATCACAGGCACTAACTTTGCCTCGCCTGCAGTTACGTCTGTGACGCTCAACGGCGTGTCTGCTGCTATTCAGTCGGCCACAGCCACGCAGCTCGTCGTGAAAGTGCCCAACAGCATGAACTTCGCAGGTCAAGGCAAGGTAGCCATCACCCGAGCCGGACTGACCATCCAGAGCACTTCCGACTTCTACGTCCGGCATGGTATTTCCACCACATTCAATACCCAGAATTATGTGGTGGATCAGCAGATTACCGTTTCAGGGAACAACTTCTACTACCCTTCAGTCAGTCAGGTAAAGGTGAATGGCGTGAATGCGACCTTCTCAATTGCAGGCGATGGTTCACTGAGCGTGACCATTCCCAACGCCGTGGGTACGGGAAAGGTAGAAGTGATCAAACCGGGTCCTGTGGGCACGGTGGAAAGCACAACCGATATTACAATAGTGCCGAGAGCGGTACTTAGTTCCTTCAGCCCGACGATTCAGGCGATCGGCGGAACAGTGACACTGACCGGCCAGAACTTCACCAGCCCGGCGGTCTCTTCCGTCATCATCAACAATACTTCAGTAAGTTCATTTACAGTCAATAGCGCCACAGAAATAACGGCCACGGTGCCCAATATTTCCAATTTCAATACGCAGGGTAATGTGCAGATTACCAGAGCAGGCCTCACTCAGTCGCTGGGCACATTTACCGTGAAGCATACTTTTGGCAGCTTATCGGCGTCAACAGTCACTGCAGGGGCTTCAGTGACAGTCAGCGGCACATTTTTTACCACACCATCCGCTACCGTGACTCTTGGCGGCACAAGTGTTTCGGTGTCGTCCATCAACGCCAATAGTCTTACTTTTACTGTGCCGACTAATACCACGCCAGGCAGCCACGAAATAGTCCTTACCAGGTTGGGTGAACAAGTGTCTGCTGGCAACATCACTGTGTTGGCGCCACATACCATCGCCTCACTTGACAGTGACAGAAAGGGAAAATCGGAGTCGCTGACTATTACCGGCACTAATTTCGATAACACCCCTCAGGTTTATCTCAACGATGTGTTGGTAAGCTCAACGGTTAACAGCAGCAGCGAAATTAGTCTTACAGTTCCGTCCAACATTACCGGGGGTACTGTTGCGCTTAAAATTCTGAGAGGAGGGCTGACCGCATCAGCGTTTGACGGATCTAACGTAGATTTCTCAGGCACAGCTCAGTTCTACATGAAGCCGTCGGTAACTACAGATGTTGCAGCTTCCACCTACGTTATCGGGCAAACTTTGACGCTTAGCGGTAGCAACTTCTCTTCTCCTGGTGTCAATTCGGTGGTGCTCATCGATGGAGGCAATGAAACAACCGCCCAAAGCACCGTGCTGAGTGACAACGCTCTGCAGTTGGTACTGACGGCCCAAAGCGGCCCGTCCCTGACGGCTACCAGCTACGATGTGAAGCTGGTGAAGACGGTAACAAGCGCAGAAGGTAATATTGAGGTGACACTTGCCAGTCAGCTGACACTCGATGATCAGGCGACCATTACTGAGATTGCCGAGGCAAGTGCCCCGGCCGGCACTTTTGTCACTATCACAGGGTCTGGCTTTACCGCCCCCAATGTTACTTCTGTGAAAATAAACGGTGCCTTAGTAGGCGTTGGCAACTTCACTGTCGACGATGACAATACCATCACGGCCAAAGTGCCTATGGCGGCGGCGGCTTACGCTGATGGTACGGCTAACAATATCGAACTCATCCGAGGCGGTCTCACCATTTTCGCAATGGACGAATTTGTGGTGGAGCAGCAGATTACCGGCTTCCTCAAGTCGGACTTCAGCAGCATTAATCCAGCCACTGAGAGAGTGGTTGAAGGACAGACTGTTTATGTGGAGGGCAATCATTTTGAAAGCCTGGCCAGCATCAGCAGTGTGGCAGTGAACGATGTAGCAGTTACGCCGGTGTTTGTGAATGGCAATAGGTTGCAGATCACAGTGCCGTCCGGTTCGCAAGGTGTCGGGAAAGTGGCCGTTACCCGTAGAGGTATTTTGGCAGAAAGTGCCCAGGCGCTGATCGTTTCTCCGGCAGCCAGTATCAATGCAGTCGATCCGGCAGCCAGAATTGCCGGTGGCACGATCACTATCAGCGGAGACCACTTTAGCCTGCCAGATGTAACCACGGTGACCGTCAATGGAGCCACTGCTACTTTTGACATTCTCAATGACGACAATATCAAAGCAACGGTGCCTTCGAATGCTGCGGCGACCGGAAATGTGACGGTGACAAGGGGCGGCGTGACGTCCAATGCAGTTGCTTTCAACGTCGTGCCGAAGATCTTCAGCTTCACCAATACCGGCCTTGAAGGGAGCACAGTGACAATCAACGGCTCCCATTTTGGCTCAACCATTGGCGCCAACGAAGTTTACTTCACAGGGGCGTCTGACTTTGTTCAGGCAACTATTTCCGGTGCCAATAGCAACAGTCTTATCGTGACGGTGCCCGCTGGTACAATCACCGGCCCGATAAAAGTTATCAACACAACTTCTTCTCAGCAGGTGGTGAGCAGCGCTAACTTCAACTTGTTGCCTTCTCCCGGCAGCTTCAGTATCAATCCAGCCAGTGGGCCGGTTGCCTCTCAGTTTACTATCAGCGGCGTCAATATGAATGGGGCCAATGAGGTGAAAGTAAATGGAGTATCTGCCAATTCTTTCACCGTCGACCCTGATGGTACCAGCATTACCGTTACGGTGCCTTCATCAGCAACATCCGGCGATGTGGTCATCAAAAAGGCTGGGCAGTCTTTTACCGCAGGCACATTTAATGTGACACCAAAAGTGACCAGCTTCCCTGCATTGGCTGTGGTAGGCAGCCAGATCACCATCAATGGAAAAACATTTACCGGAGCAACAAGCGTGACAATCAACAGCACCGCTGCTACGATTGACCAGGTCTCTTCTGACTTCGTCAAAGTAACAACGGTTGCGGGAAATGTTGGTATTGGCAACATAGTGGTGACCACGCCTTCGGGTTCAGGAACCAGCAGCAGTACCATCGAAATAAAGGGCCAGCCGTCGATTGCGAGCTTTAGCCCTGTGTCGGGTGGCTCAGGTGATGTGGTGACCATTTCGGGCGCCAATCTGTCAACAGTGACCTTCGTGAAATTCAATAATACTAATGCCTCCTTCACAATCTCCAGCGATAACGAGCTCAGTGCCATAGTGCCTTCGGGAGCTTCGACCGGAAAAATATCGCTGGGATTGGGAGGCATTACCGTACAATCTGTGGGGAACTTCAGCATTGTGCCCAAGATTACCACTTTCACTGCTGCGGCTATCACAGGTGCCACCATTCAGATCAACGGCACTAATTTCAGCGGAGCTACTCAGGTTGCTTTCGCCGGAGCTACGGCCGTGCCATTCTCAGTTTCTGCTAATTCTCTATCGGTAACTGTGCCTGCTGGTGCGGCTACTGGTTCACTTACGGTTACTACCCCTTCGGGCACCTCGGCAGCGACGGCCAATAGTTTTGTAGTGCTTCCTTCCATTTCCTCGGGAGGGTTCTCACCAGCAAAAGGAGCGATAGGTTCTACCTTGACGATAACCGGAACAGGCTTTGTAGACGAAAATGCTTCACAAAATGTGGTGAATTTCAATGGAGGTGTAACTGCTACGGCGAGTGCTGCCACAGCCTCCAGTCTGACTGTGCAGGTGCCGGAAGGCGCCATTACAGGGGCGCTTAACGTAACAGTCAATGGCACCACCACCGGGCCATTTTCAGCGGCGAGCTTTGTTATAGTACCGCAAATTGATGCAGCCGGCCTTTCGATTACGTCCGGTTATGGCGGGGAAAGCTTGACGATCACCGGCAAGGGCTTTAGTTCAATTGCAGCTAACAACGCAGTGAACTTTGGAGGCGGAGTCTCGGCAGTGCCCTTCTCGGCGACGACTACCTCACTGGGTGTCACCGTTCCTGAGGGCTTTGCTACTGGAGCAGTTACTGTAATGTCGTCAAGTGAGGAAAGCGCACCGAGTACGCAGATTTTCACAAGAAAATCAGTTTTGGTTACGGCACCAAATGGCGGGGAGATAGTCAACTTGGGTGAGGTGTACCAAATCACGTGGACATCGACCGGCCTCGACGACGCTACGCCATTGACTATTGGCTACTCTACAGATGGCGGAACCAGCTACACTGAAATTGCTACAGGTGTTGTGGGCGACTTCTCAGGTACATTCGATTGGGCTCCCGAGGGCGAATCTACTACTACCGCCAGAATTAAGGTGACAGTAGATGGCGATAAGGCGTTTGATGAAAGTGATGATGACTTTACCGTAAGAATCAAGCCACTGCTTGCTGTGGTGTACCCTAACGGAGGAGAAACAGTTCGCTTCGGGAAGCCTGCGCAAATTGAGTTTACTACCGAAGGGCTTGATGCTACCACCTCTCTGTTGTTCGAGTACTCTCTTGATAATGGAACAACCTACCAGCAGCTGGGTTCCGGTACGATCGAAGAACTGATGGGCGTATACGATCTGGTGATGGAAGAGGCATTCAGCGATGAGGCACTTGTCAGGATCAGTACGGAGACTGGGGAGTCAGTAAGCGATGTGTCTGACGAAGTTTTCACAGTGTTGCCAAAGCCTGTGCTGGCTATCACAAGTCCAACTGAGGGGGAGACCTTGTTTATCGGCGAATCACATGATGTGACCTGGACCGCACAGTACCTGCTCGATTCGGATGAGCTGGAGCTGTTTTACTCAGCTGATAACGGCACAACATTTAGCTCAAAAGGAACCGGGCTTGCTTCGGAACTCGCCGGGAAAATGACCGTAACAATAGAAGCTCCCGTCTCTCAGGAAGCCCAGTTCAAGCTAGCGAATGCTGGCAATAACGTTTCGGCAATTTCAGCAACGTTCAGCATCGCACCTGCTCCATCCATCGTCGTCACTGCCCCGGAAAGCGGTGAGATACTTGCTGGTGGAGTGGAGAAGCAAGTTACGTGGACGACTACCTCTGTTGACCCGGATGCCGAGCTTGTGGTGGAGTATTCAGCTGATGGCGGAGCCACATATGAATCCCTGACCTCGGGAACAGCCTCCGCCCTGAATGGCTCGTTCGATTGGAGTGTGCCTAACGCAGCCACAGCCAATGGATTTGTGAGAGTGAGAACAGCAGATGGTACAGTGAGCGATACCAACGACGAAGCCTTCGTTATTCAGGCCCAGGTAACCAGCCTGAGTATTTCAGGGCTGCTGGTGACACCAGGCGGATCCGCCGTGAATGTGGTTGAGGTGCTTCTTTACAAAGCCAATGCGGCTGGCGGCTGGGATATTGTGAGCACTGACGAGTTGCAACTGGCAGAAAACAGGAACACATTCAGTTTTGTCAATCTTGAGGCGGCCGATTACCTGATATTTGCTAAACCCGACCGGGCAAGGTTCCCTAACCTGAGAAATACCTGGTTTGGTAATACACTTCTTGTGAGGGAGGCCGTCACCCTTTCGCTTACAGCCAGCCGGAGTGATGTTGACATAGAAGTAGTGGAGGTGGCGCCTGCACCCACGGGACGTGGCGTTGTGAAAGGCAGGCTGGTCAACACCAGCGGCAACAGTCGGGTAAGTGGCCTGGAGATTGGCAGGATTCTGGACGACGGAGACCCACTCGCTGGCGTGACGGTCAATCTGCTTAATGCTACGACAGGTGCTTATGTGACAGACGCAGAAACCGACGAGAATGGCCTCTTTACAATGACAGGCTTGGTGGTTGGCCAGTACAGGCTAAGCGTGGAATTGGCAGGCGTGCCGATGGATTTTGGCTCGGCAGTCATTGATCTGGTGAATGAAACTGACCAGGTGGCGTTGACAGCCATTGTCACAGAGGACGGGACGGTGCTGGTGCGGATTGATGAAGTAGTTGCCGGGATAAACGATCCGTTGGTTGTCGAAAAGCTGGTAGCCTACCCAATGCCTGTGCAAAATGAGCTGACCCTTGAAGTTTCAAACAAAAAGGCAGGAGATTTAAAATTCGTCATTTTCAATCTGGCGGGCTTGCAAGTTTTTGAGTCCCAGCTTTTGAAAGCTGACAAAGGAGACCACCAGTGGATTTTCGATGTCTCCCATCTGAAAAACGGCATGTACATGGGTAAGTTCGTAAGAGCCGAAATGAATGAGATTTTACCCTATCAAGTCAAGGTAATGATTGCAAAATAGGTCACAACAACAGTTTTCGGCAACAACCCCTTCCTCCTGAGCACTATCAGGTTGGTTGGGGTTTTTGTTTTTTTAAACTATTTGCATCCTATATTTTGTTAAGAGGAAATCAAATTTCTTATCGAGAAGGCTTTTCTTTAATTTTCACCCAAAATCAGCAAAATGCCATCAGCCCGTTCCACGAATCTCAAGAAGATAACCACCCATCAGCTTCAGGAAATGAAGAACAGGGGGGAGAAAATAGCCATGCTTACCGCCTATGACTATTCCATGGCCAAAATATTGGACGGCTCAGGGATAGACGTCATTCTTGTTGGAGATTCTGCTTCCAATGTCATGGCGGGCAACGACACCACCTTGCCGATTACACTGGATCAGATGATTTATCATGCCACAAGCGTGGTTCGGGCGGTGGTTCGGGCATTGGTCATTGTCGACATTCCGTTTGGTTCCTATCAGGGCAATTCGACTGAAGCGCTGCGATCGGCGATCAGGATCATGAAGGAGTCGGGGGGCCACGGCGTAAAGATGGAAGGGGGTAGCGAGATCAAGGAAAGCATTGTGAGGGTGCTGAGCGCAGGCGTGCCGGTGATGGGGCACCTGGGTCTAACGCCTCAGTCTATTTTTAAATTTGGCACTTATACCGTTAGGGCCAGGGAAGAAGCCGAAGCACAAAAGCTTATCGAAGATGCTAAGCTGCTGGAAGAAACAGGCTGCTTTGCCATAGTGCTTGAGAAAATCCCGGCCAAACTTGCTAAAAAGGTAGCCGAGGCTGTGAGCATACCCATCATAGGCATAGGCGCCGGGCCTGATGTGGACGGTCAGGTGCTTGTTGTGCACGATATGCTGGGCATCACCAAGGAATTTCAGCCAAGGTTCTTGCGCCGCTATGCCGACCTCGACAGCGTAATGACCTCTGCTGTCGAGAACTACATTGACGATGTGAAAAAGAACGACTTCCCCACGCAGGAGGAGAGTTATTAATTTTCATTAGATTTATAGTATGATATCAATAATATACCCTGAAGGAGACTACTCGTCTTCGGACTTAGCTATCAGGCTTCAAGCATTGGCGCAAAGCCAGGGTAAGAATACTATTTATGTTGTTCCTAAACACCTGGGGAGAAACCCGGAGGCAATATATAAGAAACTGTCCAAGTCAAGCACGGCTTTATTGTTAATGCATGACAAGACTGGATTGGACAAAGGGACAGAGGAAGAGATAAGGTATCTTCTAGGCCGCTCGAAAAACATCCATGCCATTTTGCCTTCGAATGTTGTACTGCCAAAGGATATTGAAAAGAAAATAAATGTTCTGCCCTATGGGGGAGGAACCAACAAGACGTTTGCCGATATTGTGCAGGAAACTGTTCGGCAACTGGAGCCAAAAAACGGCGCAAAGAGTGAAAGCGGGAATGACTTTGCAGTTCTTTTGGCCTTGTTGGCAATGGTTATTCTCTTTATCGGACTTTCGTCAGACGATGGGAATAAGTAGATATCGATCAATACTATTAATTGATAATGACGTCTTAGTAAATCTTTCATTACTTATTGAAGCTGGCAGAAAGGACAGCTTCATGAAAGTAATCTCATTTCTCGCAATTACTTACACGGCTATTTGGATTCCAGCGACAGTTAGATACGAGTTTCTCATTAAGCGCAGGGATAAGAAAAGAAACAGAGTTCTAAAATGGATAATGAAGGAATTTAGTGTAGTTACGCTGTGTCCGATCAAAGTGAGTAAGAAGGAAATAGAGATTTTGGTGGGCAGCAATGACGAGAATGCTGGCGAGGCTGATGCAATAATCCAATGTCAAAAGGCCAAATCGAGTGATAGCTTTGCCTTTTCTGATATTGTCTTCTTTTCAAATGACAAAAAGGCGTTAACCAGAGCGGAAGGCTTTGATATATCTCTTCTAAGATATTCAACTTTCAGAGAGAGAATGTTAGAAGCTGGAATAGAGATTCCCATCTAAAGAAGGGAGGAAGCCTCGTTTTAGGTGTTGAACGTAATCAATCTCTGGTCTTCATCCATGACATTCATCATAGATGATACTCCTGCCTTTTTTCTCTTTCCTCTTTGATGTATATTGAATCAAAAACCAATCCTGATCTATGATTTTTTACATCATCATGGGGGTAGCTGCCGCCCTCTTCCTCTACACCATCAGCGTTTATAATCGGCTAGTTAAGAACAAAAACATGGCCGAAGAGGCCTGGAGCGGCATCGATGTGCAGCTTAAAAAGCGGTACGACCTGATTCCTGCACTCGTAAATACCGTGAAAGGCTATGCCAGTCATGAAAAAGAAACCTTAGAAAACGTGATCAAGTGGCGCAACATGGGTGTCGCTGCCAACACAGTGAAGGACCAGGAAAATGCGGAAGTGGGATTAAGTGCCGTTCTTGGCCGTTTGATTGCCTTGTCCGAAAACTACCCTGACCTGAAAGCCAATGCCAATTTTCAAGACCTTCAAAAGCAGCTTTCCGAGATCGAAAATGCCATTCAATTGTCACGGAGATACTACAACGGGGTAGTCCGTGATCTCAACATCATGATTGAATCGTTTCCGAGCAATCTGGTTGCCTCATCTTTTGCGTTCAGCAAGCGGGATTACTTTGAACTCGACAAAGCCCAGCGGGAAGCCCCTGAAGTAAAATTCTGAACCATGAAGAAGCTGGTAACGCTATTGTTTGGCGGCCTGTTCTTTTCGGGCCTCGCCGCACAGGAAAGCATCATTTCGCCGCATGAAGAGCATGTTATTTCTTATGAAAGTGACATCACGATAAACCCGGACGCCTCCATCGATGTGGTGGAAACGATCAAGGTATATGCGAATGGCAATGATATAAAGAGAGGTATCTATCGGGCGTATCCAACAGAATAC
Organism: Imperialibacter roseus; assembly: GCF_032999765.1. Lineage (GTDB taxonomy): Bacteria > Bacteroidota > Bacteroidia > Cytophagales > Cyclobacteriaceae > Imperialibacter > Imperialibacter roseus. The sequence continues at coordinate 5,179,005 of NZ_CP136051.1, read as the reverse complement.
ACAGATAGTGACGGTTTTTCGATGTCTGTTGGCTTCGAAGTATTAGAAGTGCTGAAAGATGGGGAGAGAGAGCCTTACCACACTGAAGGCAGCAGAAATGGGGAAGTGGTTTATATAGGTCAGGAAAATGTGTTTCTTGAGCCAGGCGAATATACTTACACCATTAAATACCGGTCGGAAAATCAGTTGGGTTTTTTCGACGGTTATGATGAACTCTACTACAACATCAATGGCAATGGCTGGATTTTTCCCATGGGAAAAGTTTCAGCTACTATCCATTTACCGCCTGGTGCGGACATTACTCAATACAGTGGCTATACCGGTTTCGAAGGCGAGGATGGCAAGGACTTCGAGGTGACCGAGGAGGGCAATCAAATCACCTTTACCACGACCCGCCCGTTTCAGGCTTACGAAAACTTAACCATAGCTGTTGCCTGGCCAAAAGGAATAGTCACGGAGCCCGCCCGCCCGCTCAAAGCATTTTACCTGTGGATGGAGGAGTGGTCAACTACTATTAGTGGCTGTGTGCTACTCTTGCTGCTTCTCTACTGGTTCAGGGCCTGGCGCAAGGTAGGTATTGATCCACCAAAAGGTGCAATCATTCCACTCTTCGACCCACCAAAGAACTTCTCTCCAGCCGATTGCTATTTTGTTTATCATGAGCAGTACGGGCAGAAGGCGCTCGCAGCCGACATAGTCGACATGGGGGTGAAAGGGCTCCTTACCATCGACTATAGCGGCAAAAAATTCACGCTGAAGAAAACAATGAATCCCGATTTGAAGTTGGTTTCGGAGGCACAAAGAAAGCTTTTTGATAAGCTTTTTTCCAGCTATCGGACTGAGCTTGTGCTCGAGCAGGCGAACCATAGTGCTATAGGGAGTGCCGTGAGCGCCCACGAAAAGGCCCTTCGTAAAGAGCTTGATGGAATCTACTTCAAAATGAACAGAAGCTACATGTTTATGGCATTCCTGATTACCATTGTTGGCATGCTGGCACTTGTTCCATGGGGGAAGTACGAAACCGGATTTCTCATTTTTATATTGCCGATTCTCAACCTCCCAATTATTGGCCTCGTTGCAGGCACCATTAGTTCGCTAATGACTTATTTGGAAAGGAAATACGGCCTTGGAGTCTTTATTGCGCTGCTCATTTTCACGTTACCCCTGCTCGGAGGTTACATGTATCTGGTGTACGCTTCTCTCATGGACTTATCCGTCGTAGCCATTGTGTTTGGATTTATCCTTGCCAACGGCATGTTTATTTACCTCATTAAGGCTCCCACTGTGGAAGGCCGAAAGGTGATGGATCAGCTGGAGGGGTTACGTTTGTTTATGAAAACAGCGGAAGAGGACAGGTTCAACCGGCTCCAAAGCAAAGGGTCAGCGTTGGAGTTTTTCGAAAAACTACTTCCTTTTTCCATTGCTCTTGGTGTGGAAAACGAGTGGGGCGAGCATTTTGAGTCTTACCTGAAAGCCACGTCGAACGATGGCATGGATTATCACCCAATTTGGTATCACAATGCCTCAATGAGACACTTCAGTAGCAGCACATTTAGTAGCAGCATCAGCTCGAGTTTGACCTCCAACATTAGCAGTTCATCCACTGCGCCTGGAAGTAGTTCAGGCAGTGGGGGAGGTGGCTCGTCGGGTGGCGGCGGCGGCGGCGGCGGCGGCGGTGGCTGGTAAAGTCACCGTCAATCAGCACAGCGTGGTTAAATCAAATACCTTTCGTAATTGAGCTGGGTACACTATCGCCCTTTGGCTGTGAGAAATAGCAAAATTACTGTAATTTGGCGCCGCCGGAGGGAGGGTGATTTCCTCTTGCTTTCAATGGAATAATTTTCAAATGGTGAGTGAACAGAAAGTTATGGGAAAAACGGGATACTTTGGGTTTCGGCGATGTTCACTCGGCCGATTTTTCAATAAACAAGAAAACTAGCAATCATTTACATAAATCGCAGACCAAACTGGTCTTTTGAAACTCAGGAAACAAATGGCAAAACAAGGCAAGATCATTTACACCATTACAGACGAGGCGCCTGCATTGGCTACACATTCATTGTTACCAATCATTGAGGGATTCACGTCGCCAGCGGGTGTTGCAGTGGAGACGAGAGATATATCTCTTTCAGGAAGAATTATTGCAAGCTTCCCGGAAAGGTTGAAAGAAGGACAGCGCATCAATGACGACCTGGCGGAGCTGGGTGAACTTGCCAAAACACCAGAAGCCAACATCATTAAATTACCAAATGTCAGCGCCTCTATGCCACAGCTGGTGGCGGCTATAAAGGAGCTTCAGTCGAAAGGGTACAATTTACCGGACTACCCTGTAGAGCCAAAAAGTGATGAAGAAAAGGACATAAAAGTTCGGTACGGTAAAGTAATGGGCAGTGCGGTAAATCCTGTGCTTCGTGAAGGAAACTCCGACCGAAGGGCGCCACGGGCAGTGAAAGAATACGCCAGAAACAATCCTCATTCAATGGGCAAGTGGGAGTCAACTTCGAAATCCCATGTAGCTTCCATGACAGACGGCGATTTCTATGGAAATGAGAAATCAGTCACCATGAACAAAGCCGGCGTCGTGAAAATAGAACATGTAGCAGCTAATGGCGCCATAACGGTATTGAAGGAGAAATTGGCTTTGCAGGAAGGCGAAGTGATCGATGCTTCGGTGATGAGTGCGAGCAAATTAAGTGCGTTCCTGGAAAAAGAGATTGCTAAAGCTAAAAGTGACGATGTGTTGTTCTCAGTTCACCTGAAAGCAACCATGATGAAAGTGTCTGATCCGATTATTTTCGGCCATGCAGTGTTTGCCTACTTCAAGCCGGTATTTGAAAAGCATGCTGCTACTTTTAAAGAACTAGGGGTAGATCCTAACAATGGAATGGGCGACTTGCTGGCGAAACTAGCGACACTTCCAGCCGATAAAAAGGCTGAAATTGATGCTGATATTAAAGCTTGCTACGACAAGCAGCCTCCTTTGGCAATGGTGAATTCTGACAAAGGGATTACCAACCTGCACGTACCAAGTGACGTGATTATTGATGCTTCGATGCCAGCCGCCATCCGTACTTCTGGCCGTATGTGGGGACCTGATGGAAAGGCAAAAGACACAAAATTTGTGATTCCCGACAGGGCTTATGCCGGTGTTTATGAAGCAGTAATAGAAGATTGCAAAGCCCATGGAGCTTACAACCCAACTACTATGGGTAGTGTGCCAAACGTAGGCTTGATGGCTCAAAAGGCCGAAGAGTATGGCTCTCACGATAAAACTTTTCTGATTCCTGCTGCTGGAAAAGTGAAGGTAGTAGCTGCTGATGGCAGCACCCTGATTGAGCACGCAGTGGAGGTTGGCGATATCTGGAGAATGTGCCAGGCAAAAGATGCGCCGATTCAGGATTGGGTGAAACTGGCCGTAACCCGGTCTAGGCTGTCCAATACTCCGGCAGTATTCTGGCTGGATAAAAATCGTGCGCACGACGCTGAGTTGATCAAGAAAGTAAACACTTACCTCAAAGATCACGACACCAAAGGTTTGGAGATTAAAATTATGTCGCCTGTAGAGGCTACGAAGTTCTCAGTGGAACGCATCAGAAAAGGTCTGGACACCATTTCTGTGACTGGCAACGTACTGCGTGATTACCTCACCGACTTGTTCCCGATTTTAGAGGTTGGTACCAGTGCGAAGATGCTTTCTATCGTGCCATTGATGGCTGGAGGAGGGCTGTTCGAAACAGGAGCTGGCGGTTCAGCGCCCAAGCACGTGCAGCAGTTCAACGAAGAAGGTCACCTGCGCTGGGACTCCCTGGGTGAATTCCTTGCTTTGGCGGCTTCATTGGAGCATTTGAGTATTGCTACAAGTAACCCTCGTGCACAGGTTTTGGCGGATACATTAGATGCCGCTACGTCCAAGTTTTTGCAGGAAAACAAATCACCCTCTCGTGATGTGAATGAGATTGACAACCGTGGCAGCCATTTCTACCTGGCCATGTACTGGGCAGAAGCCATGGCCGCTCAGGACAAGGACGCAGAACTGAAATCCATTTTTACCGGGGTTTATAAGAGCCTCAGCGAAAATGAAGCTAAGATCAACAAAGAGTTGTTGGCAGCACAAGGTTCGCCTGTTGACATTGGCGGTTATTACAAGCCTGATGAGGCTTTGACATTTGCAGCCATGCGCCCAAGTGCTACGCTGAATGCCGTTGTGGATGGTTTGAAGAAGTGATTGAATATTGGGTTGCTGGTTAGCTGGTAACAAAATTCATAAAGATGTCAGGATTATCTAAGGTTGATGATCCTGACTTTTTGTTTTAACTGGCAACGACGGTCTGTGTTGAGATAACAGAATGCTTTTCTAACGGTTATATAAAAACCGGCGTATGTTACTGAGTTTTTTATTTTGTGAACCCTTTTGTATGTTGACGCATTCTACCAACTGAGATGATCGAAAAGGAACTTCCATTATTTCCACTCAACCTGGTTGCCTACCCCGGCGAGGAGCTGAACCTGCACATTTTTGAGCCAAGGTACAGGCAGCTTATCACGGAGTGCGTCAATAACAACACTACTTTTGGCGTGCCCTCTTACGTACTCAGCAAAATCGAATATGGAACTGAGGTGAGAATTGTGAAGCTGGAGAAAACGTACGATGATGGGAGGATGGATGTGCGAACCGTTGGTATGGGTATTTTCAAAGTCCTCGACTTTGTAAGCCCGTGGCCAGGCAAATTGTATGCCGGGGGCACGGTGGAAATGATAAAGGCCGACCACGACGGCGACGTGGTTTTACAGGAAGAACTGTTTAAGCTGGCCAACGACCTTTTTGAATGGCTGGGGATGGAAGGGCTTGTGAAATTTGACCAAAAAATGCTCACCTATGCCATTGCTCACAAGATAGGCCTGAGCAAAGAGCAGGAATACGAGCTGCTGAAGACCACGTCTGAGAAGAAGAGGCAGGAGTTCCTTATTAACTACCTGAAGCTAACAATCCCGATTGTTAAGCAAATGGAGCAGGCCAAAGACCGCATTCGCCAGAACGGTCATTTCAAACACCTCGACGCTCTCGATTTCTAGAGAATAACTTTAAAAAGGAACGTCACGCCTGCGACGGCAGGCACCTCGGCTAATTACCTGCACACGCCAATGGGAACGAAGATTTTCCGACCAGTTCAATCCATTATTTTAGTGCATCATTGGTCTGCATCAGTTACTTTAGCATAAAAAGACCTCTATGCCCGAGCTTTCAGGATTTGGCACCATACTTTTATTCATTATCGGAGGCTTCGTCTTCGTGTTACTTTCCGTGGGCTTTGCTATGCTGGTCAGGCCCAATAGGCCCAATGTGGAAAAGCTTACCACCTACGAATGTGGCGAGGATCCATCGACGAGTGCCTGGGGCAAATTCAATGTCCGATTCTATATAGTTGCACTTATTTTTCTTTTGTTCGAAGTAGAACTGGTCTTTCTTTTCCCATGGGCAACCGTTTTTGGGCAAAAAGAACTCGTCGACGCTACTGGTGGACTATGGGGCTGGTTTGCGCTAGGAGAAATGACGATCTTCGTTTTGATACTGGCACTTGGGCTTGTGTTCGCCTGGGCCAAGGGATACCTCGAGTGGGAGAGGCCAGTTGTGGAAGCTACCCGGATGGATTCAAAAGTACCGAACGAACTATATGATGCAGTGAGCAAAACAGTCAAAGAAGCCCGGTCGGTGACTCGGGTGATAAAGGAGGAGACAGTGTAATGGGACTACTAGACCAACAGTTAGGGCAAGGCGGAGTGATTATCACCAGAGTGGATGACCTGATCAACTGGGCCAGGCTTTCATCCATTTGGCCTATGGGGTTTGGGCTGGCATGCTGTGCCATCGAAATGATGGGCTCCATGGCCTCCAACTACGACCTCGACAGACTCGGAGTTTTTCCAAGACCTTCCCCACGGCAATCCGATGTGATGATAGTGGCGGGCACTGTTACCTTTAAAATGGCCGACAGAGTGCGACGCTTGTACGAGCAAATGGCTGAGCCACGCTATGTAATTTCAATGGGCTCATGCTCCAACTGCGGCGGGCCTTACTGGGAGCATGGCTACCATGTAGTAAAAGGGGTCGATCGCATCATTCCAGTGGACGTTTACGTGCCCGGGTGCCCCCCAAGGCCAGAAGCATTGATTGGTGGCATATTGAAACTTCAGGAAAAAATAAGAGGTGAAAGCTTGATGGCTCCTGCGGCACTTGAAAGACTGATGGCGAAAAAAGCTGAGAAAGCAGCGCAGGCTTAACCGAGGCAATGAGTCCTATATAAAGAACAGAAATGACCCACACCGACATCCAATCCCTTCTGCAATCTGAATTTGGTGCCTCATGTGTGCCGGAAACCATCGAAAACGCCACGCCAAAAGGCCTTGTTATATCTGCCGAAAAGCTTCAGGATGTCTGTCTCTTTCTACGGGACAACGAGCAAACCTATTTTGATTCGCTCTCCTGCGTCACTGCCATTGATAATGGCATGGAGGCCAGCACAATCGAGGTCAATTATAACCTGTATTCTATTCCTTACAATTTTCAATTACTCCTGAGGGCAATTGTTGCCAGAAACGAGGATGGAGCGGAGCTGCCAATGATCCCTACGGTCAGCGACGTTTGGAAAACGGCAGAGTGGCATGAGCGGGAAGCTTTTGATTTAGTGGGAATCAAGTTCGACGGTCATCCCGATTTGCGCCGCATTCTTTTGCCTACCGACTGGCAGGGCCATCCGCTGCGAAAGGATTATTCGACCCAGGAATACTACCACGGAATGAAAGTTGACTACTAACGATAATCAGAACACGACTAACTAATAGCAGGTATCCATTTGAGCACCGTTCAATACACATACGACCCCAGGCACCTAGAAGCCTCAGAGCCCACGAAGTATAAGCCGGAAGACCTGACGGAGGAGCAAATGTTGATCAATATCGGCCCGCAGCATCCATCTACGCATGGTGTTTTGCGGTTTGAAGTGATTACCGATGGCGAGGTGGTGGTCGATGTGGTGCCTCACCTGGGTTATTTGCACCGCTGCTTCGAAAAGCACGCTGAGAGCATGCCATTCAATCAGGTCATTCCCTATGTCGACAGGCTCGACTATGTAGGTGCCATGAACAATGAGCATGCCTATGTAATGGGCGTGGAGCGTATGCTCGGCATTGAAAACGATATTCCAAAAAGGACTGAATACATCCGGGTGCTCATGGCTGAGCTTAACCGGTTGGCTTCTCACTTTGTGGCTATTGGCACCTACGGGCTTGATATTGGCGCCGTAACCCCCTTCCTCTGGATGATGCGTGACCGGGAACATATCCTGCGTATGCTGGAATGGGTCAGCGGCGCCCGCATGCTCTACAACTACATATGGGTTGGCGGCCTGTTCTACGATCTACCCGTGGGTTTCGAAGAGCGCTGCAAGGAATTTGTCACCTACCTCAAACCGAAGTTGGTGGAAACGAGAGACCTGTTGCTGAACAATAAAATCTACGTTGAGCGTACCGCCAATGTAGGGGTGCTGTCCCGTGACCTGGCTATTAACTACGGGGTGACTGGCCCCATGCTCCGTGCGTCGGGGTTGCGCTTTGATCTTCGCCGGATAGACGGTTATAGCGTTTACCCACAGCTTGATTTTGAAATCCCTGTGGGAGAAGGTACCGTCGGAACAGTGGGCGACTGCTGGGATAGGACGTGGGTGCGCTACAGGGAGTGTGAGGAATCTGTCAAGATCATTGAACAGTGCCTGGAAATGCTCACCAAAGAGCACAAGCGAACCCGTGATTATGATCCACGAGCCATGGTTCCGAAAAAGATCAGGCCCCAGGCGCAGGACTTCTATGTTCGTGCAGAAAACCCAAAGGGAGAGCTTGGCTTTTATTTTCGTGCCGATGGCCGGAGTGATGTGCCGGTTCGCTGCAAGGCCCGCTCGTGCTGTTTCTCCAACTTGTCGGTCGTTCCTGAAATATCGAGGGGCGTGCTTATCGCCGACTTCATCGCTATTGTTGGCTCAGTAGATTTTGTGCTGGGCGAAGTGGACAGGTAGAAAGATGGTCAAGTGGAGACTATTGGATAACCAAAAGGTGCCTGTCTGAGTCAATAAAGCTCTGTATGTCTTTTATGTGGCTTTTTACAAGGCGAATCAGCTCTCTGTTTCCACAATTGCCTCGTGTAATCCAAATGACTTTGGGAGGAGCACCCTTCAGACTAACACGGAAATAGAAATCTTTATCTTTTGTCAGAATGGTGTGGCCATTATCTTTTGCGAACTGCCAAATTGTTGTGTCACTTGCTGTGCCGAGATTAATATCATAGACATGCTGAGTTCCAGCAAAGTGAGGAACCAGTATGTTTTTTAGCAATGTTGAAAGGTTATTGTCAATAAGGAGCATTGCTTAGGTTGCTCTTAGACTGTCAATTGTAGTCTTTTCTCTGAATCTGCGGCATAGGCTAAACTTGCAAGAATGTCGTCTCTTGTTAGCATGGGGAAATTTTCCAGGATATCTTCCATTGAATCCCCTGCGGCCAAATAACCAAGAATATCATAAACAGTTATCCGCATCCCCCTAATGCAAGGTTGCCCGGAACGTTGGTCGGGGTTAATCGTAATATATTTTGAATACTCTATCATCCGTCATTGATTGCTAATTAAAGATAGTTAGAAGTTGGTGGAAGTCTAATTTTTGCCATTCAAAACGACTCATTTCAGTGCCCTAGCGGCATGCTTGCTAAAATTAAAATCATTTTTACTAAATATATTGACATTATAATTCTCTGATGCTATATTTGATAGCATAAAAGGAGGTAATTATGGTGACATACAAAATTCAGATATATCCTTCCCAGTCCATAACGGACTACGTGAGGGATCGTAAAGCACAAATACTTGACGAGTTTGGGCAGTACAAGTTCTACAATTCCCATCCTCACGTTAGTTTGTTTTCTTTTCAGGCAGACATCTCTAACGAACATCTTATTACAAAGGCATTAAAGGAGGCCTCTGTTTTTGTAGACTCATTCGACATCTCGCTTAATGGATTTGGCTACCTGAAGAGCAATAGAGCTATTTACCTCAAGATAGGAAATGGGTCTCAGGTGGCCCGGATCAACCAGCTATTTTATCGGAAATTTAGAGAGTCTGCCAAAAGCTTCGGCATAAGGGTGATTGATCCTGTGTTTGCTAAATATCCGCACATGATCATTGGAAGTGAGTTTGAGCAGAAGGCCTTCTTGAAAGTACACCAGACATTCATCGACCAAAAATATAGAGAGACCTTTGCAGTTGATCAGGTGCGTTTGCTGAGAGACATAGGCAATGGCAAGAACGACTTCGTAGAAACCATCTCTTTGACGGAGAAAGTTGCCGTCAGTTTGAAGTGGCCTGAGGAAAAAGTCTGGATGGTAAATGAGCCCCAGATGTCTTTGTTTTCTCATGTAGCCTAACAAGCACACCTATTTTTTAGTCGGCTCTTTTCAAGAGGCTTTTCATCATTAACTGTATGGCAACTATGTGGTCACCTGCAACTGATCATCGCTCTATTATCCATATGGATTTGGACAGCTTCTTCGTATCCGTGGAGCGCCTGCAAAACGACTATTTCATTGGGAAGCCGCTGCTCATCGGTGGCGGCAGCGACCGGGGGGTGGTGGCTTCTTGCAGCTACGAAGCCAGAGCATTTGGCGTGCATTCCGCCATGCCCATGCGCCTGGCCAAACAGTTGTGCCCCGAAGCTATCGTCGTCCGTGGCGATATGGAAAGGTATTCGCAATATTCTCAGATGGTTACCGAGATTGTGCACGAATCCGTTCCATCCTATGAGAAGTCTTCTATCGATGAGTTTTATGTTGATTTGACTGGGATGGAAAAGTTCTTTGGCTGCATGAAGCTCGCCACGGAACTAAAGGCACGGATCAGAAAAGAGACTGGCCTACCTATTTCCTTTGGACTTTCGGAAAATAAGACAGTTTCTAAGGTGGCCACCAATGAGTCAAAACCCGACGGGCAGCGGCAGGTGGCATATGGGACGGAAAAAGGCTTTCTTTCACCTCTGACGGTTGACAAAATTCCGATGGTAGGGGAGAAGACGGCCTACACATTGCGAAAAATGGGTGTGCAAAAAATCCACACACTGCAGCAGGTGCCGGTGGAGATGTTAGCGGCGGTTTTTGGGAAGATGGGCATCGTGATTTCAGAAAAGGCAAACGGCATAGATCGTACGCCGATTGTTCCCTACTCGGAGAGAAAGTCTATTTCTACGGAAAACACCTTTGAGCACGACACCATCGATGTGAAGAAGCTGGAATCGATTCTTGTGGCGATGACCGAGCAGTTGGCGTTCAAGCTTCGGAAGGAGCAGCAGCTGACCTCTTGCGTTACCGTAAAAATTCGCTACTCCGATTTCGATACCCATACCCTGCAGCGGAAAATGCCGTACACCTCTGCAGATCACGTACTGATACCGATGGTGAAAGAGCTTTTCAAAAAAGCTTACAGTCGAAGGATGCTCATTCGCTTAATTGGCGTTCGGTTCAGCAGCCTGGTGCATGGCAACTACCAGATCAACCTTTTTGAAGACACCGAAGAGGGTATCAAGCTCTACCAGGCCATGGACAAGCTTCGTCAAAAGCATGGGGATAAGGCCGTTGTTCGTGCCGTAGGCATGGGTGTATCGAGGCGGAGTTTCAATCCTTTCAATGGGGTCGCTGCCTGATCAGCACCACCATACTGTCACTTTCATCGTGATATATACCTTTCCTGTAATTGCGTTAACTGGCTAGTAATCAATGCCGTATAGGTACCAGGGCTAATCTCGATTACTTATGCTAACAAGAAAGAACTTTATTAAAAGGGCTGTTGCAAGTTCAGCACTTCTAATTCCGGGAATATCGGCCATTGGCGGCACGGCGCAGAACAGGCCAACACCCATCGATAGTGCGCTGGTGAAAGATTTCGTTTCCAAAGGCCATTCTGACCTGGAGGGCACCAAACAGATGCTAGCGGAAATACCGACAATACTTAATGCAACCTGGGATTGGGGAAATGGCGACTATGAGACCGCCCTGGGCGGGGCTTCGCACATGGGAAGGCCGGATATTGCTCAGTATTTAATAGATAGAGGAGCAAGACTGGACATCTTCACGGCGGCCATGATGGGAAAGCTGGATTTAGTGAAAATGATTGTGGCAACCTATCCAGCCTCACTCACCAGCGCTGGGCCTCATGGCATTACTCTGATGAAACATGCTGTGATGGGAGGAGAGGCAGCATTGGAGGTGGTCGAATACCTTAAGTCTCAGGGGATAGCCAAATAGGCGGGTAAGTTAAAGGCGTTCGTAGTTGCAGGGGGTATGACTTTTACTCAGGCCTTTTCCCACTAATTCTTCTAAACATTCTTTTTTCGAATTCCCAAAAGAAATTGAACTGCCCAAAAATGAAGCCGTAGAAAAGTAGAATGAGGTTGTAGATGGGCAGTATCAGGATGTAGTAAAGAATTGTCAGCAAGGTGTAGTATTCCTCCGAGGCGTGGATAAGGCGGAAGAGAGGCTTTTTCAAAAAAAGCACTGTAAAGCCAGTGCAGGCAAATACAATCAACACTATTGCTACCTGCCAGCCGCTTTTCAGGTTCCATCTGTCCTGTAGTCGGGTTAACCAGCTTTCCTTTTCTTTACTCATGAAACTGCCTGCCAATAACTTTTGATAGGTAACGGAGCGTCCACTGTCATTGTTTCTTTTGTAACCGGATGAGCAAATATCAATGTTTTTGCGTGTAAGTTGATACAGGAATCCTCGTTCGGAAACTGCTGACCATATTTACGATCACCTTTAATGGGGCAACCCATCTTGCCCAGCTGAGCCCTTATCTGGTGAGGTCGGCCAGTCACCGGCCTTACTTCAAGCAGACAATAGTCGTGGAATACCTTCAGAACTTTGAACGACAACTCGGAGCGCTGTGCACTGCCTTTTTCTTTGTTGTAAGCAGTTACGGTATTTTTTTTTGAGTCTTTCTCGAGCCAGTGAACCAACGTGGCTTCCTCCTTGGGAGGTCGTCTGGTAACCACGGCCCAGTATATCTTCTCGATGGTTCTTTCTCTGAAGGCCTTAGTCATCCGCTCCAAAGCCTTAGACGTTTTGGCCAGCATCACCACGCCGCTTACCGGCCGGTCTATCCTATGCACCAGCCCCATAAAAACAAGGCCCGGTTTGTTATACTTTTCCTTAACATAGGCTTTTGCATAATCCACAAGTGAATCGTCGCCGGTGTCATCTCCCTGCACCAACATGCCACCGGGTTTGTTCACGATGAGCAAGTGGTTATCTTCGAACAGAATTAGTTTTCTAAAATCCACAAGTTTTTTATAATGCTCAAAGGTAGAAATTTATTACTCAGTGCCGGGCTGGTTTTTTTAGTTCTTTGTGGATGCTACTATTGGTGGATTCAGTCCGATAGGTCGTACGCCGACTTTGAAATGACATCGGAGCGCTCTGTTTTTGTCAAAGCGGGCACCTACACCAAAGGCAATATCGTTGGCATTCAGCCCTATATGGTGCCGGCAGACTACCGATCGGCCGATGCGCTCTATGCTAAGTTGAACCGCTATCTTTCCATTGCAAAGAAAAATGGCTGTTTCACGTCGGCAACCGTAGTAGTCTTTCCGGAATACATAGGCACGTGGCTGGTGGCCATTGGCGAAAAGGCCTCGGTGTATACGGAAGAAAAGGCTGAAGATGCACTAAGTACTGCGGCGTACTCTCATCCGATTTCTTTCCTTACCAACTATTTTGCGTCGGATGCCAGGGATCGGGCTGTGGCAGCTCTTTTTTCATTGAAGGCAGTTGAAATGGCAGAGGCTTATCAGCAGGTGTTTAGCAGGCTGGCGGCTGAATACAAGGCAACGGTGGTGGCAGGATCCATTGTTTTGCCTTCGCCATCGGTAGAAGCTGGCGTGCTGCGGGTGGGTAGAGGGCCCTTGATTAACGTTTCGGCCACATTTGATGCAACGGGTAAGTTGATGGCTCCCCTTACAGTGAAGAATTTTTTGACATCCGAGGAAACGGCTTTTATCGTGGCCGGAAATAGTAGCCAACTGCCTGTAGTTGGTACGTCGGCCGGGAAGGTAGCGACGTTGATCTGTGCGGATTCATGGTATGATGATGCATATAGGGTCATCGCCGACAAGGAAGTCGATTTTGTGGTGGTGCCCTCTTTTTTGGCTGGGGAAAATGTGTGGAACCAACCATGGAAGGGATACAATGGAGGCCAGCCTCCTGCCAATGTCAGTCCCGATGACATCGGCACACTGACAGAAGGTCAAGCCTGGCAGAAATATGGCATGCTCGGTCGGGCACCGGAATTTGGCATCCAAACGGGGCTCAACATTTTTCTGAGAGGCCAGCTATGGAACCTTGGCACCAACGGAAACCCCCTTGTGCTGTCTGAAGGCCAGCCCGAAATGATCGAAATTCCTGCAGATGGGGCTGCCATTGTTAATCTGCAGTTTTAGGTAATTCTGACATCTTGTCACAACTATTCCCTTAAAAACCACTTGGCACAACCCTTGTTTAGCTAAGTGAGTACGGATTGAAAATTTAAAGGAATAAAATACATAATCATGGGAAAAATTATTGGAATTGACTTAGGAACGACTAACTCCTGCGTCGCTGTAATGGAAGGGAATGAGCCGGTGGTGATTCCTAACAGCGAAGGAAGAAGGACAACCCCTTCAATTGTAGCCTTCCTGGACAACGGCAAGGGCGAGCGCAAAGTTGGCGATCCTGCTAAACGTCAGGCCATCACCAACCCACAAAATACAGTTAGCTCTGTCAAGCGCTTCATGGGTAAGAAATACTCGGAAGTAACTGCCGAGCGTAAAAATGTATCATACGGTCTTGAATCAGGCAGCAATGACACTGTAAGGGTGAAAATTGGTGATCGTAACTATACTCCGCAAGAGCTTTCAGCAATGATTCTTCAGAAAATGAAGTCTACAGCTGAGGATTACCTGGGTACTGAAGTGAAAGAAGCGGTAATCACTGTGCCTGCCTACTTCAACGATGCGGAGCGTCAGGCTACCAAAGAAGCCGGACAGATCGCAGGTCTTGATGTGAAAAGAATTATCAACGAGCCTACTGCCGCTGCGCTGGCTTATGGTCTTGATAAGAAAAACAAGGACATGACCATTGCGGTGTATGACCTTGGTGGTGGTACATTCGATATTTCTGTGCTTGAACTTGGCGATGGTGTGTTCGAGGTGAAATCTACCAATGGTGATGTTCACCTGGGTGGCGACGACTTTGACTCATTGATCATCGACTGGCTGGCTGAAGAGTTTAAGAAAGACGAGAACATCGACCTCCGCAAGGATCCAATGGCGCTACAGCGTTTGAAAGAAGCAGCTGAAAAAGCTAAAATTGAGCTTTCAAGCTCTGCTAGCACCGAAATCAACTTGCCCTATATCATGCCAGTTGACGGCATACCCAAGCACCTTGTGAGAACTCTTTCTCGCTCTAAGTTTGAACAATTGACCGACAGCCTGGTGCAGCGTACGCTGGAGCCTTGCCGCAAAGCATTGAAAGATGCTGGCCTGAATCCTACAGATATTGATGAGGTAATTCTGGTAGGGGGTTCTACCCGTATTCCAAGAATTCAGGAAGAGGTAGAGAAGTTCTTTGGCAAAAAGCCTTCTAAAGGTGTTAACCCTGACGAAGTAGTGGCCGTAGGAGCAGCTATTCAGGGTGGTGTGTTGACTGGAGAAGTAAAAGACGTACTTCTGCTTGATGTAACTCCACTTTCATTGGGTATTGAAACGATGGGTGGCGTGATGACCAAGCTGATTGAGTCGAATACAACGATCCCTTCAAGGAAGTCGGAGGTGTTCTCAACGGCGTCTGATAACCAGCCATCTGTGGAGATACACATTTTGCAGGGTGAGCGCTCAATGGCGAGAGACAACCGCACCATCGGTCGTTTCCACCTCGACAGCATTCCACCAGCACCACGTGGTGTGCCACAGATCGAAGTAACATTCGACATAGATGCCAACGGTATCCTCAATGTGTCTGCCAAAGACAAAGGAACTGGTAAGGAGCAGAAGATAAGGATTGAAGCTTCTTCTGGATTGACTGATGCTGAAATCGAAAAGATGAAAGCCGAAGCAAAAGCCAACGCAGATTCTGATCAGGCTGAAAGAGAGAAAATAGATAAGCTGAATGGCGCTGACTCTATGATCTTCCAGACCGAGAAGCAGCTGAAGGAGTATGGTGAGAAGCTTTCCGAAGGTAACAAGACCGCTATTGAAGCGGCCCTTGAAAATCTGAAGACAGCTCACAAGGCTCAGGATATCGCAGGTATAGACACTGCCACTGAGGCTTTGAACCAGGCATGGGCAGCAGCCTCTCAGGAAATGTACGCTTCTACTGAAGGTGGGCAGCCAGGTGCAGATCCGGGACAGCAAGCTAACGGAGCAGCCGGAGGTGAGGCAAAAGCAGACAGTGATGTGTCTGACGTAGAATACGAAGAGGTAGACGATACCAAAAAATAGTCGTTTGCCCTACATCATAGATCACGAAGCCTCTCAGGAAACTGAGGGGCTTTTTTGTGTTTTATTTTTACACGATTCTCGAAAAGAGGGTGTTTTTCACTTACTTTAGTCATTGATTCATATTTTTTCAGATGAGAGCAAGTAAAATTTTTGCGCTGGCGACTTCTTTTTTTGTTTGCATGAGTTTTTTCGCAAACGGGCAGGAAGCATACCAAAGAATAGAGGTGGCAGCTCCTCTGCACCCGTTCATTCGAACTTTCGAAAATTACTACCTGCAGTCGGAGCTGTACGTAACACCAAAAAGAAGCTGGATAGCAACTGCTGGTTACAAAGGTGGGGAGTTATGGGAGCTCTTTTTTAGAAATGGAAATTATAAAGGCTACCGGCTTGACCTTGGCCACAGATTCTACATGCCTACGGAGGTTCGTTGGATGCAGGCTTTTGCAACAGCCAACTTAAACCTTGAAGCTGGAAAGCTGGCTATTCGGCAAGGTGCATTCGTGCCCTCCGACTCTCTGCAAATGAAAGGCGTGATGATAGGGCCCGAAGTAAACTTCGGAGCCAAAATCACAGTCTTTAAACGGGTAACATTGACCACCCTTGTGGGCTATCGGCACTATTTCAACACATTCAATACACATAAAATCACCAGCAACCCTGCATACTGGCGATACAATGATTGGGATAATAACCATCAGAACTGGGAAGAGAACAGAGAGTATGTTGAAAATTTCAGAAAGGGTAGGTATCCCGTTGTTCAAATCAACGTGGGCTATGTGTTCGGACTTCGGAAAAAGGAAAAGCTGCCTGAGAGCTAACCATTTCTCTCCTCAAACTTCCTCCTGATCACCAGCTGAACCGGCACGCCGTCGATCTTGCTTTCAAGCCACGAAATAATGTCGAGATAAAGGAAGGCTCGGAGTTCAAAGGGCTGTTTCAGTGTTTCCTCCAGCCTTTCCTTCAATGCCTGGAACTCCTTTTTTATGTTTTCTGGCAGCATGCCCGGCACTTTTCGCAGCCACTTGATGATCTCCTTTTGTACCCCCTGGAGGTTATCCATTTTCACTAAAAACCGATATACCGACTTGATTTGGTATTCCAGCAAGTCGCTGTTGCCCATTTCGTAATGAGCAATCAGGTTGAGGATACGGGCAAAGCAATGGATGTCTTCTCTAAGGCTAACATCTTTGAGATTGATGATTTTGTTGAGGTATTTGAC
Organism: Imperialibacter roseus; assembly: GCF_032999765.1. Classification (GTDB taxonomy): domain Bacteria; phylum Bacteroidota; class Bacteroidia; order Cytophagales; family Cyclobacteriaceae; genus Imperialibacter; species Imperialibacter roseus. Next base: position 5,162,227 of record NZ_CP136051.1, on the reverse strand, counting down.
GGCGTTTTTATTGTCGTCGCTGCCGAAATAAAGGCAGGCGATTTTGTAGTAAAAAAGCAGTACCCGGTGCGAGTCGATTTTGTTTTCAAACTTATCAATGATTTCCAGCACTTCTGGAACAATGACTACGCCTTCGGTAAACCGCCCCTCCATAAAGAACAGGTTGATTTTGTCGTTGTAGTAGTAGAAGGAAAGCAAGCTTTGAATGTTCTCATTCTGCGAGAAAAGAGTCGAATTCTTTAGTTCTTCCAGCACCAGAAGGTTTTCTGCAAATTTCGGATAATGCTGAATATTGAAGAGTGCCGCCAGGAGATTGTGTAGCCCTTTGATGTAAAGGTCGGGCTTCCTTTTGATCATCGCCGGATGGCTTTTGAAAAGCTCCACCCAGCGGTCGGCATAGCGGTAGCACTTCACAAAATCCTGCACGATGTAGTAGTACCAAACCATCGATTGGCAGAGGTACACCTTCTCGTTGAAACTGAGGCTATCATACTCGTAGTCAGGCAGGTTCCTCTTAAAATAATGTTGCACAACCCTATAGTCTTCTTCATTTCGCACATAGCCCAGCTTGATGTAAAGGCTGTAAAGAGAAATAGACAGATTCGACAGCTCTTGTGTTTTGGCAATTATTTTGGTTACATGCCTCGACTCATTCACCAGCTCCTCTGCTCGGTTGCCAATGCTTCGGGTGATGTACTGCCCTTCAATTAGTTTTTCAAAGTCGATAATCTCCAGCTGCAGAATCTCTTCATTGTTTTCAGCGGCCTTCTGTTTTAGCTTGTCGAGAATCCGGAGGCTCTGCTTGTAAAGGCCTTTGTTATACAGCACCCTCGCATAATCAATTTGCTCCCGCACTTCAATGGGGTAGTCGTAGTTGATATGAATAAGCCGGAGGCTTTTCAGCACCTGCCCGTACAAATGACTTTTCAGGTTGGAAAGCTGCTGAGGAATCAATGACGGAGCTTTTTTGAGGATCACCTTTTCGTCATAAACATCAACATCGTCCATCACGTCGAAAAGAGTGATAAACTTACTGTCTTCCTTGCCGTTGATGCGCCTGGCATACAGCTTGAAATTGCGCTTCTCAGCCTTGGTAAGCGACTTAATCAGCTGGAATAAGGGGTCTGTTTCTTGTTTGGCCATTGTATTGTCTGCATGGCAATATAGCCGTTAATTTGCAATTTGAGCCTTTTTGTTATCAAATAGATGCCTTTGGCTGTCGTAGTGATTTTGAATTTTAGGCTTTGGCAGACCTTCAGTTACAGTAGATTTGTTACATAGAATCAATTATCGAATACCAGAAATGGGATTCTTGTTAAGAAAATACACACCTTAGTATGAGCAAAGATCGAGTCTACATTTTCGACACTACCCTTAGAGACGGCGAACAGGTTCCCGGCTGTCAATTGAATACTGAAGAAAAAGTAATTGTTGCCAAGCAACTCGAGGCCCTCGGCGTTGACGTAATTGAGGCTGGTTTTCCAGTGTCAAGCCCTGGAGATTTTAACTCTGTAGTAGAAATCTCCAGGAATGTGACTGAGCCGGTGGTTTGTGCGCTTACCAGGGCCAAAGTGGTTGACATTGATTGTGCAGCTCAAGCCCTCCATTTAGCCAAAAGAAAGAGAATCCATACTGGCATCGGATCTTCCGATATCCACATTCAACATAAGCTTAAGTCGACCCGTGAGAAGGTGCTTGAGCAGGGCATTTCTGCTGTAAAATACGCTCGCCGCTTTGTCGACGACGTAGAATTTTTCTGTGAAGATGCCGGCCGTGCCGACCTTGAGTTCCTTGCATTGATGGTAGAAGGCGTGATCGCTGCGGGTGCCACGGTGGTTAATATCCCTGACACAACCGGATACACATTGCCATGGCAGTTTGGGGAGCGCATCAAGTACCTGTACGACAACGTTCCGAATATCGACAAGGCCATTATTTCGGTGCATTGTCACAACGACCTTGGTATGGCGACTGCCAACTCAATTTCTGGTTTGGCCAACGGTGCTCGCCAGGTGGAAGTCACTATCAACGGTATTGGAGAAAGAGCTGGCAACACTTCTTTGGAAGAGGTGGTGATGACATTGAAGTCGCACCCATACCTGAACCTGGAAACCAACATCAACACCAAAGGCATTTATGCGATGAGCAAAATGGTGTCGCACATGATGAATATGCCGGTGCAGCCCAATAAGGCGATTGTGGGCAAAAATGCTTTTTCGCACTCATCGGGTATTCACCAGGACGGCTTCCTCAAGCACAGAGAGAACTACGAAATCATCGATCCGGAGGATGTTGGTGTTCCTTCGTCATTGATCCTTCTTACTGCCCGCAGTGGCAGGGCTGCGCTTACGCACCGGCTTCAGGTGCTTGGGTACAAGTTCGACAAAGACGAAATGGAAGTGATTTACATGCACTTCCTTGAAATGGCCGACCGCAAAAAGCAAATCGAAGATGAGGATTTGTTTGAATTGGTGAAGATTGATGAGGTGGAAGCTTTGTTGAGCACCAAAACTGGAAAAGGCAAGGACGTGCTATAAACCAGGGGGGAGCCTTTGAAGCATCGGATGTTGATTTCCCGAACACTTCAGAATTCTTAAGTCAATACGAACAAATTTTTAATACAGGAGACTTCTGTAAACGTTACCCCTATGACCGACGAGATCAAACAAGCGATACCACCTGCGTATCGTGGAATTGCTGTGGCCACTGAGAAAGCTGGCTTCACAATGGCCTCTGACCCTTTGACAGGTTCCCTGCTGCGAACTCTTGCCGCCTCAAAACCGCAGGGCAGCTTTTTGGAGCTGGGTACTGGCACAGGGCTTTCCACCTCGTGGATATTGAGCGGCATGGATCAAAAGTCGTCCCTGATTTCGGTCGACAATAACGAGACATTTCTGGGTATCGCTGCCGATTTTTTGGATCATGATCCCCGGCTACAGCTTGTGTGCGCCGATGGCGAGGAGTGGTTGTTAGCCAACAGTAGCCTGCGATTCGACTACATCTTTGCTGATACGTGGCATGGGAAGTATTTAATGCTGGAGGACGTGTTGGCGATGCTCAAACCAGGAGGGCTCTATATCATCGACGACATGCTGCCTCAGCCTAACTGGCCTGAAGGTCATCATGAGAAAGCGCTTCGACTGGTGGAAGAGCTGGAAAAAAATGAAAGCTTGCTACTGACAAAGCAGGCTTGGTCAACAGGGATAGTTGTAGCAACGAAAAAGGCGGGATAGGGGAGACAAAAAAAGAGAGGCCTTCAAATTTGAAGGCCTCTTAATAATTACTTAAGTCTTTTGCTTATTTCTTCAATTTTTGGCTTGGCGTCTTCACGGCCAAGGTCGAACGCTTTCTGGTATAAGTCGAGCGCCTCTTTGTAAGACTCCTTCTTTTTCTTGGGAGCAAGCTGCGTACGACGGGCTGCCTCTTCCGCTGCCTGAGCTCTCATAAAGTAAGAGTCGGCCTGTGAGACTTTAGACTGAGTGAGCAGTTCAGTGATTCTGGTTTCCAGCATGGTCAACTCCTGACGCTTAGCTTCAATTTGCAGCGCTTTGTCTTCCAACTCAGTGTTTTGAAGCTCAACCAAAGTGCCCAACTGCTCATTCTTCTCTTTGTATTCAGCAACTGTTGCTTCCAACTGAGCTATTTGAGCCGTTTTGTCTTCCAACTGCTTCTTCAACCTTGCGATAGAGTTTGCGTATGTTTTGTTTGAAGAATTTGACTTAGCAAGGCTCTTCTCCATTTCGTCGATTTTCTTTTCAGAGTCCTTTACGTACTGATTCAATTCACTCAAACGAGTGTTGAAGTCATCGTAAGTAGTGCCCATTTCCATGTTCACCTTAAGCGCATTCCTGTTTTGATCGATCGAATCGAGTAACACGCCGACGTTTTCAAGAACCGCCGACATTTGACGCTGGAAAGCAAGCTCCGTATTAAGGGAGTCAATCTTTGCCACAAGTGTTTCATTTTCCTGTTTAAGGCCACAAGAAGCCATGAGTGAGGTAACAATAACCAACACTGCCAATTGATTTTTCATAATAGTTTGGTGCATTTTTAAAATTGCGAGGCAAAAGTATGTAAAAGATAAATTCGCTAATGAAGTTGGCCCTTAAATATTTTTAAATCAGGGAGTTATTTAACTGTGCCAACGAAGTTCCAGGGGCGGATAGCAATCCAATATGGTCAAATTTAGCAAAAAATAAGGTAACACTGGTATTCCTCTACTTTCCGTCATAGAAATGTTCCATTGGAAATCTATTTGGCCAAAGATTTTACCCGATCAAATTCTTCATCATAGTCTTTGCGAAGGGTGCCGAAAAGCCTGTCCCACCACAGGAAATACAGGCCATAGTTACCTTTAAAGTATTTGTGGTGTTGATTGTGGTTCACTGACGTGTTGAACCACTTGCCCAGCCACGTTCGTTGGAAGTTTTTTGGGTAGAGTTCATAGCCAAGATGCCCGTAAACGTTATAGAGCATCATCAGTGCCAGCCAAATCAAGACGGCTGACCTGTGTGTTGGAATGGAGAAAACAATGACATATATAACGCATGCTTCTATAACTGCTTCTGCTGGCTGGAACGCTAGCGCAGCCCATGGCGAGGGATTGGTCGAAAGGTGATGAACCTTGTGCAAAGCATTGAATAGCTTAGGGTGGTGCATTACCCGATGAATCAGGTAAAAATAGGCATCGTGAATGAGGAGCATCAGCACGATGCTGAAGGCAAAATACCCCCAGCCATAGTCCGCAATTTCGGTGTATTGTTTGGTGTAGGGCTTGATAAATGGAGTGAATGTGCTGAGTGCCACGATCCAGAAAATAAAGACTGTTAGCAGACTATAGCCTATCTCACGCAGGTAGTCATTTTTTTTTGGAAAGACCTGCTGAATTTTTCTTTTCGCCCATTTACTCTTAAGGATCCTGTAAAAAATGAAAAAGGCAAGTCCAGCGATCAGGGCATAGCGGAGAAAAATAATGAAAAGAAGGATATAGAACCTTTGATCCATTAGTATCAATATTTCCCCTAAAATACTATTTAGAGGCCAAAGAACCTTGCCTATCTTTTGTATAATGCGTCAACAAAAGCGGTTTGGACTATCCGCTTATTTCGTACCTTTCGGCCTTGTAATTTTCTCCTCATGTCTGAAAAACGCCCGGCCGCCCTCGGCTTCATTTTCATCACACTTCTTATAGACGTTACCGGGCTGGGTATCATTATACCAGTGCTGCCGAGCCTTATCAAAGAGCTTATTAACGGCGACCTCAGTCAGGCAGCGCAGTATGGCGGCTGGTTGTTGTTTGCTTATGCCGGCATGCAGTTTTTGTTTGCTCCGGTGCTGGGCGGGCTGAGCGACCGGTTTGGCCGCCGCCCGGTGTTGCTGGCCTCCCTGTTTGGCTTTGGGCTCGACTACTTGTTGCTGGCTTTTGCACCCAATATTTGGTGGCTATTTGTTGGTCGCCTGCTGGCGGGAGTAACCGGCGCCAGCTTCACAACGGCATCGGCCTACATCGCCGACATAAGCACGCCGGAAAAAAGAGCACAGAACTTCGGAATCATAGGGGCTGCATTCGGCCTTGGCTTTATTATTGGCCCCGTGATTGGCGGCTTACTAGGTCAGTATGGCTCAAGGGTGCCCTTCTTTGCCGCTGCCGCATTGGCGTTGCTCAACTGGTTGTATGGCTACTTCGTGCTTCCTGAGTCGTTGCCAGCCGATAAAAGGCGGGCTTTCAGTATCCGTCGGGCCAATCCGCTGGGGTCGCTCAAAGCCTTGCAAAAATACCCTAAGGTACTAGGCCTGGTGGGCGCTTTCTTTTTCATTTACCTGGGGGGCCATGTGAACCAAAGCACCTGGGCTTACTTCACTATGCTGAAGTTTGGCTGGAATGAGGCCTGGGTAGGCTATTCGCTCGGCTTTGTCGGCTTAACTGTCGCTATAGTCCAGGGAGGGCTTATCCGCATTGTGGTGCCTAAAATTGGCCAGTGGAATGCTGTTTTTGTTGGCATGTTTTTTTATATACTGGGCTTTATCTTGTTTGCTTTTGCCACACAAGGCTGGATGATGTTTGCTTTCATGGTGCCGTTTGCTTTAGGCGGGTTCGCAGGGCCTTCGCTGCAAAGCCTCATCTCCGGGCAGGTGCCGTCCAACGAGCAAGGGGAGCTGCAGGGGGCGTTGACCAGCATGACCAGTGTGACGTCTATCATTGGGCCGCCCCTGATGACAAATCTCTTTGCCTATTTCACTGGAGAAAATCCCATCGTTTATTTCCCTGGCGCAGCCTTTCTGGCTGCTGCCCTTATCACGGTCGTGGCAGTTTTTTTGGCAATCCCGTCGTTCAACAAAAGAAATTCCTGATCTCAATTGTCAGTATCATCATCCAGGATTTCAATATCATGGATGAGAACCTTTTTGGCTATTGATCGTCCGGTAGGTGTGGTAGCAAGCCCACCTTCAGCTGTTTCCTTATAACGGCTTTCCATCGCCTGGCCTATTTCACCCATGGCCTCTACACACTCGTCCACAGGAATAACGCTGCTTACGTCGGAAATAGCGATTTGGGCCGAGGAGTTGGCAATAGCAGCTGCGCTGGCATTGCGCACTACGCAGGGCACTTCTACCAGCCCGGCCACGGGGTCGCACACAAGGCCGAGCATGCACTGAACAGTGATGGCCACAGCGTTGAAAACCTGGTCAATGCTGCCTCCAAGGCAATAAACGATCGCCCCGGCGGCCATGGCCCCGGCACTGCCTGTCTCCGCCTGGCACCCACCTACTGCGCCGGAAATGGAGGCCTTCTGCTCCATGATCAAGGCAATGCCTGCCCCGACTAACAGGCCTTCTAAAATTTTCCGATCATCGAGCTGGTGAAGCTCCTGTAGAGTGACAAGCGTTCCGGGCAGGATGCCAGAAGCCCCGGCGGTAGGTGCTGCTACTACCCGGCCCATACAAGAATTGACCTCTTTGGCGGCCAGGGCCCGTGAAATCAGCACTTGAAATTCCTTCGACAGGACAGTGATGGGGTTATTGTATACTTTTTTTGCTCCGTTGTTGATCATCCCTGAGCGGGAGGTCATATTCTCAGTGAGCCCGGTTTGAACGGCCTCCTTCATTACCTCATAGGCTTTTTGCAGGCCATCCCATATTTCCTCTTCCGTTTTATTCTTTTGCTGGATTTCGTATTCGATGACAGGCTCATAGAGCTTTATGCTTCTGTCCTGGCAATCCTGCTTCCAGCTGACGAAGCTTTCAAATAAGATACTCATAATGGGTCATTTGTTGTTCAACAAAGATAACGAAAAAGGAACCCGGAAACGTTTTGCCCCCAGGTGTCTATTTGTCTTGATAAAATCTGAATGGAAATATGCAAAGCCTGACTAACTTTGCCGCATGCAATTGAAGAACGACCTGATCCTCCGGGCTGCCAGAGGAGAGAAAACGGAGAGAACCCCGGTATGGATGATGCGACAGGCAGGAAGAATTTTGCCTGAATACCGTGCCGTGCGAAACAGCCTGAACGGATTCATTGAATTGGTAAAAACACCGCAGTTTGCTGCAGAAGTGACAGTGCAACCGGTAGACATTCTGGGAGTAGACGCTGCCATTATCTTTTCCGACATTTTGGTGATACCCGAGGCCATGGGCTGCCCTTACGAAATGGTGGAGAAGAGAGGGCCAACATTTCCCAAAACAATAAAGACTGAGAAAGATATAGACGAATTGCGCATCGCCGACGGAGAAACCGATTTGGGCTATGTGATAGAGGCCATCAAGCTTACCAATAAAGAGCTGGCAGGCAGAGTACCCCTGATAGGGTTCGCCGGAGCCCCATGGACACTTTTTTCTTATATGGTGGAAGGGTCTGGCAGCAAAACGTTCTCAAAAGCCAGGGGCTTTTTGTACACCGAACCGGCCCTGGCGCACAAGGCGTTGGAAAAAATCACACAAAGCACCATCAGCTACATGAAGGCGCAGGTAAAAGCTGGTGCCCACATGTTGCAGATTTTCGACTCATGGGCAGGCGTATTGCCGCCTCAGCATTACAGAGAATTCTCCCTCGCCTATATCAGGAAAATATGCGAGGCTATTCCGGAGGTGCCGGTCACAGTTTTTGCCAAGGGAGCCTTTTTTGCGCTTGAAGAGACTGGTCAACTGCCTTGCGCTACCGTCGGCCTCGACTGGAACATGGACGTGGCCGAGTCGAGGGCAAAAGTGGGAGCCAGCAAAACACTGCAAGGCAACCTCGACCCCTGTGCCCTCTACGGGAGCTTTGCAGAGATAGAGAAGGCTACAAAAGGCATGTTAAAGGCCTTTGGGCCTCAGCGTCATATCGCCAACCTGGGTCACGGCGTTTATCCCGATACCGACCCTGAGAAGGTGAAGTGTTTTATTGAAACAGTGAAGGAGTACAGGCACGGCTAGCTTGCCAGCTGTGTCGTTAAGTTAAGAGTATTTTACCCTTTTGTTCCCTAAGCCGGGCACCCCTAAAGGGCATACTAATGATCGTTCGTCGCCCTTTAGGGTCAGGGGTAAAAATAGAATTGGGAGAGCGAACCTCTTAACTTAATGATATTTAACTCGCCAGCGATAAGTACTTGATGAGCTTCTCATGGAGGTCCTCAGGCACAAATGGCTTGGTGACAATGTCGTTCATGCCAACAGTAAAAATCTGATCCCGGATGTCTGAGGGGATGGCGGCGGTAATGGCGATAATGGGCGTTTTCGCATCTGTTTCCCTGATTTTTTCGGTGGCCTTGTAACCATCCATAACTGGCATCTGAAGATCCATCAGGATAATATCAAAAGGCGTGGCTGCGTGTTTTTCAACGGCTATCTGGCCATTGCCAGCAATTTCTATGTTGGCTCCCCACTTTTGCAGAAATTTTTTGATGACCAGCACATTCACCTTGTTGTCTTCCACCACTAATATTTTTTTGCGCTCCACAATGTTTCTGTCGATCACCTTTGGAGCCACGGGGGCGGGGGATTTTTCTGCCGTTTTCACCAGGCCAAACCATTGGCTGAAGTAGAAGCGGGAACCTTCGCCAGGTGTGCTAACAAACTGAATATCGGAGCCTTGGAGCCTCAGCAGCCGCCTGATGATGCTGAGGCCAAGCCCTGTTCCTCCGTACTCCCGGGTGGTGGAAGCGTTGCCCTGCGAAAAGCTTTCAAAAATCATTTCACTCTGACTCTCTTTTATGCCAATGCCACTATCAATCATCTCAAATAGCAACTTGACGCTGTCGCTTTCTTTTTCCTCCAGCGAAACCTTAAGATGGACAAAGCCCGACGGGGTAAACTTAAACGCATTGTCTAAAAGGTTGACCAACACCTGCGACAGCCGGGCTTTGTCGCATAGAATGTGGTCGGGGATATCCTCGCCTATTTGAAGTTGAAAGTCCAGCCGCTTCTGTTTAGCAGTTTTTTCAAAGGAGGTGTAAACCGATTGAAGGAATTCTTTAAGAGATATTTTTTCCGTAGAAAAGTCGATTTGGCCAGAATCTATTTTGCTAAAATCAAGCAACTCGGTGATCAGGTTCATGAGTCGCTCCGCTGAAAACTTAAGTGTATTCAGGCTTTCCTTTTGTGTCTGCTTCGGCTTGTCCCCGATCAAAAAGTTGGTCATGCCCAACACAGCATTCAATGGGGTTCTCATTTCGTGAGACATGGTCGAAAGGAACTCAGTACGGGCTCTGGAGGCCTTTTCCGCTTGCTCTTTGGCTTCCTTAAGGTTTTGCGCAAACCGAAATGACAGGATAAGGCCCTGACAAAAGAAGAAGAGGATGTGGGCAATGAAATTAAACAGGACAATTCTTGGTGTCAGGTCAAAATACACCAGTACATTATAGCCCACAATTGCAAAAACGATCAGTTTTGCCACAAGTGCATACACAGCTGCCGGCCTTTTGTGAATGACAGCCATCACCACTATGTATATCCCGTAGCAAATAGCCAGCAGAAGAACATAGAGATAGTAGGGAAGGATAGAAGTAAACAGTAATATCGGCCCCACGGCAGTCAGGAAGCTGATCCCCAAAGTGACCCAAAAAAAGACTGAAAAAATGGGCTTGTATATTTCTTCGGGATACAGGCTGACGATGTAACGGGTAAAGAAATAAAGACCCATAAATACACTGAGGTGTTCGAGCCTTAGCAATAGCGAAAACGGCATCTCCCATACTGAGTTGATAGCATAGATATCCGAGCCGATATTTCTGTAGGCGTATACCAGGCAAAACAGGGCAAAGTAAAGCATGGGCTTGTCGTGCCGCCCAAACAGGTATAGACCAAAGAAGAAAAAGCCCCCCATAAACATGGCACCTGCCAGAATCCAGTCGTAAGCCAGCTCGACTTCTTTGGCTCGGGCCAATTGCATTTCCTCCCCAAGGGTAATGCTTTGAGAGCTTCCGCCTTTTCGATGAACAAAATTGGAGACTTGAAGCACCAGGTGAAGTGTATCTGCCTTTTCTCTCAGCGGCTTTGTTTTTGGATAAGCCTGAGGTTGCGATTCTTCTTTGGTTTTTCCAACAATGCCGTTTTTTGAAAACACCTCGCCGTTGATGAATAGCTGGTAGCTGGTGAAAAAGTCTTCTACCCACATGAGCAAGGGTGGATGGTCTTTGGGCAAAAGAACAGTAAGAGAGTAGGTGGCGTAACCTGCTCTGCTTAGTTCGATACCGTCTACCTCCGCATTGTTCCAAATCCTGGGAAACTGAAAGTAGTGAGGAGGTTTTTTGGCTAATTCAGCACCTTCTGGTACAAGCAATTCTTCCCAGTAAAAGCCCCATTCTCCATCCAGCTTTATTGGGCCATCCCGCAAAAAATCCCAGCCCCTCAAGTCCAATGTCCCCTTCGTTGCTGTTGGTTTTTCAGCATCTGCGTGCAGGGAAAATGAAATAAAAGTGGTGAGGACTCCAACAAAAAATAAAAATCTCGACATCTTAGCCCCTTAAAGGGATTCAATATAGGCTTAATAGTTCAACAAATGGCCGTGCGAGCTGGTTGAATAAGTTTCGAATATAATTGTTTTCGACGAATACTTAACGGCAGACTAACCCATGGTTACTTCAGATATCGACATACTAAGAAAGGTAATAGTTCATCGCCCTGATCAGGGAATAGAATGGGTAACTCCCTTCAACAAGGCCGAGCTCTTGTACGATGACATTGTTTTTTTACCCAAAATGCAGGAGGAGCATAGCTTGTTGACAGGCGTGCTTTCTTTTTTTGCCGGGGAGGAAAATGTGCTGGAGTTTACCGATCTTCTGACAGATATTTTGACCAATGCAAAGCTAAGGTCGCAGTTGCTCGATGAAGTATTTAAGCTGGAGAGCTTGCCGCCCGATACACAGCTGACGTTGCAGCAGCTCTTACCTAAGAACCTCGCCAAGGCCCTGATTAGCGGCTATAAGGCAGGCGGAAGTGTTCTGCTCAACCCCGTGCCTAACCTCATTTTCACCAGGGACATAGGGGCGGTAGTGAACAATTATGTGATCACTTGTCAGGCTGAAAAAATGCCTCGCAAAAGAGAAAATATACTTACCTGGTTTATCACACATTACCACCCGGTGTTTGTAAAAGTGGGTTACAAATATCTTGACTTGTGCATTTCGTCGGATCATCTGGCTACTACACTTTCTAACAGGGCGGAGACGATTGAAGGAGGTGATATTATTCATTTGAGCCCATCACACTTGCTTATTGGCTGCAGCGAAAGAACTAATATGGTGGCACTTTGGAGAATCAGAGAGCAGCTGCGTGAGCACAAGGTGGTGGAGAAGTTCACCATTGTAGATATTCCCAAGGAAGAATATTGCATGCACATCGATACTATTTTCTCCAAGGTGAATACTCATGACTATGTGTTATATGAGCATGTGCTGCAGGATCCCACCCAGATCAGCATAGAAAGCTTCGATTTGCAGGGGAACACTTCGCAGAGATTTGATACCATCAAGGATTTGATACTGGCCGAAGACGCCGACGCAAGATTTGTGTCGTGTGGCAATGGGGAGCATCCGTTCGACCAGCGGGAGCAATGGAGCAGCGCCTGCAATTTTGTGGCTGTAAGGCCTGGTGTGGCAGTTACTTACCGCCGGAATACCAAAACCATCGAAGGCTTTCAGCAGCTTGGATATACTGTTATCCCTGCTGAGCAATTTCTTCAGCAGGCCGCCGAAGGCAAAATTGAAAAAGAGAAGATTCAAAACACCATCATCACCATTCCAGCGGGTGAGCTTAGTCGTGGCAGCGGGGGCCCGCATTGCCTCACTTTTCCGATAGAGCGGGGTTAGCGGGATCGCTGTTCTGGCAGGTGTCTTCACCTGCCAGCCCGTTTAGCGGGGTGTCCTCACCCGCTACCGTTCTGGCGTGTGTCTCACACGCCAGCCCGAACCGTTCCGGGAGGGTATCCTCACCCGCCAGCTTTTACCAACACCGCCCAATCCTTTTCTGGCTCTGAAGGCGGGTTCCCAAGCGAACGCACCTCGCCGCCTTCCACCGTCTTGATATCGGTTTGCTGTAGCTCACCCCCTGTTCTGGGGTTGTACCAGCTCACGGAATAGCTTCCTTCAGCGCCGGCCAGGTCGATAGAGGCTTCTCCTCCCAGCGGCAAAAACACCGCATATACTTCTCCCGGCTTGGCCAGACAGTACGTGTTCTCTCCCGATAGTTCATCGTGGCTTTCCATTTCTGCAAAAGGCAGGTAACGTTGGAAAAAGTCGAGGCCGACTTTGGTATAGTTCCACATGCGGTCTCTTGAGCGCCAGTCTTCGCAGCCCAGGTCGTTGTTGTGGTTGAGATAGCCGAAGTACCACTCCACTCCGCCGCCGCCAGCCATCAGGTTGCCCCACAGCACCGCCACCCGCACGGTATCCTGGTTGTTGTCGGTTCGGTCGTCGGGATCCAGCCCACGGTTGGCGGGGCCTATTTCGTCGATATTCACTATCCATGGGTGATCAGCCTCAGCTGAGTTTTTTACCCATCTTTTGGTGTCGTCGTGGGCGTCGCCAATGTACCCGATCTGGATCGATGGCCCGTCAAGGCTTGGGTGACCCAGCAGCCTGTCGAACATTTCGTGGCGCAGCTCCTTGTGGGAGTGGGTGTGAATGACCACGTAGTTTTGGTAGGGGTCGTGGGTTTTAAAGTAGTCGGTCATGGCCTTCTGCTGCTCAGTGGTTTGCCCGTTGGGGCTGAAGCTGGCTGGGCCGTTTTCCTCGCCCATGTTCCAGGTCACGGCCAGGTGGTGTCCAAAGCGGGCGATCAGTTCCCGGTAGTAAAGTTTCCGCTGCGGGCCGGTGTCGCCATCGTCGAGCAGTTTTTCGTTTTCGGTTTCCTGTGTCACTATGTGGAGCATGATGCCCTTGCGCTCCATGTGATCGAACACCACCTCCCACTGGTCGAGCTTGCTGCAGTCGAACCGGCTGCGCTCGTCGTAGCCGGTGTAAGGCCACACATCTTTGCCATCGCCGCCAATGTTCATGGTGAGGAAGTAGATGGAATTCATGCCTTTGCTGGCCAGGTAGTTGATGGCCCCAATCAGGTTTTTGCCTTTGCCGCCCTGCCAGATCGGGTCGCCCGCTTTCCAGTCGGCAGCATGGGGAGCGTAATTGTGCAAAGTGGCTTTGTTCTCTGCTTCGCCCGATCTGTTTTCTCCGGCCGTGCCTTTGTAGGTGCCGTCGAAGTCGGCGTAGCCAAGCAAATCTTCCGGGCTATCGGCCCCGCCTTTCAGAAAGTACTCTCCTGTTTCCTGAAACTGCAGGTAGCGCTCCCGCACATAGGTTAGGCGACCTTTCGCCCGAAGGTCGGGCAGCTGGTAGTTGCCAGCTGCCACTATTAGTTTGCCTTCCTCACCATCAAAGGCGACGGGTTCTCCTGCCTGAGGATCATCATCTACGGCTATATTGGCACCCTTGCGAAACGAAACCTGGTAGATCCATTCGCCTTCTTCATCGGGGCGGAAATGCACCTTCCACACATTGCCAGCGGCGGCACTGCTTTCCCCGGCGTTGCCATCGGCGGCATAGTAGCCCGGTACCAGCATTTTCTTCAGCCCTTTGGAGAAGACCACGTTCAGCCGGTAGTCGGTGAAGGGATTGTCAGCAGCGTCTTCAGCAGTTTCCGGGCCAGCGAAACTGAGGGTAAGTTTGTCCCATTTAGTGGCCTGAAGGGGTTCTTTTTGAGTGCAATTGGTAAGCAGCGCTAAAAATAGGGCTGCTGATAGCAGAGAAGCGGAAAGTTTGTGCATAGTAGGCATTAGGCATGTTTAATGGGTTGAACTTACGATAAATGCAGCTCATGGCATAACAGCTAGACAATTTGCGGGTGGATGGAAGGCATTTGATCGTTCTTTCTTTTTTTGGCTAGTTTTTCATTTCTTCTTTAGTGATCCTTACGAATAGAAATTGACATTAAATATAATTCCGATAACTTATAACATATTTGAAAGATTTTTACGAAGTGTTCAAAAGTATGGATTTGAAAGAGTTGCTGTTAGATAAGGATTTCTCCTTTAATAGGATATCAAGCCTAATTGTCATAATAGTAACCTCTTCTTTGGCTTTGATGGAGATTGTGATCCCATTTTTGAAACCATATTTTGAGAATTCCATAGTTCACATTTTGACTTTTGTCATTGTTGAACTTGTAATAGTGTCATTTTGGTACTACAAAAGATCGGTGTTCCCTTTAGGGAATAGAAAAAGGCAGAACCTCGTAATTGCTATTACCACTGAAGATGTTAAACAAAAGGTCAGGATTGCGAATGACTTTGCAAAAGAACTTAAGAGACAATTAAAAAACCATGGTCTAAATAATACTTATGAGGTAGTTGTACTACATAATCATCTTTCCGAAACAGCAAGGCACAAGATTGAGATGTGGATTGAGGCTCGAAAAGCAAATTTGATGGATTCAAACGAATCTAAGTCCTTTCTGAAGATGGCAAAAAGGCTAAATGCAAAATTCTTTGTTTATGGGGATTTGATTATTCGTAACTCATCCAAAAGCACCTATTGTCTAAGCATAGATGCGTTGATTATGCACGCACAGACCAATGTGACTAACAGCAAAAGCCTTCAGAGAGAATTCGCTGAGTTATGGAAAAGGGAGATCACCTTTTTAGAGGAGGATGAGTTGAACGGCTTTAGAAGCAACGCAGAACAAATTTTCTTCACTGCTACGTATATGATGGGTCTTGCGACACTGGTAGATAATAAATTTGAGCAAGGAATATCAATATGGAATACATTAATAAAGTACATTGAACAGAAGCCGGAATTGGCTGAATACAGACTTAAGGTTTTACAACAAAAATGGGTTTGCTGTTTTCTTCTATCGAGGCTATCCTACTTCCGTGGAGACATTGAGTTGTCCCTTGAATATCAGGAAATGTACTTGGAAATTACACCGAATGAGTACGATAGACATCTAAGTGAGGCGATAAGACAGGTAAAGCTGAGAGGCGATGCAAAGCTCGCACTAGAATATGTTGAGAAAGCAGCAGGAATGGCCGGAGCAGATGGGACTTGGAGGTACAGTAAACTGTACTTGCTCATTAAACTTGGAAGAATGAAGGAAGCTCTTATCGTTTTTGATGAGATAAGTCAAGAAAGATACCCTAATGAGATTGATTCCATATACCAGGTAATTAAATATAATGAAGTGTGCTACCAGGAAGATGAGAACCATATTCAGTCTTTCTTTATAATAGGCTGTATAATGTATAAAAAACTCGATAGGCCTTTAGAGGCATATGAACGGCTGGAAGAATTTGTAAGTAGAGCGTCTAATAATGTAAGTATGGATGAACTTAGACTTAGAGGTGAGCAGTACCTTGGGGAGATCAATAAGGTTATTGGCATTAAGTAGATTCCCTTCACTCCGGCAAGTTTAGCCTTAGCGTATGTGGATATTTCTATTCAAGCTTCCGGCTTGCTCAAAGCAACGTCCTCTACTCCTTCAACTTCCCCAAATAAGAATAAAGTAACACCAGCACATCCTGCGGATCCTGGCCTGCCTGCCCAAACTGAACAAAATAGAAGTCTCTGATGGCCCTGAACAGCATCCATTCCGCTTCGGAGTTGCTATCCACGTTTTTGGCCTTTGCCCAAAGTTCGTAGGTCTTTTTTTCAGTAAACTCTCGTGCCTTGTCCGAGCACTCCTGGTACCGTTTTACTGACTTGTTAATGAGCAACTGACGTGAAACGCAAGTGCGATTTTGTTTTCCATGATTTCGTCCGAAAACAGCTGTTCGAAATGAACATAGTCACGCATCAATTGCCCAAACTTTTTATAGTGCATGATGTGGGTTTTCAGCAGCTCATGCTCAAAATTGACAAGATCACCGAAGTAGTAATAGAAACTCGACCGGCTCAGCGAAACCAGGCCGGACAGCCGCTCTATGTTAAGTGCTTCCGGGCCTATAGAGGCAAATAGCGAATACCCGCATTCTATCCATTTCAGTTTGTTTTCACTTGTTTTCTTCATTTCAGGAAGCCAGGGCAAAAAATTCTCTGTACACTATTGTACAAACAAAGTAGTCAAATTACCTCGTTGAAAGCATCAGGTTAATTTTTATTCAAAGCAAAAACCACAAAACCATGAATCAAAAACCATCAAATGCATTTGTCGCTGCGTCATGGATTGCGCTGTTGACAGGTATGATTGGGTACCTCGTAGGTCTCTTCAGAGCAGAGATGATGCTTAACGAGAAGGGTTATTATTTTACTGTTTTGATGTTTGGCTTGTTTGCCGTGATTTCTCTGCAGAAGGCCGTGCGTGACAAGCTGGAAAACATTCCGGTAACTGATTTGTATTATTCCATTTGCTGGTTCTGCACAGTTTTGTGCCTAGTACTTCTTACCATCGGCTTGTGGAATGCTGATTTGCTTCCCAGCGAAAAAGGTTTTTATGCGTTCTCTTTTATCCTTTCACTTTTTGGGGTGATTGCGGTACAAAAAAACACCCGAGATTCAATCGCAACAGAGTGATGTTGCCAGGTGCTGTGTAAACATCACAGCTTCACAAGGCTTTAAATCAGAAAGTCTGCACTGTCTTTTTTACTCAGTGCAGACTTTTTGATGTGGACTATTCCCACTCAACGCTGATCAACGCTCAAGTAGCACTAAAAAGATGAATGGGTAGATTTACCAGTAGCTCTATTTGATAGTTTGCACCAAATCCTGAAGTGTTAATCTCGGATCAACATATTTATCAATCCAATAGTATGCTCCCCCAGAAGCCCTACTGACAGCCTTGAAGAGATCGTCCCGAAACGTGTTATCCAAATAGACAGTGTCGACTTTTTGGTTTAAGGTAACTGGGATGGGAACACTATCACTATAGCCAATACCAACTGTGTGTATTTTGACACCCATTTCATTTGCTAGCTTTGCAATCTTCATTGCCGGAACAGTTCCGGCAGTCTCGTCGCCATCACCAATTAAAATGATATTTCTCTCCCCCTGTCCGCCTTCCAAAAGCTTCAATGCTTGCCAAACGGCGTCTCCCAGGGCTGTACCCTTTCTCATTTTGTCGGGAATTTTCACGTCCAGTAAATTACATCGATCGACATTGAATACTTCCCCCGAAAAATAAAGAACAGGAATAGCGCAGTTCTTATTTCGCAAAATGTTGGTTACTTCAAATGCTTTGTACCGTCGGTTGGGGTAATAGTCGATAATTTGCATCGACTCCGAAATGTCCATTGCGATCGCAGTAGAGATTGGTTTTCGTTTTTTTGGCTCAGGCGGGTCGTACGAGATGTTGTTATCTATCTCTACAACTGTTTTTGGTGCAAGTACAACTAATTTGTTCTCGGCTAATGAAAAATAGGTCCACGAGAAAAGGTCTGAAAAAGCAAAACCGGCCGATGGCTTTAGGGGGATGAGTTTCAGGTTAAAAGTCTTAAACATTCGCATTTTACCGCTTCTAACCGTGTCTTTTTGTGTTATTCCTCTGGTTTCCACAATCCAGTCATCACTATTCTTTATATTCAAATCAACGGGAAAGGAAATCCCTTCTCCATAAACCCTGAGAGTGAAATCAATGGTATCTCCTACTGTATAGCTTTTCTTTTCATTTTCTATTTTTTCATAAAGGTCAAATACCCCAACCATTTTGTAGAAATAATTGATATACAAGGAGTCCTGTAGGTTTTGGTCAATTGCGTTTACCCGAATATTGAGTGGCTGACTTTCCAACTCTGTTTCAAATGTTTTATCTTTTAGTAGGGTAAGCTTGTGCGAGCGAATCGTGATGTCGTCATCGGTACATGGGCATGCAGCTATCTCTGTTAGCTCAAACCTTCGATATTTTTTCCCATTAATTAGCAGGTCTTCAAAGAAAGGTTCAGGCTTGAGATTTTCATGGTAGAAGTAGTTCTCTTGTTTCATTTTACTCCGCAATTCTGAAACCTGCTGCGAGAAATTGGGTGGGAGGCTAAACCCTATGCTATCTGATGGGAAAATAAGGTAGGCAGTCAAGATAAAGCATTCGCCCTCAATGACTGTAGTTTTATTGGACTCGATGACAAATTTTATCGGCGGCTCATCGATGCGGTTTTGTAGAGACAAGAAGCCAAGAAGGAAAAGTAGGTGCATGTGGTCGAAGATTCAATCGATGTTACTCTAAAACTAAGGATTGGTTCAATCCTTCAAAATGGTTCGATGTTAATATCATACTTTTTGTAACAGAAATTGTAACGTGCTATCAGTGGTCTAACTTTTGCAAACTCTTTTTTTACATTTTGTCTGTGGGTTATTTCAAAGTCGTTGTATCCTAAATAACGCAAATACTCACGTCTGTCGCAGGGCATGGCGAGCCTTTTTGCAAGTCGAAACTGAAAACCCTTTGCTCAACCTGGGCAAGGCCGCCGCAAGCTTGCATCACGTTCGCTCGGCTTGAGCAAAGCTGCCGCAGTACTGCAGCAAGGTTGCCCAAGTTGGGCAAGGCTCCTGTAGCTTTGCAGCACGTTTGCCCAGCTTGATAAAGCTGGCCGCAGTAGTGCAGGAGGTTGATAAAGAGGGAGTTATGAAAAATAGGACCTTTTTGGGTGCCGTTGCATTTTACAAAAGGATTTCCTTCAACTGAGCTCTCCACTCGTCACAGAAAAATACACCCCTCACGTTTTCTCCTCATTTTATACTAATTTCCCTTACCTGACATCAGACCTTCTGCTGTCGGTTGACCATTATAGCTACCACTTAAAACTACCTGCTCATGACCACCCGAAGAGACTTTGTCAGAAAAAGCCTTTTGACGGCCAGCGGCCTTGCCATGGGGCTCCCATTTTTGAATGCCCATACCCAGTCCGACCTCAAAATCACAAAAATCCGGCACTACCGGGATCCCGATTATACCAAGCCGGCCTTTGCTCAGATGCGGGACATTGTGGTGGTGGAAACCAATGGTGGCATTACAGGCATCGGGGAGGGCGGCTCCAAAGAGATGATCCAGAACGTGGCCGAAATGCTGATTGGGGAGGATCCGTTTCGCATAGAGCACCTGTGGCAGAAAGTGAACAGGGGCTATTTCTACCCCTCGGGTCGTGAGCGGCTCCACGCCATGGGTGCGCTCGACATGGCTCTGTGGGACATCAAAGGTAAAGCGCTGAATGTGCCGGTGTATGAATTGCTTGGCGGCCTTACCCGTGACTATATTCCTTGCTATTCCACCGGCTTCCCCGGCCAGGGCACAGTGAAGGAAACCGCAAAGGCCTGCATGGAAGCCGGATTTTATGCCTTCCGCACGGATGGTGGCGTGGGATCGAGAGACGTTTTTGATGTACACAAGTGGCTGAACAACTACCGCAGGCATTGTGAGCAAATTCGGGAGGGTGTAGGGGAAGACGGGCAATGGTGCATCGACCTGCATACCCGGTTCGACACAGCCGAAGCCGTGACGGTGTGCAACATGATTGAGCCGCTTCGGCCACTTTTTGTAGAGGACCTGGTGCGGTCAGAAAACCCAGGCATCTACGAGACGCTGCGGGCCAAAGTGAATGTGCCTATCGCCGTAGGCGAGCAGTTTGGCGACCGGTGGGATATCAACGAGCTGGTGGAAGACCACTTGATTGATTTTTCGAGGGTAACATTGCCAAATACCGGGGGCATTACCGAATTCATGAAGATCGCTGCCATCTGTGAAACACACTATGTTGGTCTCATTCCTCACTTTACCGGCCCGATTTCAACGGCAGCCCTTGTGCATGCGCTGGGTGCCTCGTCGGGCTTTGTGCTCACTGAGATACTGGGTAATGCCGCAACGAAGACTGACTACCTCAACGACGACTATCTGAACTTCAAAAATGGGAAGCTCTACCCAACTGAGAGGCCTGGGCTTGGTGTGGAGTTCAATCCTGCCAATGTTGAGCTGATCAACGAGATTACCAAAGGAAGCGAATACAACCACCCCGGCTTCAGGAGAGCTGACGGATCATTTACCAACTGGTAAGAGAAACGTATGAAGAAGATCGCCGCTTTTTTATTGTCGATAGGGCCAGGGCTCTTTTGCATTGGGTACACGGTAGGCACAGGCAGTGTTACCTCCATGGCTAAAGCCGGCAGCCAGTATGGTTCGCAGCTGCTGTGGGTGCTGGCCCTGAGCTGCATTTTTTCATGGGCACTCATGGAGGCGTATGGCAGGTATGCAGTGGTGACTGGCCGAACGGCTGTCAACAGCTTCAAGACGGAGCTGAAGTTTGGCAAAGTGCTGGCGGTAGTACTTATCGTTGGCATCGTTATCGGCCAGTGGAATTCGCTGTCGGGCATCGTGGGGCTTTCAGCCAACGCACTTTATGAGATCGCTCGTTTGTTTCTGCCCGGCCTGCCAGCGGAAAGCTACTGGGCCGTTTTGTCTATCGCCGTGGTCATTCTTGCCATCCTGTACTTTCTGCTGATAGTGGGTAAGTATTCGTTTTTTGAAAAGATCCTTATTCTTTTCGTCACCATCATGGGCGTGTCATTTCTCATTTCCATGTTCATTGTGCTGCCTCCCCCAGGCGAAATAGCGATGGGCTTTATCCCTTCCATTCCTGAAGGCGAGGGAGGAAGTCTTCTTGTGGCTGCCTTTGTGGGCACCACCATGGCGGCGCCTACCTTTGTGGTGAGGCCGCTGCTGATGCAAGGGAAAGGCTGGGCCAGGGAGCATACCTCTCTGCAGTCGAGAGACGCCCTGTCATCGGCGTTGCTCATGTTTGTCATAAGCGCCTCCATCATGGTTACGGCCATGGGTGCCCTGTATTACAAGGGGCTGACGATCAACAAGGTGATTGATATGGTGTACACCCTGGAGCCTGTGGCAGGAAAATTTGCTGTGGCGCTGTTTATGACCGGAGCGCTCAGCGCAGGACTTTCGTCGGTGTTTCCTATCCTGATGGTGGCACCGCTATTGATTTCCGATTATAAAAACGGTGAACTTGATTTAAAGTCGAAGCTTTTCAAGCGGCTCACAGCCGTCGCTTGCGTCGTCGGGCTGTCGGTACCTATTTTGGGGGCTAACCCCATCGCAGCCCAGATAGCCACTCAGGTGGCCAATGTGTTTGTGCTGCCTTTGGTCATTGGTGGAATCATCTACATGGTCAATCGGAAAGCGGTAATGGGCGAGCACCGGGCAGGCTGGTTGCTAAACACCGGGCTGGTGCTGGCGTTCATCTTCTCGTGCGTTATTTCTGTAATTGGGTTTACGGCATTGAAGGATTTCTTTTGAAGCTGAGCTTGCCACGTCGCTATTTCATTTTTTTTGAAAAAAAGAACTCCGCAAAGTGTAGTGATTCTTCAGTTCCGGCTACTTATTCATCGAAGGCAATAAAAGAAGAATAAAATGTCCGAATCGGTAGACAGCACTTTTCTGCAACAGATCAACCAAAACCTGGGCATCGCTCACAAGATCTGCCTGGGCTACTTTCAGGATGCTGAGGACAGAGCCGATGCATTTCAAGAAATGATGTATCAACTCTGGCGATCATACGAAAGCTTTCAGGGCGATGCTAAATTTTCGACCTGGATGTACCGGGTTTGCCTGAACACAGCCATGACATACAAGCGAAAGAGCAGGAAAAACACCTTCGATGCACTTTCAGACAGGCACGATCAGATGCCAGCCTCACCATCTGTAAACAACGAGGAGGAACTAGGTCTGCTTTTCAAAGCCATTGCCACGCTGTCACCAGTGAACAAAGCAGTGGTTTTGCTATATCTGGAAGACTTGAGCTATGAAGAAATTGCTGGTATTACCGGTCTATCGAAGTCGAATGTGAGCGTGAAAATGTTCCGAATCAAAAAAGAATTAGAAGTGCTACTCAAAAAAATGATGAACTGATGGCAACACTGGACGAATTGAAAATGAAATGGGGAGAAAGCGGAGGAGCGCTTCCTGCTCCGGAGGGCATGGCGCCTGAGTCTTTTGAAAAGATAGTCAGGACAAGGGTGAAAAAGCACACCAACACAGCCGTGCAGTATTTCTGGGCAGCATTTGCGCTGCAGATACTGGTGTATGCCCTGCTGGGGCATGTGGTAGCAAAGTACTGGTCCGACACGCAGGCGGTGCTAACTGCACTCGTTGGAGTAGCTCTGTATATTCCTTTTACTGTGGTGCTCATGCGCAGGTTCAAGGCTATAGCCAGGACTAATGTGGCGAAAACAGAAGGAGGCAGTCTGCAGGAAAGTATTCGACTACAACACGACAACCTGCAACAGTTCTATAAGTTCAAACGGCAGTACGAATGGATACTTATTCCAGTCAGTTCAGCGATAGGTGTATTTCTTGTCTTCAGGATTTGGGTACCTGGCGGCGTGCAAGCGCACTGGATGGGAGTAGGCATCGCACTTGCAATTACCCTGGTGTCTTGCGGCGTAGCTATTTTTGCGGAGAACAAGAGGAACTTTGAGGCACCTTTGGGACAATTGAAAGAGGTGCTGGAAGAGTTTAAAGCGGAGAATGAGTGAATTTAGGTTGCAGATTGTTAAATTTGAAAAAAGAGGCTCATGGCGGAAGTAACCATTAAGTATAAAAATAAGAAGACTTTGGAGGCACTGAAGGATCTGTCAAAACACCTTGACTTTGTTGTTTCTGCGCCCGACGAAGTTGTGCCTCCGACGTTTAAAATAAATGGAGTTACCATTTTAAAGGGTGATCAATCCATTGACTTGACTGGATTGGAGAAAATTTTTTCTAATAAAAAACTCAGTGCAAGGGACTTGAGAGCTAAGGGATGGCAAAGAACGTAATTTGCGACACGGATGTCATGATTGACTTTTGGGATGTAGCTGCAAAGCGCCACGACTCCACCAGAGAAATTGTAGAAAACGTAATAAGATTGGACAATGTTTTATTGTCTGTGGTGACAAAAATGGAGTTGTTGTCGGGGGCTTTAAATAAACGTGATCTAAACAGGCTGAATAAAAAATTAACCCGATTCAATATTTCCCTTCTGAGCGAGGCCATCTCAATAAAGGCAGTAGAATTGCTACTCAAATATCGGCTGAGCCACGGGCTTACATTTCCTGATGCGCTGATTGCGGCGACTGCCATTGTTACTGGTTTGGAACTATTTACCTATAATTTAAAAGACTTTGTTTTTATCCAGGGACTAAAGCTCTTCACTCCAAATAGATAGTGGTTCTTTGTCAATTCGTTAGGTGTTTCAAAATCATTTCATTTTTCAGCGCTTCCTGAAGCAGGCTCTCCTTTTCGATGGGCATTACACCCAGGTGCTGGCACACGAGGCCGCCGCCCAGGTTGCTAAGTTCTGCCTGCACTTCCAGCGACAAATGCAGTGCCTCGCAAAGTGCGGCAATACTGACCACAGTGTCGCCAGCACCCGATACGTCGGCAATGCGGCGGATATGGGCAGGGTAGTGGATGGACTGCACATGGTCGGTAAGGTAAACACCTCTGTCTGATAGCGTGATGAGCGCTTTTTCAACCGGCATATGAGCATTGAGCTGGTTCACTGCTGACGACAGCTGATCCAGGTCGTGGTGATCGAACTCCAGCTTCAGGCCTTCTTTCAGCTCTCGCAGGTTGGGCTTGAACAGCGAAGCACCGCTGTAGGCCAGAAAGTTTCTTTTCTTTGGATCCACTACTGTGGGGATGCCCAGCTCATTGGCCAGATTGATGGTTTGTGAAATGATGGCCGGGTTAAGTACACCTTTGTCGTAATCCTCAAAAATGATGACGTCGCAACCTGTTGCCAGATTACGAATATGATCCATAAGTGCACGCTGCTCAAGAGCGGTCAGGGCTTTGTCGGTTTCGCTGTCGACCCGGAGCATGTGCTGTGAGCCAGCCAGCACTCTCGTTTTAACTGTTGTGATCCTCTCTCTGCTTTTGATGATGCCCTGGGAAGAAATGTTTCTTGCTTTCAACAGCTCAAAAAATGTTTCGCCGTCCAGCTCGTCGCCAATGATACTGCAAAGAATGGGGGTGGCTCCCAGCGACTGGATGTTGAGCGCCACATTGGCGGCACCGCCGAGTCGGTTTTCTTTCTTATTGACGTTGACAACAGGCACAGGTGCCTCAGGAGAGATCCGGCCAGCGTTGCCATAGATGTACGAGTCGATCATCACATCACCGATGACGAGTACTTTGAGGCTTTCAAAAGCGTTGAAAACTTCCTGAATGGAGGAGAAGGGCATGGACAAATGATTGGGTTAACGGCCCAAATATATAAGTTTAAAAAAGAAATTTTAAAGAAGGGATGTCAGTCTGAGCTTGTCGAAGACGATTTGGTTTCAATAATCTCTTTCGACAAGCTCAAGATGACAATTGTATTCAAAAGATGTTATTTCAGAACAGCCAGCGCCGCTTTAATTCTCTTGATTGCCTCCTGAAGTTCGGCCTCTGACGCAGCATAAGAAAGTCTTACCGCATTTGGGTCGCCAAACGCACTGCCAGTTACCAATGCCACATGGGCTTTGGCCAGAATGTAGATACAGAAATCATCAGCATCTTTTACGGTCATTTCACCGTCGCTCTTGCCAAAATAGTGGCTGACGTCCGGGAAGAAATAAAAGGCTCCCTCCGGCATGTTCACTTTCAGGCCTGGAACCTCTTTCAGGAGGTCATATACCATGTCCCGGCGCTTGCGATAGATGGCTGACATTTTCTCAGTTGCCTCGAGCCCCGAAGTCAGCGCAGAAACAGTTGCCCTCTGTGCTATCGTATTAGTGCCGCTCGTTACCTGCCCTTGAATTTTTTCGCAAGCCTGCGCAACCTCCTTGGGTGCATTGATGTATCCAATTCTCCAGCCGGTCATTGCAAAGCCTTTGGCCATCCCGTTGATAGTCACCGTGCGGTCTTTAACTTCAGGGAAAGTGCCGATGCTGATGTGTTTGCCTACGTAGTTGATGTGCTCATAGATTTCGTCAGCCAGGATAAGGATTTGTGGGTGCTTGGCCAGCACTTTCACAAAGCCCTTAAACTCTTCTTTGCTGAAAACCGATCCGGTAGGGTTGCAGGGAGAGGAGTAAAGCAATGCTTTTGTTCTGGGCGTAATGGCAGCTTCCAATTGTGCCGGAGTGGGCTTGTAGCCATTTTCGATTGTGCCCGACACCAATACCGACTTGCCGTCGCAAAGCTGAACGATGTCAGAGTAGCTCACCCAGTAGGGAGAGAAAATGATCACTTCATCTCCCGGATCGAGGATGCTCGACATCAGGTTGTAGATCGACTGCTTGGCACCAGTAGACACCACGATATTTTCTGCCTTCGACTCAAGGCCGTTTTCATTTCTGAATTTAGCGGCGATGGCCTCACGGAGATCCTGGTAGCCGGCTACAGGCGAGTAGGCAAAATACTTCTCTTCATCAATGGCTGCTTTTGCCGCCTCCTGGATGTGTTTGGGAGTTTTGAAGTCAGGTTCGCCTAAGCTTAGGCTGATGATGTCAACGCCGGTTGACTTCAGTTCTCTGGCTTTTTTAGCCATCGCCAGCGTGGCCGATTCGGCCAGGGCATTTACTCTTTTAGATAAGAAACTCATGTTGATCGGGTGTAATTGCGGCGCAAATTAAAGATTATGAATCGCTTATGCCAAGCGCCCGGGCTTTTTTAGGACTTTCAAAAATATGCAGCAGATCGATTGAGATTATCGAAATTATTCTTTCGAAAGCAGGCTAATATTTAGCTTCTCGTAATGGGCGGGCTTTATGATGCGGGAAGGTCATAATTTACCCTGGTCAATATGCTTCGTCCAAGGGTGATTTCGTCGGTGTACTCCAGCTCGCCACCGAATGGAATGCCACGGGCAATGGTGGAAACCTTCACTCCTTTATCGCTCACTTTTCGGGTAATGTAAAACGACGTCGTGTCTCCCTCCATGGTGGCGCTCAGTGCCAGAATGATTTCCTGCACTTCGCCACCTTTTCCGGCAATTCTGTCTACCAACGATTGAATATTCAGTTCATCGGGCCCCACGCCGTTCATGGGTGAGATGATGCCACCGAGTACATGGTAAAGTCCGTTGTATTGAGATGTGTTTTCTATGGCCAGCACGTCGTGAATATCTTCTACTACACAAATAAGCGAGCGCTCACGGCGGTGGCTGGTGCAAATGCTACAAACCTCGGTGTCTGATATGTTATGGCATTCGACACAGTAGCGGATGTTTTTCCTGAGATTGTCAAGTGCCTCTGTAAAGCGGGTTGTCTGATCTTTTTCCTGCTTCAAAAGGTAGAGTACCAGCCGTAATGCTGTCTTTTTGCCAATACCAGGAAATTGAGAAAATTGTTCTACGGCCTCTTCAATGAGTTTAGAAGGAAATTCCATGCAGGCTGTTAAAGAATTTCAGCGTTGATGCCAGCCTCTAAAATAGCTTCTTTCATAGGCTTCAGCTCAGGCAGAGAGCCCTTTTTTACTCCACATTTGCCTTTGTAGTGGATGATCCACGTGCACTGTTCCGCCTGAAGCTTGTCGTGCTTACAAACCTTGATCAGTGTGTTGGTCACATGATCGAATGTGTTATAGTCGTCGTTGTAGACAATTAAGTCCTGTAAATCGGTTGACTCAAGGTCTTCCAATACCTCAACCAAATCTTCTTTTTGCGGTTGATAACTCATAGTCTTTTGTGATTTAAATGAATTGTGGTTCTTCCAGTCTCAGTTGCCATCTTTGGATGCTTCTGGAAGGCAGTCCATTTTAGTATTCCGTTTATTTTATTCCAGATGAATTACTTTGCCAGAGTGATGTTCTGTTCGTTAATTTGGTTTGAATATCCCGCAAAATTAAGAAAATAAACTGACATCCCGATAGATATGACACCTACTCTTGTTCTCGCCGTCATTGGAAGTTATTTTTTACTGCTCTTCGTTATCTCCTATTTTACCTCCAGAGGCGCTACTTCGTCGACATTTTTTACGGGAAACAGAGAATCTCCCTGGTATTTGGTGGCCTTTGGGATGATCGGAGCTTCATTGAGTGGTGTTACGTTCATCAGTGTTCCTGGCGAGGTGGGTAATAGCGGTTTCAGCTATTTTCAGGTAGTGTTGGGATATTTGCCTGGGTACCTGATCATTGCCACAGTGTTGATGCCTCTTTATTACAAACTCAATTTGGTCACGATTTATACCTATCTCGAACAGCGGTTCGGTGTGGCTTCTTACAAAACAGGTTCTTTTTTCTTTCTCCTCAGCAGGGTGGTTGGGTCGTCTTTCAGGCTGTTTCTGGTGGCTGGTGTATTGCAGTTGGCAATTTTTGATTCTTTTGGTATCCCCTTTTGGGCTTGCGTGCTCATTACCATCGGGCTGATATGGTTGTATACTTTTAAAGGAGGTATAAAAACCGTTGTGTGGACCGATACTCTGCAGACCGGCTTTATGATCCTGGCCGTAGTTGTTAGTATATACCTCATCAGTACCGAATTGAATATTGGAATTGCAGACATAGGATCTACGGTTGTGAAAAGCGAGTACTTCCGGGTGTTTGAATGGGATTGGCAGAGTGGCAGAAACTTTTTCAAACAGTTTTTTGCAGGAGCCTTCATTGCCATAGTGATGACAGGCCTCGACCAGGACATGATGCAAAAGAACCTCACCTGCCGCAATATTGGCGATGCCCAGAAAAATATGTTTTGGTTTTGCGTGGTGCTGGTCATCGTTAATTTTTTGTTTTTGAGTCTGGGGGCGCTGTTGTTTATGTATGCGGAAGCCACAGGCATTCCTATTCCTGACCGTACCGACAATCTGTACCCGATGCTAGCGCTTGGTCATTTCAATACTTTTGCAGGAGTGCTTTTTCTCCTGGGCATTGTAGCTGCTGCGTACAGTAGCGCTGATTCAGCTTTAACCGCCATGACAACCTCTTTCTGTGTCGACTTTTTGGGTTTTGAAAAAAAAGAGGTAAAAAACAACGACAAGGTAAGGATGCTCGTTCACCTGGGCTTTTCCTTTCTGCTCTTTTTCGTCATCCTTATTTTCAACGCCATCAACGATTCGAGCGTAATTAATTCTGTGTTTACAGCGGCTGGCTATACATATGGGCCCCTGCTCGGGCTCTTCTCCTTTGGGCTTTTCACTAAACGCCCGTTAACAGACAAGTATGTGCCGGTAGTTTGCGTGCTGTCGCCATTGTTGTCGTACCTCATCAACATTAGCTCCGAAAGCCTTCTGTGGGGATATAAGTTCGGATTTGAGATTTTGCTTTTGAATGGGTTGCTTACTTTCCTCGGCCTTTGGGCGATTAGCAGCCGTAAAGTAGATGTTCCCGTGTGAGGGCGATCAAATTGAGGAACCTAAATGGTTGTTGGGTGTGTCTTCACACCCGTGGCGTTTATGTCCTTTCCTTAATATGAGTTAATATTCCAAACTCATCGATTCCAGTTTCATAGAACCTTGCAGAAGAGTACTTATAGTCTTCTGGCCTTTCTGCCAACCGCCAATGTTCCTGCAAAGGGTTATTATGGATATAGGTGAGCTTTTGGAGGATGAATTTATCGGAGTATAAATGGATCGGAAGCGAATGCCTCATCCAGATATTGTGAGAGCGGCTGACCGAGAGAACTTTGAAATCAGAAAGTAGCCCAGGGTTGCTGGCCTTTATATCTTTGAAAATCACATGGCTTGTGAATTTCATAAAGCTAGTGTGGGGGAGTTCGTTACCATTCAATTCCAGCATCTCCCAGATGATATGGAAGTGGTTGGGCATGATAACAAAGCCATAGACGACCAATTTCCCACTTTGTGTCAAAAACCTCAGGCTTTCAATGAGCACTTCTTTGTACGAGTCTTTGGAAAGGAGGGGTTTCCAAGCCTTGATGGTGGCAATGTAGAAGTAGATGTTATCAAGTTCCATTTTCTGAATGGGTGTGAAGACACTCCCTAAAACGAAAAGCATTAAAAATAGAAATTATCTGTGGCGAATGTAGCAGAGAGGACAGTGTCTGTAGTTTAATTCGCCAGAGGGTGTGTCTTCACACCCGCAATGAATGTTGAAAAATAGGCGTTCCAGTGTGAGTTTCCCCACACTGGTACTAACACAGCTAATTGAATTCCAATGTCATTTGACCTTTTTCCTTTGAGGCGGTTGGTGCTTCAATAAAAGGAGGCCGATGCCTGGAAACTTTTTGAAAGGGCGCTTTAGAAAGCACTTTATTTTTTCCTCTACCGATATACTTTACGAGTAAAGCGCTTTCGGCTCTGAAGCCCTGGTGATAACGATGCTGAACAAACGCATTGTATAAAGAGCCATAGATTTTGCTGTCGAAATCGGCACCAATTGTCAAATGTGGATGATCGGTAAACGTCATATTACTGATGTCGATGCCCATGTCTTTTGTGATAGAAAGAAAGGCATCATGAAAAAGTCTATTTCTCTCCTTCAGCGTTCTGGCATTCTCCACTTTTATGAAGAGAGTGCGGCTTTGTGGAAAGTGAGAAAAGCCATTAAGCGACACATCGAAAGTATCGAGATAAGCTGCCGCCTTTCTCAGTGCCTTGATCAATTGCTGCTCGTCGGCCACTTCAGCCTCAAAGGAAAAAAGTGAAATGAACGCCTCTGAGGTCATGAACTTGAACTTCCCGGCTCTCTGCTGTATATACAGCTTGCACTGGTGTACATAAGAAGCCACTGGCTGTGACGCAGGAAGCTGAACTTTGTAGAACATTTTCATAGCGGTAGTATTTGCTATCAAATTTAGTAATACTAAAACATTATGCAAAAAATGTTGGAATAAATTACTACAAAAGTTAGTATTAAGCTAAGGCTGCTCAAAAGCCGCATCAGGTGGCAAGAAAGGAAGGAGTGATGGTTTTGAATTTCAGGAGTTGGTACCTGAAGCTCATATGTTATTTCTCTTTTGCCACTTGGTGCTTAGAGAAAGTGGACGTATAGATACGAAGGGAGGCGTTGGTGTTTTGAAATTCAGCAATTAGCACTTGGAGCTTACTTGCTATTTGTCTTTTGCCATTTGGTGCTTCCCCGTTTACTCTAGTTCTTTCATCGGATCCCAGAATAACTTGTCAAACGCCACGATCTTGTCATTGTTCACCTCAATGCCTTCTGTCTTCAATAGATCTTCCATTCTGGAGCCTCCAAAGTGGTGTTTGCCGGAAAGCACTCCCACCCTGTTTACCACCCGATGTGCCGGCACGTCGTCGGGCATGCCAGCGCTGTTCACCGCCCAGCCAACCATGCGGGAACTGCCCTTGGTGCCAAGATAGTTAGCAATAGCACCGTAGCTTGTTACCCGACCTTTGGGGATCAGTCGAGCCACTTCGTACACATCCTGGAAAAACGACGTCTTGTCTGCTGGCATAGGAGGCTCAAATATTACATCTTGCAATATCTTATTTTGACCAGGCAAAACAGAAAATGTTATGCAGAAAATTGTGCTGATTACAGGAGCCGGGGGAAATCTTGGCGAGGCAGTTGTGAACGAGTTTTCAAGCTTGGGCTACAAGGTGATAGGCACGGCGGTGCCCGGTCACTTACCAAAAGGACCGACTAAAGCTGAGTTTGTCGAGGCTGATTTGACCAACGAGAAAGCGGCTTCAGCCACCATAGACAAGGTAGTTGCCAAACATGGACGCCTCGATGCGGTGATTATGTTGGTCGGTGGCTTTGCCATGGGAAATATTGAAAATACTGATGGTACTGATCTCGACAAAATGCTCCACCTGAACTTTTATACAGCCTATTTCACAGCCAGGCCAGCGTTTCAAACAATGGCAAAAACAGGCGGAGGTAGATTGGTGTTTGCAGGTGCCCGGCCGGCCATTCAAGCTGCGGCTGGAAAAGACACGCTGCCCTATGCACTTTCGAAGTCCTTGTTGTTTAACCTGTCCGACATCCTCAACGAATCAGGCAAGGGTAAACACATCACTTCAAGCGTCGTGGTGCCCAGCATCATCGACACGCCTCCCAACAGAAAGAACATGCCCGATGCCGACTTCAACAAGTGGGTGAAACCAGAAAAAATTGCCAAGACCATTGGCTTCATTTGCTCTGAGGAAGGCGACGCCTTGCGGCAGGGTGTTTATAAAATTTATGGCGATAGCTAATTGAACGTTGCAGATGAAACCTGTTGGCCGAATTTGGGGTTGGCATAAGGTTAGGTTTTAAATATTACTGATGTTAGACGTATTTGTGATAGGTGCGGGCCCCATTGGGCTGGCTTGCGGAATAGAGGCTCAGAAAAGAGGCTTGAGTTATGTGATTGTGGATAAGGGCTGCCTGGTCAACTCTATTTATAACTACCCGGCCAATATGACCTTTTTTTCTACTTCGGATAAATTGGAAATAGGGGAGGTGCCGTTCATTTCTCACAATCCCAAACCTACCCGACCGGAGGCCCTGGAATATTACCGCCGGGTGACCAGCTCCTGGAAATTGAATGTGCGACTGTATGAGCCTGTCAATAGTGTGGAGAAGAAGGGTGATTTTTTTGTTATCACCACCTCCAAAGCCACCTTTGAAGCCCGCAATGTGATCCTGGCTACCGGCTTTTACGACTTGCCCTATTTGCTGAATGTGCCCGGCGAAGACTTGCCCAAAGTAAGGCATTATTACAAAGAAGCGCATCCCTATTTTGGGATGAAGGTGCTGGTGATTGGGGCGGCCAACTCAGGGGTTGATGTGGCACTGGAAACCTACCGAAAAGGAGCGAAGGAAGTGACGATGGTAATCCGGGATGATGTGATCGGCGAAAGGGTAAAATACTGGGTGAAGCCGGACATTGAAAACCGGATCAAAGAAGGGTCGATTAAGGCCTATTTTAAATCACAAGTGACTGCCATTAGAGAAACGGAAGTAGACATCGTGACGCCGGAGGGCATGAAGACCCTCGAAAACGACTTTGTGCTGGCCATGACGGGCTACCAGCCTAGTTTCAGCTTTCTGAAAAGTATGAACATCGAAATTGGCACCGATGATTTTCTGACACCTGTTCACAATCCCGAGACCATGGAAACCAACGTACCAGGCATTTATCTGGCAGGCGTCATCTGTGGAGGCCTGAAAACCAACAAATGGTTTATTGAAAACTCCAGGGTACATGCGGAGGTGATTATGGAGGGAATTGCGAAGAAGGAGGCGGTTTGAAGTTTGAGGTCTCCAATGGGTTTGAATCCTTGGAGGGTTAATAAAATATTTTGCTAAGCTGGTTGCTTTCTTTTTAAATTCATCTTTCAATTTTTTCAACACGAATCCATGGAAAACCTCGAAGCGCTCAAATACCCAATAGGTGATTTTATCCCACCAAAAGATACATCGCTGGCGATGCGTAGCCATTGGATAGAAGACATTGCCCATTTGCCCTCGCAATTGAGGACGGCAGTCGTGGGCCTTTCTGAGGAACAGTTGGAAACTCCCTACCGCCCCGGCGGTTGGACGATACGGCAGGTAGTGCACCACATCCCTGATAGCCATATGAATTCGTATATGCGCTTCAGATTGGCGCTCACAGAGGACAATCCGACCATCAGACCCTACGAAGAACAGCTATGGGCTGAGCTACCCGATGCAGCGCATGGAGAAATAGATCTTTCTCTCGATTTGCTTGAAATGCTCCACAAGCGATGGGTGGTGCTATTAAAGGCGATGTCTGAACAAGACTACCAACGAGCTTTTGTTCATCCAGCCTCAGGAAAGACATCCAGGCTGGCCACTGTGTTAGCTATGTATTCCTGGCATGGCAGGCACCACCTGGCGCACATTACGGAGCTAAAGAAAAGGATGGGGTGGTAGCATAGCAGCTTTCCGGATCACAGTCCGAGCGTATCAAATCTCGAGTTGATCAACTCTTGAAAATTCACCTTCATGTCTTCAGGCAAAAAACTGATGTCAATGAAATCCTCCCATCTGGCTAGCGAGTTGGAAAATCTCCTGTAAATATTGTCCATGGCTTTTTGTTCGATTCCCGCAGATAACATGGCAGTGTCGAAATCAGCTTTTTTCAGTTTTTTCTTTTTTCCGTTTAAAGTCAGCGCAAGCTCTTCATCATCTTCTGGCAATACCAGGGCCGATGCTACCAGATCATAGGCGGGGCAAAGATTATAATTCACTCTGTCGGCTTTTAACAATGAAAAATTCTTGAGATGCATATCATTATTGCCTGTCAGAAAGCAGAAGATAACCTGCTCGTAAAAATTGATGACGTCAAGGCCGGGATTTGCCGAGTATCTGAGGAGGGTTTTTGCTATCTGTTCATAAGACCCCTTGTATTTGTGCTCGGTTAGCCTTTCGGTCAGTTGACACATGTCTTCCATATGCAGTTTCCTGGCAGCGACACTTTTTCCTGATACCTTTTTTCGATCTATTCGTTTGGTGATGTAGGCTAACTGCCCTGATTTGAGACTTATTAGCGAGTGCTCCACGGTGTTTATTCCACATAGGGTTGCCAAATGCATCGTTAGGTCTTCGTTCTCCGGCAGGTGTTTAAATGCTTCTGTCTGTGGCTTCAAAATGTACTCACCCCATATACCGACTATGGTAAACCTTTCAGGAACCTGACTGTTTTTTACGTTTTCAATTCTGAGAGATAGCTTCGGCTGGACGCCAGTGACTGCTTTGTGGCTTTTGATAATCTGCTCAGCAAGTTGTAACATATCGTTCTCTGTGAAGGGTAGTTCTGGAGGGGCAGCCGTCCCAAAAAACTTCTTACTACACGATGGATGGAAGCCAGCATCCCCCGCTTGAGTCGCCAGGTCTTCTCCAATGAGAGGTTGATAGCAATAGAGGCATGATTTTCTATTCATTCTCTTCAGCGTCTACTGGTTCAACAGAAACAGCCCCGATACAGTCTCTGCAGGTGGCCAATAGCAAGCTCATTCTGTCTCGGACATTGATCTTCCAGCTCTTCTCGGCTATTTCCAGCAGCCAACCTTCAGGGATCAAGCCATCAAAAAAGGGGAACAGCATGGCACTGTGATAAACCTTGTCTGTAAGTGGCATGGTCAGGCTAATGGGCTCTCCTCCTTCGGTGACATACTTCTTTTGATACGCAAAATGATAGCCTTCATCGTCCTCAGCAAGGAATCCGGCCAACTCACCATGCATGTATATTTTAGCTTTTTTCATCGAGTAGCGCACTTCTGTTGATTGCCTTTGGCCCGAGTTCATACCCGAAGAGTTTCAACACCTGATTGACTTTGCTCATTTGTAAAGTTTGTTTTCCTTGCTCCATCTCACGCACAAACCTCAGCCCCACGCCAGCCTTTACTGACAACTCCTCCTGGGTCAGTCCCAGCGACTTTCTTTTCTCTTTAACGAACTGGCTTAAGTCCATATCTTAATATTATACCTTTACGGGTATAAAAATAGTCAATAATCTTTAGATTATACCTGTAAGGGTATAAAATAATCAGAGAACTATAAAATTATACCCTTTAGGGTATAATTTTCATCAGAAGGTAATAAATATACCCAACCGGGTATAAATAGCGGCGATTGCTCTGTTCATCAGTACTCTTTTAACCCAACTGTCAATTCTGTTGAGTATCTTTCTCACACATTACGTCGTTAAGCAGCATCCTATGAAAAAGCTTTCTCTCCTATTTGTCCTGTCCCTCCCCACGCTGCTCCTGGCGCAGCAGCCCAAGCAATTCCTTCTCTTCGATACAGAATTCACTTACAGCAAACAGAACGCAGACAATTCCACACCCAGCAAGTCGCACTATTACGTAAAAGGCGATATGCTCAATACCCAGCGGCCTACCGATTGGACTTCGCCTGTTGACTACCGCAACGGAACGGTGCACATTCGACTGGAAGTGATGGAAAAGCCTGCCGGAGGCTACCCCACGCAGTGGACGCTGTGTTACATTCCCAACAAAGGCCAGGGCAACGGCTACGGCTGCACCAATACCGGCCTTTATACAGCAGAAGGAGTTTACGAAGTGGACGTTCCCATGACGGAATTCTGGGAGAACGAGTCGATCATCTGGAGTGAGGGCATCAAACAAATGGATCTCGTGATCAAAGATGACAGTGGGGGGCAGGGCCACGCCCACAAGCGAGCCGATCATGAGCACTTTTTTCCAACCAAAGTGCGCATCACCATGGTGCAGGTAGCAGCAGGGGAAACGTATGACCCGTCAATATTACCGAATCGCTAAGGCAGGTTGAGAGGCACAAACTCACTCGACACAATTTCCCCGTCCTTCACCTTATAAACCGTAAACCCTGAACGCACAGTAAAACCGGCTTCATGCTCAAACTCACCTGGTCGGGTAATGGCTGAAGTTTGCACAAATCTGGTTTGATCACCAATCATTGCCCCCTCCATGGCGGCATGGTAATGCCCGGACAG
The DNA here is from genome assembly GCF_032999765.1 of Imperialibacter roseus. Classification (GTDB taxonomy): domain Bacteria; phylum Bacteroidota; class Bacteroidia; order Cytophagales; family Cyclobacteriaceae; genus Imperialibacter; species Imperialibacter roseus. Next base: position 5,126,496 of record NZ_CP136051.1, on the reverse strand, counting down.
AGCCAATGGGTACGGCCTCTTTCCAATTCTTTTTCTTACCTCATTATAGTTATAAACGATATGCCGATGCTCAAGCTTTCCATTTTGCATCAACAAACTAGGCCCATAGAAGACGTCATTGTCATAGTCCTGGAAAGAAAAGCCTGGTGAGACAAAGGGAATGTGGTTGAACGTAACGATGGGCATATTCGGAGCCACATATTTCAGGTCATTTTCCAGCCAGGCTAATTGAAGTGAGTCAACTCCTCCGAAGTAGTACAGGTTTTGATAGTCCACCCCATCGATGGAAATAAAGTGTATACCCCCATAATTGAAAGAATAATAGTCAGGCCCAAGGAAGTGTCGGAACATCTTTTTGCCGTACAACGGGTGTTCGCTGCTCACCAGAGATTTGTCTCTTTCGATGCCAAAAAGCTCGTGATTACCCACGCCGCTATATACCGGCATGCTGAATTTACTTATTTCCGCCAAGTACATTTTGTAGTAGTTGCTGGCGGTAGCTTCGTTCACCCGGAGGGCATCCCTGATGAGGTCGCCAGAGACGATGACAAAAGCTGGCCCAATGGAATCCACCATTTGCCGGAGTCTGGCTATCCTGAGCAGGTTCAGTGAGTCCACGTGCGTATCGGAGGCATGGATAAAGGTGAATTCCTTCTGGTCTTTGCTTTTTGCCAATGCAAACGTGACAGTGGCAGCCTTTGGGTAGTAGTACTTGCCGGTATAGCCTGTGGGTTGTGTGATGAAAACATAAGGAAAATCGGTGGTAGACGTCAGTGTGAATTCGCCTTTTTCGTCAGTAACGGTGGTAATCGCCTGGTCGGACACGGTAACGTTGGGGAGCCCGGCTTCTTTGGCATCTTTTCTGCCATTGCCGTTGACATCGTGAAACACAACTCCAATTATTTCAGTGTCCTGTGCAAAGAGAGGCAAGGCGGCAATTATGAAAATTAACGTAAATAAGGTTTTCATTACATGCGGTTATAAAGGCAGCTGGCACGGTGAAAGAACTGGTCTGCCATTGGCAAAGAAAGTGCACACGCAACCTGCCGATAAATTACAAATTTTCGGTTTCAAACAAGGCACCAGCCCCTCCTCCCTTTTTCCGTTTTGCGACAGAACCTCTAAGCCAATGCGTGATTTATGCAACTCATATAGACAGATGTGTAACTCGCAGCGGCTTCAAGGAGCCTACTTTTGATGAAAATATTCCTTCTCTCAAAAGGTGGGCCTTATCCGATCTGAATACTTCGGGGTGACTCACTACCACATCAATCAATAAGTAGCTAAGTATGAAAAATTCAAGTAAGAGTTTGATCTTCCTTTTAAGCGTGGCTTTGGTCTTTTCAGGCTGTGCTGCCAATAAAACTAAGAAAGGGGCAGCTGTTGGCGTAGTTGGTGGAGGCGCCATGGGAGCCGTTATTGGCAGGGCTTCTGGAAACACAGCCTTGGGTGCTATTATCGGAGCCGCCGTTGGGGGCACTGCCGGCGCTTTGATTGGCAACAAAATGGACAAGCAGGCCGCTGAACTGGAAAAAACCGTTCCCGATGCAAAAGTGGAAAGAGTAGGAGAGGGCATCGTGGTCGAATTTAGTAGCGACGTGCTCTTCGGGTTTGATAAATCTGACCTTTCGTCAGAATCAAAGACTTCGCTGGATAAGCTGGTGAAAGTGCTCAACGCTTATCCCGACACGGACATTGAAGTGCAGGGGCATACTGACAGCAAAGGATCTGAGTCTTATAATCAGGGTTTGTCGGAAAGAAGGGCAAGTACTTCATCAAACTACATAAGGAGCCAGGGAATCGCCTACAACAGGGTGCGCATCAAAGGGTTTGGTGAATCGGTGCCGAAATACAACAACGGTAGGTCTAGCGGACAGGCCCAAAACCGTAGGGTGGAATTCCTGATCTCTGCCAACGAAAAAATGAAGGCAGAAGCTGCCAAAGAAGCCTCTAACTAATTCAAACAATCTAAGAAAACTAAAATGAAAGCAAGACAATTATACATCTTCCTTGCCCTGGTCTTTGCTGCGTCAGCGGCCATGGCTCAAAGCACTGCATCAGAAAATGACGGTGTGGCCATTCTGGGTGGGGTTAATTTACAGAACTTTAATGGAAAAGATTTTAACGGAGACAAACTTGAGAATGACCTACTGGCTGGTTTTCATGCTGGCCTTAATATCCAAATACCCATTGCTCCTGAGTTTTACTTTCAGCCAGGGCTGATGTTCAGCACCAAGGGAGCCAAAAATACAACAGGACAAGTGACGAGTACTTACAGACTCTCGTATTTGGAACTGCCTTTGAATCTGGTGTACAAAAGCCAGGTGGGTAATGGCTATATTATGCTGGGCTTTGGGCCTTACGTGGGGTATGCTGTTAGTGGCAAGGCTACCTATGTGTCTGGTTCTGTAGAAGTCAACAATGACATTGAATTCACCAATGAAGTGAATGACGGCGATGCATTGCTAACCCCCTATTTTAAGCCACTCGATTTTGGGGGAAATATTCTGTTTGGCTATGAGATGGCTGGTGGTTTGTTTTTTCAGCTCAACTCGCAACTTGGTATGGTGAAAATCAACCCCGACGATAATAGAATCGCCAACGACAAAACCAACGTCAAAAACACAGGCTTTGGCCTTTCAGCCGGCTATAGATTTTAGTAGAAGACTTCCCAGGAGGAATGCAAGAAACCCCTTTGGTCTATGATAGGATCAGAGGGGTATTTTTTTGTTCAGCGCATAATGAGCATCCAGTCTTTCCACACCAGCTATCACAAAGGAATCTTATGCACCTCGAATGGCCATCCTGATTCCTTCTTTGTGCTACGGCCGGCAAGGGCTGTCGGCACCACCGATTCGGGCTACTCACTCTTCAAAAACTCATCTATCACTGACAACGTCAACTCGGTCGTTTTGCTTCCCTGATAAGATCCTTCCACCTGCCCCATATACGAGCCATGATTGCCGGGTAGTATCATTAACCTGGCATTGGGAATCAGCGCTGCCATAAGGGAGGCATGACTGTTCTGCACCACATCCTGATCGCCATTGATAATGAGCGATGGTGCCTGAATAGATTGCAGCAAAGCCACATCCCAATCCTGAAACCCGAGCATCCGATTTTTATCATGATTGAACATGGCAAGGAGTTTAGTAGAGTCAGGATTGATTGCCCAAAATGCTTCTTTCAGGTCGGCCGGCATATTATCGAGGCTGGCATGCTCCATGCCATCAAAAAACCCTGGAAACATGCCTTCTCTTTTGAAAAAAGCTGAAGCGATGATCAGTTTTTTTACTATTTCAGGGTGGCGGATGCCAATTTGCATCGTGGTATTTCCTCCATTGCTGAAGCCGAAAAAGGAAGCTTTGGCAATGCCCAGATTTTGCAGAAGTGTAACCACGTCGTCCGCATCCTGCTCAAATGTTTCCGGGGCATCCCGGTCGCTGGTGTGGCCGTGGGCCTGTAGCTCAACGGCAATGAGCTTTTGGTTTTTCGCCAGTTCGGGGATAATATTGCCAAACGTGGTTTGTATAGTTGAACCGCCTCCGTGGATAAGTACGAGCGGCTCTCCTTCACCGTGAATCTCGTAGTACATTTTCAGGCCGTTGACGTCCGAATAACCGCTTTTGAAGTAAGCAGGCTTTTCAGTTGATTTTGCTGATTCCATCGGCTCATTATTTTTTGTACTGCATGAAGCCAGCAGGGCAACTGCCACACCAAGGCTCAGTATTATTGGTTGAGACAAATTCTTCATAGTTGTCATTTTTTGGCGACAAACTTTGTCAGGTATTGGGCAAGTTTTTCGATGTTCTGTTTCAAGCCTTCGTCGGCACCGTACTTTTTCACTACTTCTATGAATTGCTCCCTGCTTTCGAACAGCATGTGCCAGTGCATCAGTGTTTTTTTGCCCTGACTTTCAAACTCAACCGTCGTTAAAAACGATGGAGAAGAGACATGCTTATACACAATTTTTTTATGCCTGATCACTTCTTTGAAAATGCTTTCGTTCGGGTAGTCGGTGCCGTCTGGCCCATGCATCACCTGCGACCATTGTCCGCCGGGGTGCACGTCCATTTGACTGATGTCGGTTGTGAAGCCATTCGGCCCCCACCAGTTTTTCAGGTGATTGGGGTCAGTCCACACTTCCCACACCAGCTCAATGGGGGCATTGAACAGTCTGGAGATCCGTAGCTCTCTGTCTGAAGTATCTAAATGATCTTTTGCCATGGTGTTATTTTTTAAGAAAGTCGGTCAATTTGGAAAAAGTCGCACCAAAGCCCCGCTGCATATCTTCGGCGATGGAATTAAAACCGTCAATTTCCTCTTGTGTAGCATCGAACGGTTCTCCTGTTAGTTCGATACTTGTTTTGCCGCCTGTTTCGGTAAACCGAAGGCTGTAAAAAATTTCTACTGGCAGCTTTACATCGAAAGGAGCCGGAATAGGATTGCCCTTTTCATCGGCAAATGCATTGGTAAACTCTAACAGGTCGTGGGCATTAACCGTCTTGAAGAGAAATCTTCCATAGTTCACGTGTTCGCCAAACTTCATACTGAAATGGAACACGCCACCTGGCCTGAAATCGAGGCTAATGGCGCTGTTCTTCGTTTCTACAGGCCCCCACCATTCGTTCAGTGCTTCGGCTGTGCTGAAGGCATTGAATACCAGCTCCTTTGGAGCGTTGAACTCATAAGACAGCCTCAGCTTGTCTTTGTCTGAAATTGTTGGTGCATTCATTTGTCGGTCTTTTTTTCTGATTGAATTTTGGTCAGGTATTTATCCAGAGAGTCGAATTTGCTCATCCAAAACTGCTTGTATTGCTCTATCCAAGCCGAGGCTTCGGCGAGGCCTTCCAGTTTGGCCTCACAGTAGCGCTCCCTTCCTTGCTGACGGATGGAGATGAGTCCGCACTCCTGCAAAATCTTTACATGGAGTGACACAGCCTGCCGACTTACATCAAATTTCTCCGCCAGGGCATTCACATTGAGCGACTGGTGAGCCACCATGCCAATAATTTCCCTGCGGGTGGGGTCTGCTATTGCCTGAAATACGTCTCGTCTGGCCTCCATAATATGCAAGTGTTTGCTTGCAAATATATGCGCAAGCATTTACTTGCGCAAGTCTCTTTTGAAAATTGTTATTGATTAATAAAAATCATGGATCTGAATGGATGTTGTAACAACGGTTCTCTCCACTCCAGCCATCCCGTAGGGATCTTCTACTTCAAGAAAGTCGCTCCCTCAAGCCCTGCATGTGTTGCCACCAGCTAAGGCTGTGTGCACCACGGGCACCACGGCCTATTTCTCCGGTGCATCGTGCGCCATCTGCAAACCAATGGAAGTCCTTGGCTTGAAGCCCGTCCACACCTCTGCACTTGACTCAACAGGCACATCCAGGTACTTCTTATACTCCGCCATCCCCTTCAAATGCATACCCAGAAAGGCAGTCACGAAGTGCTGGTTGATATTATTGATGCGGCGCATGTCCCACACCGAGTCGGCGTAGCGCAGGTATTCGTTGATATTCAATCCTGGCTGCATAGCCTCCACGGGCGGTGGGTTGGGCGCCACATTGTGCCGTGCGTCTATGTATGTGAGCATATATCTGTCGGAATTGACAGCGCCTTCATAAATAGCTTTGATGCCCTTTTCGTAGCCCGACACATCGTCCATGCTGCCAGCGACAAACAGCGACGGAATCTTGATACCGGCTAATCCTTCTGCATCCCAAAGTCCTCTTTCCATGCCCCATGGAGCAAAGGCCACAATTACTTTGATCCTCGGATCGATGGAAGCTTCAAAAGCAGCATTGCCCCTCATTCGTACGGCCAAAGCCTTGCTACCCCCCGCCATGCCACCAAATAGCTCCACGGCTTGTGGACTGTAGCCACCTCCGGCCACATTCACAGCACCATAGCCACCCATGGAGTAGCCGACGAGCGCTGTGTTGCCGGTATTCACCAGCCCTGCCAGAAACGAACCTTTGTCTTTGCTAAGCCTGGCGATTTCGTTCAGCACAAAAAGATCATCCAATGAACGGTTGAGCAGGGTACTGGGGAAGCCATCGGCATCTCTGAAGGTTGATTCCATGTGATCGATAGACACCACCACATACCCTTTGGACGCCAGGTTTTCTGTGAGGTAGGTCATCAGGTAGCGGGAACCAGTGTAGCCATGTGATACAATGATCAGCGGGTAAGGGCCGTCTTTCAACAGCGGTGCTGCCTTGCGGGTAGCTCTTCCAGAAAAGGAAAAAGGAATGATCGGTCGCTCAGGATTACAGTTTTGGCCCATCACTTCATCGTAGGTAATGAGCCCTGCCGGTGCAGTGGTTGGGTACCAGACCTCCAGCGTCAGCTTTCTGTCGTATCGAGCTAAACTGTCTTTGGCAAAGCTCAGCACATCCACCTGGTTTTTGTTGACCACCTCTATGGTTTGCACGCCCACCGCATTGCTGCCTCTAACGGACAGCTCGGGGGCATCTGGCAGGGCATCGCCGTAAACGAAGGTTTTCTGAGTGCTTTGGCTAAAAGCTGGCTGGTAGATGCTGGAAACAGCAAGAAGCAGCAAGATAAGGAGGGTAGGGCGACGTATCATATGTAGTTGAAGTAAGTAGTGTTTCAATATAGGGAAAACACGGGATTTGGGGGAAGGTTTTGGCGGAGTAGGTGGCCAACGGCTTTGCAGGTTTTCTAGGCTACTGTTGGGCTAACTAATTGCTGCCGTCGCAAAAGCGAAAAAATTCATGTAGCAGAGATTCTAGCTCAAAACTTGGGTTACTCCTTTTGATTACCTTGTATTGTCCATTCTCCCTCCACTCAAGGATCCAATCGGGAGCGCAAAAATGTGAACGGTTATACATCTCCATATTTTCGGAAATGAAGGGGTCTAATTCTCCGATTTTAAGATAAGTCATGAGGTCAAGATTTCTTCGAAATAGCGAACTGTCTAGTACAAATTCACTCATCTGAAATCTAAATTTCAGAGAATCTGTGATCGCCGACTTCTTAAAAATGTCACTCTTGTAAGTTGGCCATACTTCTTCTCCCATTTTTTTGATTTCCCTTCGTAATTTTGAGATTTCCCGGCTAGTTAGTTTTTTCTGATTGAAGTATGATAGTTTATATGAATTGTCAGCTTCGGTTTTACACACCGCCCGATACCCATTTGGAGAATTCTCGATTCTAACTATTCTGCTAACGTCGTGGCACGGAAAATAACAAACTCGAAGCATTACGGACTCTGCCTCCTCAATTACTGGCTCTTCAAAAAGCAAAAGCCTGATTCTATTTCGCTCTAAGTCTGACCAGAACACGAATTTTTCATCCGTCCTTTCAGTAGTGTCAATTTTTCCTTCAGATATGAGGCGTTTCAGGATTGGGGTGAAATAGTGTACTGTATCAGTTACAGCATCTGAATACATAAACCTAACTGGCTGGCCCCTAACTTGAAACAAAATCATCAAACCCAAAGCAATCAAAAAGCTATTCTTCATTCGCCAGAATTGGTAATAGAAATTGAATATAAGAACTGTCTTGTTCTTCTAATACAATTTGAGTCATTCATGATATTACTAGGGTGTTAAAGTTTGAGCATTGACATTGAGCAATCGCTCAATTCTCCTTGTTTGTTCATTTTCTTGTTGCTTTGGCGGCTCAAGGGACTTCCAGATCGGTGATGTGCATCCTGTAAACCTCCTGCTATTTTCGTACCTTTTACCCTCCACTTTCCAAATGTGTTATGAACAGACTACTGACCTTAATTGCCCTAATCCTTTTCGTTTTCCAACCTGCACTGGCCCAAAATTACGACGAATCCAAAGCAGGCACCTACACCTACACCTTACCGCCGCTGCTGGTAGACAGCAATGGCAAAACGATCAAGAACAAGAGCCAGTGGGAAACCTCAAGACGGTCGGAAATACTACAGCTATTCGAAGACAATGTATACGGCACGATGCCGAAAACATTCGATAGTGTCTCGTTTAAGGTCCTCAATGACCAGCCCGGGGTGATGCAGGGAGCGGCTCACCTGAAGGAAACCGATGTGACTATTTACAACAACGGGCAGCAGGCCACCATCCATGTGGTGCTTTTCACGCCACAGCAGGCGAAAAAAGCTGTGCCCACTTTTCTGCTGATCAATAACCGAAGCCCGAAAAATACCCTGGCTTCACGAGATACCATCATGGGCTTCTGGCCTGCCGAGCAGGTAATTGCGGCGGGCTATGGCATTGCAGCCTTCCATGTCAGCGATGCAGCACCGGATGACAAAAACACTTATCAGAATGGTTTGCTGCGGCTTTTCCCGAATGAGTTAGCCAGAGACAATGGCATGAAAGCCATCGGGGCCTGGGCCTTTGCGGCCAGCCGGGTGTTGGATTATTTCGAAAAAGAGGAGACCGTCGACCACAAGAACGTTATTGTAGTCGGCCACTCCCGTGGGGGAAAAGCTTCTTTGTGGGCAGCAGCGCAAGACCAGCGCTTTGCCATGTGTGTCACCAACTGCTCGGGCAATACCGGAGCGGCTTTATCAAAACGGAATTTTGGGGAAACGGTGGAGGTTATCAATACCGCTTTTCCGCATTGGTTCAATACCAATTACAAAAAATACAACGGTAACGAAGCGGCACTCCCTGTCGATCAGCACATGCTGATTGCCCTGGCAGCGCCTCGTCCTGTCTATGCCACCAATGCTACGGAAGACCTCTGGGCCGACCCCACCGGCACCTACCTGGCCATGAAAAACGCCGAGCCGGTGTTCAACCTTTACAATCGGCAGTCGCACCTGCCCGCCACACCCCCAAAGCCTGATAGCCCGATCATTGCCTGGCCGTTGTCGTATCACAACCGCACCGGTATTCATGACCTTACTTTTTACGATTGGGCGCAGTTTATCATTTTTGCGGATAAGTACTTGAAGTGATGCAGGATGATATCGCCGTTCTGGTGGGGTGTCTTCACCCACCGGCGCATCGTCGGTGATATTACTGGTAATCTTCTCTGGCCCACTTCACAGCAGGCTCAAACCACTCATTCATCAGTGGAAAGAGGAAGCCGTGCTCTTTGCCGGTGTTGAGCTCGATGTTTTTGAAATGCGCTATATGGCAGGTGGACTTTTCTATTCTGCCAGCAAGAGACACAGAGCCATGGTCAGTTTTTTCGTTGATCGCCAGGATATTACCACACAGGTCAATGTCAGGAATTTGCTCCACCAGCCCTTTAAAGGAGCTGCCGATAAAAACAAAATTCAGCTGTTCGTTTCTGGCGTAGGTAGAAACATACTGTGCAATAAATCCGCCCTTAGACGTGCCAACTACCGTGATTTCAACTGACTCAACACCCATTTGCAGTAGACTATCGATCTGCCCCTTCACTCTGCGGGCGTAAGCTTTCTCGTCGGTATTGGGCTGGCGCTTTTCAGTGATCACCGTAAAACCTTCTTTCTTGAAGGCGCTTACGATCTCCTGGTACTCAGCCCTGCCGTATTTGGGATGACCTTCATTAAACTCATGATCTTCTAACCACTTGTTGTGCAGAAAAAACAGGTAGCGCTCGTCGTTGGCAGCGCACGAAAGCAGCGAAGAGCAAAAAATAACCCCGATAAGAGTGAACTTCATACTGACTGGTTTGATAAATGGCCGAATATAGCACTTCGGGCTTTAAAGATAATTATTCCAAAATCACCTTCCGCCGCTTTGGTTCTTATGACCGGACAAACCTTAAGAGTTCATCCAGCCGACCTTTGTCTGCTTCTTTTAATGCTAGCAAATATTCTTTTCTGCTGTCGCTTAGCTTGGCAAGATCGCCAGCTCCCCAGGTAAATACGGGTTGCTTAAATATTTTGTCAATAATTACGTCTGCCATTAATCGACTGTGTCGACCATTACCATTTGGAAAACAATGGATGCTGACAAGCCGATGTTTAAACCGTATGGCCGTCTCATCCGGCGAATAGGTTTCGTTTTTAATCCAAAATGCCGCGTCGTCACAAAGTGCCTTTAGAGCAGTGGCGATTTGCCATTTGTCTATCCCAATATTTTTATCTGTCCTTCTAAATTCACCTGCCCAGCTCCATACATTTTTATACATCCGCCGGTGCAGGCCTCGTATAAACGACTCAGTCAAAATTGTTTCAGGCTTGAAAGAACGGCCCAAAGTCCACTGAATGGCATCTTCAATGTTTTGCTGCTCGAATTCATCCAATTCAGTCCTTGTTGCTATCGTTTCTATCAAAAGTCCCTCCCTCTCCTCCTCATCCAGCGGGGTTTGACCGTTGATGTATTCAAAATCTAATCCCATAACACCTTTGGCATTTCACTTTTTAGCGCAGATGCCCTTTCCGATATGGCCATTCTTAACCTTGACTCTGAATTTTCCTGAGCTTCCAGCTTCATGGTATTGGAAGTTCGGCGCACAATTTTCGTGGCGAGTTCTCTGGCCTTTCTTTCAACAAGCGCATCCAGTGAGCCATCCTTTGGCACAAAACCATATACCAAATCCATATCCAGGGCATTGGCCGCTTCACGCAATGACTTGATGGTGATGCTCCCGTTTTTCTCCCTATTCTCTATTTCAAGGACGCTCTGTCTGGTTATGGAGAGCTTGGTAGCTACTTGCTGTAGCGAAATACCCAAGGCTAGTCGAACGGTTTTTATCCAACCCGTTGGGGGAATAGGCGTGCTTTTGATGCTCGAATATACCTTTAGTTTTCTTTCGAGTTGATCTAACTGTAGCCTTTTAGCTTTCATTATGTAAGGATATAGCCTGACTTTTATAATACAAAAGTAAGGTTATAATTTGACAAAATCAAGTGAATTGTCAGCTTATAACCTGACGAAAGGATTGCGCCTGGATATATATAAAAGTACTAAGCGTGGAAATAGCTTCACGAACCACGGGATTTTTTGGAGCGAGATAGGCCAGCTCACTCCAAAATCACCTTCTCCAGCTTCTCTTCTACTACTTTGCCATCCTTCATCGACACGAAGTAGCAATTGGCTTCGGGCTTGGTGGCCACCACCTTGAAGGGCTTGCCATTCTTGAAAATGATGCCTGAGTAGTTGTCCATGGCGTAGCCAGCTTTGAAAATGCCGTTTTCGATGTTTTTCATGTACAACGGCCTGCGAAATTCCTCAGCATCGTAGTGTGGGCTGTGGCTGTAGGGTAAAAATCCAAGGCCTTCCACTACGCTCAACTCGATGGGGCGGGAGTCGGTGGTGCCATTATCGAACCAGCAAAGTGAGCCAGCACTGCCGCCAGCCAGGATGATACCCTTTTCAAGCGCTTTTTTGAGTACTAGGTCAATACCCTGTGCCTTCCAGATGGCCATCATGTTGAGGGTATTACCGCCGCCGACATAAATAGCATCGACATTTAAGAGCACCTCTTCGAAAGTCTGCTTCTGGTTGTAAGAGCTGATCCACACCTTTTGCACCGACGGCTCCACTGACAGGTCATGCACCAGCTCGTAAAAGCGGATAATTCCTTGTTCGCTGTCGCCTGAGGCGGTTGGCAGGTAGCAGATCTTCGGGCGCTCCTTACCGGTGAGTTTGATTATTTCTTTGATGAATAACTTATTGGAACCACCGCCGAATGGGAAGATGTACTGGTCTTGGGCAAGAGAGATGCCTGTTGCAGATAGAATGGCGAGGCTGAGGAGGATTAATTTTTTCATAGGTTGGTTTTGGTTCAAAAGACAATGTAACCAGCCTGTGGAGCTTGAACAAGTTCTTTTCTGTGACCTGCCCAAGTGATTACTTTTCTAGTGAGCGTTACTCTCAGACAACTTACCGACTAGCTCTCTTGCCTTATCTTTGTCCGTCCTATGAATTTCTCCCATTTTCAATTCGACCATGTTCTTGGTCAGTGTAGCTATTTTATGGATTCGTACTATTGAGGGGAGTTTTAAACCTGCTTTTTCCCAGTTAGTCAGGACAATATCGAAAGCGATTTGGTATAGCCTGCTGGTGATTCTGCAAACGATAATATCGCCGTCTTCAAAATCGCTGATGACTAGCGGAGGCCTTCTTTTTGATGCAGAATTATCAGTGAAAGGAAATTTCAGGAGCACAACATCACCAAAACTGAGCCTACTCATCTATCTTGTAGGTGTCATAAATAGCATCAGACTCATCATAACCTTCAAGAAATTTTTCAACCACCAGCTGCCCTAGCGCACTTTCATCACGAATGGGCGACTCTTCCAGTAAAATAATTACTCTCGCAGCTCCATCTTCAGATTGAGCAATTTCATTCTGAAGCCTGGAGGGAATATCGATCTTATTCTTTTTAATCTTGGTTGTGAACTCAAATGCCTTCATAAACCATGGTTTTCTCAAATATACGAATAATGTCTTTTTAAGTGACTGTGGAGGTAAGTAGAACGGGGATTTACTCATGAAACAAAAAAGGGCCACTTCAAAACGGCCCTTTTTCGATCAGTTATTGACAATTTTATTGCTCACTCTTCACCGTCGGGTACTTAATGCCCAACTGCTCCAGGTAAGTGCCATACTTGCTTTCGTCATAGTAAAACGGCTTCAGCTGTGGACGGAATTCATCCTGAATTTCGGTATTCAAATGAGTTGCCGGCTTCTCATCGTCAGCAATCATCGGCTTATACTCAGTGTCCATCATCTGCACATTGCGGTAATAGTCCCAGGCCTGTGTTACCAGCTCTGGCTTCAGTAGAAAATCCACCAACGTCATGGCCTCAGCCTTGGCACCTGCCACCACGCCTTTGTGGGCAATAGGTGTGGCCATGGCTACAGCATTGGCCCAGTGGTGACCTGGCAGCCCTGGGATGTTGGAAGGAAACCGCATGGTAACTGTTGGCAGCTTCCAGCTGATGTCGCCAATATCATCAGAGCCACCGCTCACGAAATTGCGTGTCGGTGGTTTCAACGTGTCAAGTGCCGTCGGTAGCCCCTCTTGCTTGGGATTGCCGAGCTCCTTTTGCAGCGCCTTAGCCAAAGTCTGGTCGTCATCACTCCAGGTAGGCAGACCGACCTTTTTGATGTTTTCGTACATGGTTTCTGCGATCACTTTGTTGAAGTGGCGGGGCCAGGCGCTGCCCAGCACTCTGCGGGTGACTGTGGTGCCTGTCATCATGGCGGCACCATCGGCAATGCGATTGCCCTTTTCATACATCTCCATGATTTTTGGGTAGGTCACGTTGCGGTAGTAAAACCAGATGGAAGCCTTGGAAGGCACCACATTGGGCTGATCACCACCATCTTTGATCACGTGGTGTGAGCGCTGCAGCGGATCAAGGTGCTCCCGCTGGTACTGCCAGCCGATAGAAGTAAGCTCTACGGCATCCAAAGCACTTTTACCTCTCCAGGGGGCGCCAGCAGCATGAGCCGCCTCACCCTCAAAAGAGTACTCCACCGAAATCAGGCCGGTACCGGAGGCTTGCCCGTAGGAAACACCAAAGTTGTTGCCCACATGTGTAAAGATGGAAATGTCCACATCGTCGAAATAGCCGTCACGGGTGTAGAACGCTTTGGTGCCTACCAACTCTTCCGCTACGCCAGGCCAAACGATCAGCGTTCCTGACATTTTTTCCCGCTCCATGATCTCCTTCACTGCCAACACGGCGGCAATGTTGAGCGGTGTGCCGGAGTTGTGCCCCTCACCATGCCCGGGAGCACCTTCCACAATCGGGTCGTGGTAGGCTACGCCAGGCTTCTGCGATGCTTTTGGGATACAGTCAAGGTCGGAGCCGATAGCGATGACTGGCTTGCCGTTGCCCCATTTGGCAAACCACGCTGTAGGAATGCCTGAAATGCCTTGTTCGATGGTGAAGCCATTTTCTTCGAGAATACCCGTAAGGTATTTCGATGTTTCCACTTCCTGAAAGCCGAGCTCCGAAAAGCTAAATACCTTGTCGACCATTACCTGGGCCAGTTTGGCGTTAGCCTCAACCTTGGCGGCCGCTTCTTTTTTCAGCGCTTCAATTTGTTTGGCACTGTACTTTTTGGCCTGGCCCATCAACAGTGCGGGGGCACACGCCAGCATAAAACAAACAGTAAGAATCCTTTTCATAGTAAACGGTTTAGTGTGAGAAGTCCTACGAGGGAAGTCTACCCGTGGAGATCAGAGTCACCTTGAGGAGACTTCTCCCGCCTGGTGGCGGTTCGAAGTGACGTTCATTTATTAGATTTTGATTGTCAAATATTCATTGAAGTAATCTGGCTTTTTCGTTTTTACCAGCCGAACTTAGACGAACGGAAAAAACAACGTTTGTAAACGGTTTGCAAAAGTTACAGCTACCTGCGCCCATTACCCGATTTGCACCCACTCCCAGTGGTTTTTTACACATCGGCAATGTCTATTCCTTTCTAATCACGTGGTTATTGGCCCGAAAAAACAATGGGCAAATTTTACTCCGGATCGACGACCTGGATCAGGAAAGAGTGAGGCCGGAGTACGTTGAGAACATTTTTCGCACGCTGGAATGGCTCGGGCTGGATTGGGATTTGGGGCCTTCTTCTGTTGAGCAGTTTGAAAAAGAATTTTCCCAACTTCGCCGCATGGAGCTTTATGAGGCTGCTTTGCAAAAGTTGGAGAACGAAGGGGCGGTTTTCGGCTGCGATTGTTCCCGAAAGCTGGTGAAAAAGCTCATTGAAGCGCACAACTACGAGGGAATATGTCAGCACAAAGGCCTTGAGCTCCATGGCCCTGATATCAGCTGGCGTCTTAAGACCGAAGGAATGGCAGTGGTTCAAATGAAGAGATTCAAAAATGATACAACTGTAGAAAAGCTGTCATATGCTCAATCTCATTTTGTTGTCAGAAGAAGAGACGGCATTCCGGCCTATCACCTGGCCTCGGTGGTTGATGATGTGCACTTTGGGGTGAACGCTATTGTGAGGGGAGAGGACCTTTTTGAAAGCTCGGTGGCGCAACTGTATTTGGCTCAAAAGCTGGGGCTGGGCACTTTTTCTCATGCAGAATTTTTTCATCACCCGCTGATCCTGGACGGGGGAGTGAAGCTTTCCAAGTCGCAGCGGTCGTCAGCAGTGTTGGATGAGTTTTCGCAGGACAAGGCAAAACTGTTCCGAAAGCTCGGTGGTTGGCTGGGGCTGCAACCGGAAGCGTGCGGGAGTTTGGATGAGATGTTGAAGCAGTTTTCTTTTGAACGTGTTGCACGAACTAATTCACACTAAGTAGCAAAGCCGGCGGTTGTTCTCGTCGTCTTTGCGTAGTCAAAAAATCCCGACTTTTTTCACCCCAACCAACATCTGAATTCTCCGTAGCCATTCCGTGATTTACCGATCCGCAACTTTAAGCAACCCATGTGTTAAAAATCGTTAAATCCCTTACTGCAACAACCAATAACGTTATATTGAAGAACTGAACATTCTAAAATTCAGTAGATTACAAAAGGACAACTCAAAAAAGGACTAATTATGCTTATTGGAAACTACCTCAAACTTGCTTTCAGGCATCTCCTGAAAAGCAGGGAAACCTCCATCATTAACCTTGGAGGGCTCATCGTTGGCTTCACATGTGCCATGCTCATTTTTCTTTTTGCCAAAAACCAGCTCAGTTTCGACGACTGGAACACCCAAAAGGACAACATCTACCGGGTGCTCACCATCGATGAGGCGCTGGGAGTCAGCAGCAACCTGGTCGGGATTACCATGCCTGCTATTGGCCCCGCCATGAAGACAGAACTCAGTCAGGTGAAAGAAACCACCCGGATCAGCTACAGTGGCCGAAACCTGGTCGAGTACAACGATGTGCCGCTTTACACGGAGAACTGCGCCTATGTTGAAAACTCGATTTTCAATGTGTTTGACCTGGAGCTGCTGGCGGGCAATAAGGAAACAGTGTTGTTGAACCCGAACACAGCGGTTTTGACAGAAAGCTTCGCCAAAAAAGTGTTTGGGGTAGAAGACCCCATGGGAAAGACCTTTGAGATTGACAACTCAACCAATATGCAAGTGGTGGGGATCGTAAAAGACCTGCCAACAAACACACACCTGAGGTTCGATGTGCTGGCATCGCTGGTGCCTACCGAGGCGGACAGCTCTACCAGGCAGTTTCTGAGTACCTGGCGGTCGATTGCTATTACCACTTATGCGGTACTTGAGCCTGGTGCCAGCGAGGAAGCTACAGAAGCAGATATGGAAGCGCTGATTAGAAAGAATGATGTGGGTGAGAACTTTTCGGTCACCTTGCAACCCCTCAGCGACGTGCATCTGAGCTCAACAGGAATACTGTTTGACAATTTCAACTTTGAAAAAACCGATCTCAACTATGTGTACACGCTGCTGATGGTGGGCTTGTTTGTCATTCTGATCGCCACTTTCAACTTTATGAACCTCAGTACAGCCCGCTCGGCCAATCGAGCCAAAGAGGTGGGCATGCGCAAAGTATTGGGCGCCTACAAACCGCAATTAGTGGTTCAGTTTTTAAGTGAAGCCATCCTGCTATGCACCATCGCCATGCTCGTGTCTCTGCTGGCAGTTGGTCTCTTGTCGAGCTACCTTGATTTTGGTATCCCGGATAACCTGTTGGTTTACCTACTTTCTGATGCTTCCACCGTGGTGGGCATTTTAGGCATTACATTGGGCATCGGGGTGCTGGCCGGCTTTTATCCAGCCTTTTTCTTGTCTGGCTTCCAGGCTCTCAAGGTGCTTCGTGGCAACTTTAAAACAGGGAAAAGTGGTGTTTGGCTTCGAAGGTTGCTGGTGATCATTCAGTTTACTGCCTCTGTCACCATGATCATTGGAACAGTGGTGGTTGGCAGGCAGCTCAACTATATCAAAAGCATCGACAAGGGCTTTTCGGAAGAGCAGGTTATTACGTTAAGCCTGAGCGACCAGACTGTTCAGCAGAAGGCTGAGGCCATGAAAAATGAGCTGCTACAGCAGAGAGGCGTTTTGTCAGCCGCCTACTCTTCGAGCATGCCGGGCCGGGGTTTCGGGCGCCGGGGCATCAGGCCGGAGGGAAGCGACCCTGATGACGTGTGGATCGTGAGCGTGATGTCAGTCAATGAGGACTACTTTCCGCTCATGGGCATGGAAATAGTAAAAGGGAGAAATTACTCAAAGGACTTTCCTGCCGACGAGCAGCAAAGCCTGATTATCAACGAAGCAGCGGCGGCAGCTTTGGGCTGGGACGAGCCAGTTGGAAAAAAGATTGGGTATGGGCCAGCTGAAAGAACTGTCGTGGGTGTGGTGAAGAACTTTCACTTCGCCAGTATGCGTCACAAAATTGAGCCCATCATCATTGCCTTCAACCCCAATCCGACCTCAACGCTGTCAGTGAAAATAGATGCTTCTCAAACTAAAGAAGTGCTCGCTTCAATGGAAAGCATGTGGAAAACGATGTTGCCAGCCCACCCTTATGAATATACGTTCTTTGACGAAGAATTCGGTCGCCAGTACGAAAGCGACGAAGAGTTTGCTGGCCTGATCCAAAACTTTACATGGCTGTCCATCTTTATCGCTTGTCTTGGTTTGTTCGGTCTTTCCACTTTTACGGCAGAGCAAAAAGTAAAAGAGATTGGCATACGCAAAGTGCTGGGAGCCTCTGTGCAGGGCATAGTGTTTTTGCTTTCACAGGAGTTTTTGAAGCTGGTGGTTGTAGCCTGCCTCATTGCCGTGCCAATAGCCTGGTACTCCATGGACGGCTGGCTGGAAGGTTTCGCTTACCGCATTGAGTTGAAATGGTGGTTCTTCGTTGCTGCCGCCAGCGCTGCAGTACTCATTTCAGTGCTGACAGTGAGCTATCAATCGATCAAGGCGGCGATAAGAAACCCGGCTGGGTCGCTACGAACGGAGTAACGGAATCCTTGTCGCTTTATAAAAAGTGTATCACGCAAAGAAACGGGACTTTGAACTTTGCCGACTGATTCATCAGCCCGTCCTTTGCTTGAGTATTTCTGAAATAATTTGCGTCGGAATTGTAACGTTTGGTGTCTTTGGGAGTGATATACAGTAGAAATCCTATCACTCTCAATGAAGCATACCATTTTATTTTTATTGGTGGCCGGTCATTTTTTTGCTCAGGCTCAGTCAAACTCTACTAAATCATACACCACGGCTCACATTATTGGAGCCGCTCCCGAAATCGACGGCTACATCAACGACCCTGTGTGGGAAGAGGTAGACTGGGCCGGGGGCGATTTTCGGCAGGTAAACCCCGACAAAGGCAAGCCAGCCACAGTGCAGACTAAGTTTAAGATACTTTACGACGCTAAAAACCTCTACGTGGCTTTCAGGTGCTACGACCCTGAGCCCGACAAAATAGTAAGGCGGATGTCACGGAGAGACGGATTCGATGGCGACTGGGTAGAAATTAATATTGACAGCTACTACGACAAAAGAACTGCGTTTTCTTTCACTTCCTCCGTCTCCGGTGTAAAGGGAGATGAGTACATTTCGAACAACGGCGACAATTGGGACGACAGTTGGGATCCTATTTGGTATCTCAAAACAAGCATTGATGAAGAAGGGTGGGTCGCCGAAATAAGAATTCCGCTAAGCCAGCTCCGATTTGCTGAAAAACCAGAGTTAACCTGGGGCATACAAGTGCAGCGCCTTTACTTCCGCAACCAGGAGCGCTCGCAGTGGCAGTATATCCCTCCTGATGCTGCTGGTTATGTCCACCTGATGGGTGAAATGACTGGAATTAAGGGAATAAAGCCACAGAAGCAGCTGGAGATTCAGCCGTATGTAGTTACAAAGATGGAGCGCTTTGAAAAGGAAGAGGGCAACCCTTACTTAACTGGCCGTTCTGCCGGAGCAGACGTGGGCCTTGACGCAAAAATCGGAATCACCAGCGACGTCACACTTGACCTTACCGTTAACCCCGATTTTGGACAGGTGGAGGCGGATCCTTCGCAGGTCAATCTGAGCGCCTTCGAGCTTTTTTTTCAGGAACGAAGACCCTTCTTTACCGAAGGAAACAATACCCTCAATTTTCCTGTTTCGCAAAACGATAACAACATCCTGTTCTACTCACGCCGGATTGGCAGGCAGCCGCAAGGAGGGGTAGATACGGATGCTTCTGGCCCCGATGCTGTCGACGAATACGTAAAGCCCAACAACCGGACAACCATTCTTGGCGCTGCCAAGCTGACTGGCAAGAATAAAAAAGGATTCTCCTGGGGAATCCTTGAAAGTGCGACCTCGAAAGAGTATGCGGAAATTGATAGCCTCGGCCATATCAGAAAAGAGGCAATTGAGCCGTTCACTAATTACTTTGTAGCCCGGGGGCAGCAGGATATTAACAAGGGAAATTCGATACTTGGCGGCATTGTAACTGGCGTAAACCGCAATATTAAAGACCAGCAGCTGGATTGGCTGCATGATGCGGCGTACTCTGCAGGTGTCGACTTTCTGCACAACTGGAGTGAAAGAAAATACTACGTCAGCAGCAAAATAATGATGAGCCATGTAAAGGGAAGTGCTGAGGCCATTTCCAATACGCAGCTGTCGTCTGAGCGTTATTTTCAGCGGCCCGATAACGATCACACCGAGTACGACCCAACACGCACGTCGCTAACAGGCACAGGCGGTGAGGTGATTGTGGGGAAGAAAAGTGGTAACCTTATCAGCGACCTCGGCATTGTTTGGCAGTCGCCGGGGTTCGAATTGAATGATATTGGTTACCTGGCGCAAACAGACAATATTTCGCAGTGGTTCTGGATGCAATACCGGATACTGCAGGCCAAAGGCATAACCCGGTGGCAGCGCTATAATATCAACCAGTGGAAAGAGTACGATTTTGGCTGGCGTAGCCTCAACGAAGGATACAATGTGAATGCGCACGCCGAGTTCAAAAACTTTTGGCAGTCGGGCGGTGGCATTACCTACCGAGTCCGAAGCGCTTCCAACGCTGATTTGAGGGGCGGCCCAACCATTGCTTATCCCGGCATGTTCAATTTCTGGGCTTACACAGGCACCGATCCAAGGAAAAAATTTCATGTCAACGTAAATCCTGAGTTTGGGGTCGGTAGGGAGAATTATCGCAGATATGCTGGCTTATATTTTAATTTTACACTGAGGCCAACCAACGCTTTGAACATTTCTGTTTCTCCAACCTTTGAAACCAGCAAGAATCAATTACAATATGTTTCGTCGCCCACCACAGATGATGGTAGCAGGTACATAATGGGGACAATAGACCAGACCACGGCCAGGGTTGTGTTCAGGGCTACGTACATGATCACTCCGAATCTTTCGGTTCAATACTACGGGCAGCCTTTCGGCACTTCAGGAAAATATAGCGAGTTTAAATCCATCACCGACGCCAGCGCCTCGGAGTACAGTCAGCGTTACATTCCGCTTCCTGCCAGTGTCATGTCAACCGGCAACGACCAATATTTTGTTGATGAAAACAACGATGGCACGTCCGATTACTCCTTCGGAAAACCGGATTTCAATTTTGGACAGTTCCGCTCCAATATGGTCGTTCGATGGGAGTATATACCTGGCTCCACACTGTTCCTGGTCTGGACAAGGGAAAGAAATGGTGCCTTCTACGACTCCCATCCTGATCATGACAAATACTCTTTTGACTTTGATGAACGGGGGCACAATATTTTCCTTTTCAAGTTCACCTACAGGTTTGTTTTGTAGTGGCAAACAAAAGGTAAGCAAAAACAAGCATCAACTTCCCTTTGAAATTGGATCAAGCGGGAAATCT